>CAYOTY010000001.1:0-80730 GCA_964406995.1 uncultured Microbacterium sp.
CTCCTGCGCGACCAGCGAGCTCGCCGCCAACGGCAACAGCGGCATGCACGTCTCGCTCGACAACGTGCTGCTGCGCGACCCCACGCTGACGGCCGAAGAGATCCTCATGAGCGAGTCGCAGGAGCGCATGATGGCCATCGTCTCGCCGGAGAAGCTCGACGCCTTCCTCGAGGTCGTCGCCAAGTGGGACGTCGAGACCAGCGTCCTCGGCGAGGTCACCGGCGACGGCCGCCTCGTCATCGACTGGCAGGGCGAGCGCATCGTCGACGTCGACCCCTCCACGGTCGCGGTCGACGGCCCCGTCTACGATCGTCCCGTCGCCTACCCGACGTGGATCGATGCGCTGCAGGCGGATGCCGCGGAGAACCTCCCCCGCGACAACGACCCGGCCGCGCTCCGCGAGCAGTTCCTCGCCCTCCTCGCTTCGCCGAACCTCGCCGACAAGAGCTGGGTCACCAACCAGTACGACTACTACGTGCTCGGCAACACGGCACTGGCCTTCCCCGACGACGCCGGCATGATCCGCGTCGACGAGGAGTCGGGCCTGGGCTTCGCGATCTCCACCGACTGCAACGGCCGCTACACGCAGCTCGACCCCTACGCCGGCGCGCAGCTGGCCCTGGCCGAGGCCTACCGCAACGTCGCCGTCACCGGCGCCGTCCCCACCGCCATCACCGACTGCCTGAACTTCGGCTCCCCCGAGAACCCCGAGGTCATGTGGCAGTTCGGGCAGACCGTCGATGGCCTCGCCGACGGATGCTACGAGCTGGGCACTCCGGTCACCGGCGGCAACGTCTCCTTCTACAACCAGACCGGCGACACTCCGATCCACCCGACGCCGCTCGTCGGCGTGCTCGGCATCATCGACGACGTCGCCCGCCGCGTACCCTCGGGCTGGCAGGACGCCGGTGAGAACATCTACCTCCTCGGCACCACCTCCACCGAGCTCAGCGGCTCGGCCTGGGCCGAGACCGTGCACTCGCACCTCGGCGGACGCCCGCCAAAGGTCGACCTCGCCGCGGAGCGCACGCTGGCGGGGCTGCTGCACGCGGCATCCGTCGAAGGACTCGTCTCCTCGGCGCACGACCTGTCGGCCGGCGGCCTCGGCCAGGCCCTCGCCGAGGGCGTGCTGCGCTTCGGCGTCGGCGCCCGGGTATGGCTGACCGAGCTGATGGAGCGCGACGGAGTGGATGCGGCATCCGCCCTCTTCTCCGAGTCGACCGGACGCGTCATCGTCACCGTCCCGCGCGAGGACGACGTGAAATTCCGTGGGCTGTGCGAGGGACGCGGCTACCCGGTGCTGCGCATCGGCGTCACCGACACCCAGCCAGGCGGCGCGGCGCTCGAGGTGCAGGACTACTTCACCCTCACCGCCGCCGAGCTGCGCGAGACCTCGCAGGCGACCCTGCCCGCGGCATTCGGCCCGACCGTGACGGAGAACCCCGCATGAGCAAACTCAGTGAGGACTACGGCGACATCGGCGAGCGCCGCAGCCGCCGCATCCGCATCGTCGCCTGGACCGTCATCATCTCGATGATCCTCGTCGGCGGCGGCGCGACCGTGCTGACGCTGCTGTTCGGCTGAGAACCCGCGCGGGGCTCTCAGTCAGAGCGCGAGCCGCCCATCCCCCGGACGACGACGGGGATCGCCGCCAGCGGGAGGAGCCCCACGGCGCCGGCGACGAGGAGCGTCGCGGCCACCGGCATGACGAGCAGGAGCACGCTGATGCCGGCGGGCGCCAGCACCTTGGCGCCGTTGCGCAGCGAGCCCGAGAGCCCGAGGTAGGCGGCGCGGGCCCCGGCGGGGGCCGCCGCACTGGCGAGGACGTTGATGAAAACGCCCAGCAGGCCGTCGCCGACGCCGGAGAGCACCATGATCGCGATGAGCGGCACGGGCGCCGCCACCAGCGGCATGAACAGCAGCGGTGCGGCGGCGAGAGCCAGTGCGACCGACACCGCGCCCCCGGTGCCCAGCCTCGCCAGCACGGTGGGGGCGATCGCGGCCGCCCCCACGGCGACCAGGGCGCTCGCGCCGATGATCGCGCCGGTCGCCGCCGCATCCAGGCCGAGGGTGTCGGCCACGATCACGGGCACATAGGTGAGGATCGAGAACTTCACGATGAAGCGCGCGAGCGCGGGCAGCTGCGCAGCCGCTCCGAAGGGTGTCGCCAGCGTCCGCAGGGCCAGACCCATCGCACCGCCCTTGCGCGCCGCAGGGTTGCGGACCTCCGCGGGGATGACGAGCAGGCAGGCCGCAGCCGCCGCGATGGCCAGGCTCTGCAGCGCGAAGCCAGCTCGCCAGCTGAGGCTCGATGCGATGAGTCCTACGACGAAGGGCAGGAGCGCCTCCCCCATCGCCATCGCGATGGTGCGGCTGCGCAGGCGCCGGGCGGTCTCCAGAGGACTGCCCTCGACCGAGGTGAGCACCACGGTGAGCGCGATGACCGCGCCGAAGGCGGAGCCCTGCACCAACCGCACCCCCAACAGCAGGAGATAGTCCGTGGACAGCGCCCCGACGATGCCGAGCACGCCGAAGACGCCCAGCGATCCGACGAGCACGGGGCGGATGCCGATCCGGTCGGCCAGCCCTGTCATCGGAAAGCCGAACACGGCGGCGCCGAGCACGTAGACGAACGTGAAGGCCGAGAGGCTCGACACGTCCAGCCCGAACTCGTCGCGGATGTCCGGGGTGACCGGGGCGATGCCCTGGACGCCGAGGAGGACGATCACCGCGGAGGCGGTCGCGGTGATCGTGACCGCGCTGTCGCGGTTCACCTCCCGCTCAGCCGTTCCAGCGCGTCACCGACTGCTCGATCCGGGTCAGCAAGACGTAGACGAGCACCGACAGCGCGATGATGAGGAGGACGACGGCGTACAGCTGGGCCATGTTGAACGTGTGCGAGGCGGTCGTGACGAGCTTGCCGATGCCGACCACACCGATGATCACCTCGGCGCTCACCACTCCCTTGATGCCCTGCATCACGCCGATCCGCACACCGGCGATCATCGGCGAGACCGCCGCGGGAAGCCGGATGAAGCGGGTGCGCGCCAGGGCGCCGGCGCCGAAGGCGCTGCCCATCTCCAGGTGATCCGGCTGCGCGGCCTTGAGCGCCGCCACCCAGGTGAGGATGACCGGCGAGAGCGCGAACGACACCGTAGTGACGATGCGTGTGATCTCCCCGTTGCCCCAGATGAAGGTGAACACCGGGATGAGGGCGATGTGCGGCGTGGCCAGGAAGGCGTTGACGAAGGGGAGCAGCGCCTCCTCGACCGTGGGACTCGCGGCCATGATGCTGGCGATGGCACCGGCGATCACGAAGCTCACGAGCAGACCGATCAGGAGCGTGAGCCCCGTCTCCCCGAGGAAAGCGAAGGCGCCCCCCTGAACGAGTTCCCAGAGCTCGCGAAGCACCGACGGGACGGTGGGCAGCCACATCGGGTGCCAGACCTCCGAGATCACGATCCATGCCAGGAGCACGGCGAGAGCGCTCACCACGTCCGCGCGCTTGGCGAGGAGCCGACCGACGGCCTTCATGCTCGACCTCCCTGGATCCGTGCGGTGATGCGTTTCTCGACGAGGCGGGCCAGGCTCGTCAGGAGCACGCCCTGGACGACGATCACGAGGGTGACCGCATAGAGCTCGGGCGCCGAGAAGCTGGATTTGAACCCGAGCAGGAGCCCGCCGAGGCCTGCGGGGATGAGGATGAGCTCGATGATGATCATGCCGGAGATGGCACGGCCGATGCCGATGCCCAGTCCGGTGAAGATCATCGGCATCGCCGCCGGCAGGATCACGGCGGTCCACGTCTGGCGGCGGGTAGCGGCGAAGGAGTCGGCCATCTCGACCAGGTGCGTCTGGATCACCCGCACCGCGGCCCGTGCGTTCAGCGCGATCACCGGCAGGGCGAAGAGCATCACGACGGAGACGCGCGCGCCCAGGCTGAGCCCCAGGGCGACGATGACGATGGGGACGACGGTGACCATGGGGATCACCATGGCGATGTCCAGCCAGTAGGACAGCGCCCGGTCCGCCACCCGGTTGCGGCCGATCAGGAAGCCCAGAGCGAGACCGATGATCACCGACAGCGGATAGCCGATGATCAGTGCGATGTTGCTCATGAGGAGCGCCTCGCCCAGCACCCCGGAGCTGATCAGCTCCGGGAAGACGGAGAGCGTCTTGGTGAGCGAGGGGACGAAGAGCCCTCCGGTCGCGGTGCCGTACCACTGCCACAGCGCGAGGAGCGCGAGGAGGAGAACGAGCCGGATCCCCCAGACCCACAGTCGGCGAGGGCGGCCAGCCGCCGAGGCGGCGTCAGGGGAACCTGACGCCGCCTCGGCGCGAACTGCGCCCCCTCGTCTGCGCGGACTTCTGGACGAGGCGGTTGTTGACGAGTTCACGATCTCGGGCTCTGTCTTTCTCAGCGGAGGAAGACTGCGGTGCAGCAGTCCTCGGCTGTGGGCATGTCCTCCGACGCGATCATCTGCGCGGCCTCGAGGGCGGCCAGCGTCGAGGCGATCTCCGTGTCGCTGAGTCCGCCGTCCTTCGGCCAGATCAGGTCCTCGATCGAGATGCGGGCGAGTTCGGTGGCGACCTCGAGGCTCGTCTCGGGGACGACCTCCGCGATCGCGGCGGCAAGACCGGCCTCGTCGCCGTAGATCGCGTTGTGCGTGGCCAGGAGCGCGTCGATGAACGTCTGCACGTACACCGGGCTGTTGGTCACCGTGTCCACGTGCGTGAAGACCACGGAGTCGATGATCCCGAGGTTCTCACGGGCGACGTCGAAGATGACGTGGAACTTGCCGGGCGCCTCGTTCTCCAGGGTGAGCACATCGGCGAACTGGACGACCGAGGCGTCCAGCTGACCGGCGATCAGGGCCTGGACTCGCGCGGCAGAACCGGGGACGACGAGGATGTCCGCTCCGGCATCGTCACAGCCGTCGAGGGCCATGTTCGTGTAGAGCGTCGTGGCGGACACCTGCGCGTGGATGCCGACCCGCTTGCCCGTGAGGCCGCAGGGGTCGGCGACGTCGGTGGTGGCCACCATCACATAAGCGGGGTAGTAGGCGGTTGCGACGGCCTTGATCGGGATGCCCTTTCCGATGGCCGCGAAGACCGTCGGGGCGTTGGCGACGCCGAAGTCGGACTCACCGCGGGCGACGGCCTGCACGCCGTCCTCGCCGCTCTGGTGGAACGACTCGGTCGCGGTGATGCCCGCATCGCCGAGACTCTCCAGCGCGAGGTGCAGCGGCACCTTCTCCAGCTGCTGGACAGCAGAGGAGTAGGAGAACGTCAGGGTGTCCTTCTCCAGGGCCGGTGCGGCGTCCTCGGACACGCCCGGGGCGGGCTCGCTGGGGGTCGGCGCAGGGCTCGCACAGCCGACGATGGTGACGGCTGCGGCGAGCACGAGCGCGGCCCCGGCCGAGAGGCGGCGGGATCGGGCGAGGGTGGTGCGTTTCATGGCAGTTCACTCTTTTCTGGAAGGGATGGTGAGGTGGTGATCAGACAAGCTTCTCGGCGAGGACGTCCGTCTTGATGAGGGACCACAGGTGCTCGACGATCGCGGCGAACTCGGCGGTCCGCTTGATGTCCAGGCTCCGCGGGCGCGGCAGGTTCACCGGGACGATCTCGCCCACCCGCCCCGGATGCGGCAGGAGCACGACGACGCGGTCGGCCAGATAGGCGGCCTCGTCGAGCTGATGGGTGACGAAGACGACCGTCTTGCGGTCGCGGGCCCAGATGTCCAGGAGCTCGGTCTGGAGGACCTCGCGGGTCTGCGCGTCGAGAGCCGCGAAGGGCTCATCCATGAGCAGCACCTGGGGGTCGGCCACGAGTGCGCGGGCGATGTTCACGCGCTGACGCATTCCGCCCGAGAGCTGCCCGGGGTACTTCTCGGCGGTGTGGCCGAGGCCGATGAACTCGAGCATCTCCCGCGCCCTGACGCGCGCATCTGCACGCGAGACGCCGGCGAGCTCGAGCGGGAAGCCGACATTGTCCATGACCCGGCGCCAGGGCAGCAGACAGTCGCTCTGGAAGACGAACCCCCGGTCACGGGTCGGCCGGGTGATGGCCCCGTCGCCCTGGGCGACCTCGCCCTCGTCGGCATGGATCAAGCCGTGGATGAGCCGCAGGAGGGTGGTCTTGCCGCAGCCGCTGGGGCCGACCACCGCGATGAACTCGCCCGGCTCGATGGTCAGGTCGAGACCCTCGATGACTGGCGCATCCTGTCCCGGGAAGGTGTAGCCGATCGAGCGCAGCTCGATCCTCGCCTGGTGATCTGAAAGCTCGACGGGAGCGGAAGCCATCTGGTCGTCCTCCTGTGCTGAGGGGTATCCGAGGTGCGCCGAACGTCGCAAGACTCACGCCGACACGATATGAGGTTTTTGCATAGCAGATTCTGGATTTTGAATACCTGATTCTGGATACTGGATACCCTAAACGTGCCTTCGCTCCGGCGTCAAGACCCCCGCGCACATCTCCTGGGAGACAGGCCATCGACGGCGAACCGGCAGAAGGCCGCAAGGGCACGCTCCAGCGCCGCGGAAGCCCACAGGAGCCCCGCGGTCTGGCAGGCTCAGCCGTCGATCTCGGCCGCGAGGAATGCGGCGAGCTGAGCCCGGAATCGCACGGGCTCCTCACGGTAGACATAGTGCGCCGAACCGGCGAACGCGACCGATGTGGCCGGAACCGGATGACGAGAGATGAGCCCGAAGAGCGCGTGAGCCAGCTCGAGCGGCGCCGATATGTCGGCACCGCCCCACAGCTGCAGCACAGGCATCTCGAAGCCCGTCGCCGCAAGCCGCTCGAGCACCCTCTCCCGGCCGGTCGTGAGAGAGTCCGCGACGTCGGGGTAGATGCGCGTCCGGTGCGCGCGATCCTCCCACCACCCGCTCTCCAAGGCGGCGAGCCGGCGTCCTTCCAGGAAGCCGCGGTCGATGTGCGCCGTGGAGCACGAGTTCATCTCCGGCTCGCGGCGCAGATACTCCTCGCCGAGCTCCGCAGGGGCATCGGCATAGGCTCGCGGATAGAAGTCCTTCGGAGTCGCCGCCGAGCCCGGCGCGAGGGTGTTCGACGAGACGATGACGAGCCCGGCGAGCAGCTCGGGCCGCGAGAGCGCCAGATCGGCGACCGGCAGAGCGCCCCGGGAGTGCCCCACGAGGACGAGCGGCGCCGGCAGCGTCTGCAGCAGCCGCTCGAGGTGCGCCACGAGACCGGGGAGCAGCACCGCGTCGACGGCCATGCCGGGCACGTAGCTGCGACCCTGGCCGGGCTTGTCGTAGGCGACGAATCGCGCATCCAGCTCATCGGGCGCCCACACCGTGGACCAGTCGAGGGCGTTGGAGAGCGAGCGCGGGTCGCCGCCGTGCACCATGACGATCGTCGGGCGCCCCGGGCGCGGACCGCTGTCGTAGATCGCGGTGCGCACGCCCGCGACGTCCTCGAACCGCAGTGCGTCCTGCATCGCCGCCGTGCCCCTCACCATCGCGCTCACCCGCCCTCGGGCACGATGACGTCGACGAGCGCGGGACCCGCCCCGGAGAGCACGTGGTCGCGAGCCGCGGCGAGCGCGGCGTCGAGGTCAGCGGCATCGGTGACCGTCGCCGTATGCCCGAAGCCCATCGATCCCGCCAGGGCGGCGAAGTCGACGGGCGGATCGTCCACCACCGTTCCGATATGGGCGCGGTCGTGCGAGCGGCCCCGCAGATCGGCGATCCGATGCGCATGCATGAAGGAGTTGCCCCACATGCGGTTGTTCTCCATGACGATGAGGAGAGGAGCCCGGTGATGCGCGGCCGTCCACAGCGCCTGCGGGCTCATGAGCGCGTCGCCATCGGACTGGATGTCGATCACCAGACGCCCCGTGCCCCGGTGAGCCAGTGCGGCGCCGACCGAGGCACCGAGGCCGTAGCCGAGACCCGCACCGCCGCTGGAGCCCAGGTACTGGTCGGCGCGGTCGAGACGCCAGAGCCGATGCACCCAGTTGTGCAGACTGCCGTTGGCGAGGACTCTCGGCCGGTCGCGGGTCGCCGCATCGATCCGGTCCGCGAGGCGCGGCACGGTGATGCCCGATCCCTCCTCCACGGCGGCGCGCCAGCGCGCTCGGGCAGCGCCTGTGTGAGCGGCGATCTCGCTCCTTCGCCGGGCGATCCTCTCCTCGGCATCCGGCCGTGCGGCACGGCGTGCGCGGACCGCGGCGAGGATCGCCGCGAGGGCGGCGGGGGCCTCTGCCGGCACGACGACCTCGGCGCGCTGCACGCGCTGCAGATCAGCCGCCCAGGCCTTGGGGCCCAGCCCGGCCGTCGTCACCTGGAGGACGGCGGCACCGCGCGGAGCGCGGACGACATCGAGGTCTCTCACCTCTATCCCGAGCACGACGTCCGGCTCCCAGGGACGCTCCATCCCGCTCGTATTGAGCGGATGATCGGTCGGCAGGCACAGCTCGGTGCGGTTGTAGTCCCGCTCGACCTCGACCACCGCGGCACCCAGCTCCTCGGCCAGGGCGACGAGATCGTCCATGGCCGCCTGAGACCGCCCGATCGACTCGACCGCGATCAGCGGGCGCTCCGCCCCCAGGAGACGGTCCGCAATCCGCGCCACCGCCTCCGGATCGGGATGCAGCGGGGCGGCAGGGGCGACGGCATCCGCCGGATAGATCGCCGGCTCGCCGTCCCAGCGCGACTCCTGGATCTCCGAGTCGATCGTGACGTAGACCGGACCCCGCGGCGCGGATTCGGCGAGCCGGCATCCGCGCACCAGCGACTCGAAGGTCGCCTCCAGCGAGGCCGGCTGATCGTCCCACTTGGTGTAGTCGCGCACCTGCGTGGCCTGCACGTTGGCCGTGTGGATCCAGTCGATCCAGGGGCGGCGCTTGGCGGCGTCCACCGGGCCCGTGCCGCCGAGGAGCAGAAGGGGCACCCGGTCGCACCAGGCGTTGTAGATCGCCATGGTCGCGTGCTGCAGGCCCACGATGTCGTGGATGAGCGCCGCGGCCGGGCGGCCGCTCGCCTTCGCGTAGCCGTGCGCGACGGCGACGGCGATCTCCTCGTGCAGGCATTCCACGATCTCCGGGGCGTCCTCGCGATGGTTCACGAGCGAGTCGTGGATGCCACGGAAGGTCGCGCCGGGCGCGAAGGGGATGAGGTCGACCCCCAGATCTACGAGCTGGTCGACGATCGCATCGGATCCGTAGCGTTCGCCCATGTCACACCACCACGTTCACGGCTTTGAGCTGGGTGTAGCTCACCAGCTCGTCCACGGACTCCTCGCGGCCCGTGCCGGACAGCTTGAAGCCCCCGAAGGGGACCCCGGGGAAGTGCGTGGAGGTGTCGTTGATCCATACGTATCCCGCATCGAGGGCCCGCGCCATCCGGTGCGCGCGCGAGACATCGCGCGTCCACACGCTCGCGGTGAGCCCATACTCGACCGCGTTGGCGAGCGTGAGCGCCTCGTCCTCCGTCTCGAAGCCGAAGACCGCCACGACCGGGCCGAAGACCTCCTCTCGGGCGATCTCGCTGTCCGGGTCGACATCGGCGAGCACGGTGGGCGGCTGGAAGTAGCCGGCGCGCTCATCTGTCGAGCCGCCGGCGAGCACGGTGCAGCCGTCTGCGACGGCGCGGTCGATGAATCCGCGCACGCGCTCGCGCTGCCGCTGCGAGACGAGCGGTCCCATGGTGACGCCTTCCATCCAGGGCTCGCCCTGCCTGATCCTGCCGACCGCTTCGACGAGGCGCGCGGTGAACTCCTCGCGCAGCGGCTCCTGTACGAGCACTCGTGAGTTGGAGCCGCAGGACTGTCCGGAGAAGGCGAAGTTCATGCCCTTGACCGCGCCGGCGACGGCGGCATCGAGGTCCGCGTCGTCGAAGACGACCATCGCGTTCTTGCCGCCGAGCTCCAGGGAGACGTGCTTGATACCCGCCTCGGCGCCGCTGCGCTGGATCGCGCGCCCCACCTGATGGCTGCCCGTGAAGGCGATCCGCGGCACGCGCGCATCACGCACGATCCGATCGGCGACGGCGGGGCCGCCGTGGATCACCGACAGCACGCCGTCCGGAAGCACGCCCTGGGCCAGTTCGCCCAGCCGCAGGGCCGAGAGCGGGGTCAGCTCCGAGGGCTTCAGGATGACGGCGTTGCCCGCCACCAGCGGAGCGGCGAGCTTCGATGCGGCGAACATGAAGGGATGGTTGAAGGGGATGATCCGCGCGACCACGCCGAAGGGCTCCGGCACAGTGAAGTGCACGCCGGTGCGCGAGGCGGGGATGGTGCTCCCGGTGAGCGAGTGATGAAGATCGGCGAACATGCGCATGCGGGCGATCCCGGTGGCGGCGTCCACCCTCATCATCCACAGGGGCAGGCCGGCATCGATCGTATCGAGCCAGGCGAGCTCCTCCGCGTGCTCCTCCAGGACGCGGGCGAGTTCGCGCACGGTCTCGGCGCGCTCGGCCGGCGTCGCCGAGTGCCATTCCGTCGCGGCCGCCGCGGCGGCGATCGCCCGGTCGACCTGATCGTCGGAGGCGGCCGCGACCCGGGTGAGCTCCTCCCCTGCGCTCGGGTCGGCGACGGCGACGGGTTCGCCGCCACCCTCCTCCAGGACGCCTCCCACGCAGATCTGCCAGGGACGGCGTCGGATCTGGGCGATGCGGTCGATGACCTCGGTCGTCATGCGGGCTCCTCTCTCGCGGCTTCTCAGAAGCGCGGGGTGACCTCATCCGTATAGAGCCCATCATTGCGCATCCAGGATCCAGAATCCAGTAATATCCATCGCATCGGTGGGAGGAACCCGGCTCTCTGAAGTCGCAGCGCATCGAGAGAGAGGGTGCGTGAGTCCTCGGCGGCATCCGATGACGGAGCAGAGAGGCAGGGTCGGCTCACCGCCGCTCATGCGGGCCCTACGATCGCAGCGAGCAGAGTGAACGCCTCGATCCCGACATCGACCCGGGAGTAAAATGCCCGCAGGAGGCCATTCATTCAGACCTCGGACCCAGTGAGCTTTCTCAGCACCCGACACGTGATGAGCAGATCGCCTCGCTCATCACGGATGCGGCAGGGGACAGCCAGATGTACAGGCCGACCAAGGAAGATCAAGGAACACCATCGCGCAAGAAGATCAGGGCTCGAACGACGACGCCCCCTCTCCGAACACTGCCCTGAGGGAGGATGTCGTCATGGCGGCGTTGCGCGCGATCCGCGAGTTCGGCGACGCGCACGATCGCATGGCAAGCGGCATGAAAGGCGACATGCGCATGGGCGCCACCGACATCGCCACCCTGCGCATGCTCATCATGCGCGCTGACAGCGGCCAGCACGTCACCCCCGCCGACATCGCCCGCCACCTTCACATCTCCACTGCCTCGACCACCAAACTGCTGGACCGGCTCAGCGCCTCAGGTCATGTCGCCCGCATCTCCCACCCGACCGATCGCCGCGCACGCCTGGTCGTGCTCACGGAGAAGTCGCGTACCGAGTTCTTCCGCCTCTTCGGACAGCATCTGGCCGCGATACGGCTGACCTTCGAAAGATTCTCAGACGAAGAGCTGGATGCGGCGACGCGGGTTCTCCGCACCGTCAGCGAAGCGATCTCTCCGGGGTGAGGCGCGCAGCGAGACGCGAGGGCCACCAGATGACCCTTCCCAGGTCGTAGGCCAGCGCCGGCACGAGGAGGGAGCGCACGATGAAGGTGTCCAGCAGCACCCCGAATGCGACGATGAAGGCGATCTGAATCAGGAAGAGGATCGGGATCACTGACAGTGCTGCGAATGTCGCGGCGAGCACGACGCCGGCCGAGGTGATGACGCCGCCAGTGACCCGCAGCCCGCGCAGCGTACCCTCCCGGGTGCCGTGATGCAATGTCTCCTCGCGCACCCTGGTCATCAGGAAGATGTTGTAATCGATCCCGAGTGCGACCAGGAAGATGAATCCGTACAGCGGCACTGCCGGGTCCGCCCCCGGGAAGCCGAAGACTCCATTGAAGAGCAGCGCGGCAACCCCCATCGCGCTCCCGAAGGAGAGCACCGTCGTGAGGATCAGCAGGAGGGGCAGCAGCACCGCACGCAGCAGCACCATCAGGATCAGCAGGATCACCACGAGCACGATCGGGATGATCAGGGTGCGGTCGGCGATGGATGCCGCGTTCGTGTCGACGGCGGTCGCCGTCACGCCGCCCACTGCGCCCCCCAGCGGCGCGAGCTCCGAGCGCAGGGACCGCACGGTGTCCGCAGCGCCATCGGAGTCCGGCGCGTCGGTGAGAGTCAACTGCAGGAGCACATCACCGTCGTCCACCGACGGCTCCGGGGGCACCGTTCCGGGAGGACCTACGGCAGCAATGCCGTCAGCGGTCACGGGCGCGGACCCACTGGGGCTGTCGGCCGAGGTGACCGCTACGCCGTCGACACCGTCGTGTGCGAGTGCGATCTCGGCGGCATCCCGCCATCCCGGCTCAGGGATCAGCACATAGGCCGGGCTGCCCGATCCTGCCGGGAAGTGCTCTCCGAGCAGCACTTGACCATCACGAGCATCGGACTGTCCGCGCACCAGCTCCGACTGCGCGACTCCCTGAGCGTTCAACTGGGTCACTCCCAGCGCCGCCACAGCGAGCGCCACCGTCGTGACGACCCAGATCAGACGCGGACGACGCCGGACGATGTCGGCGATGCGGTTCCAGACGCCCGGCTCGCCCTCGTCTCGCACGGCATCCTCTGCGTACACCGGGCGGCGCGGCCAGAACACCGGGCGTCCGATGATGAACAGCAGCGCAGGCAGCAGCGTGAGCGCTGAGAGCATCGCGAACACGATCCCGATGGACGCCACCGGGCCGAGGGTGCTGTTGGACTTCAGGTCGCTCAGAAGCAAGCACAGGAGACCGGCGATGACCGTTCCTCCCGAAGCCAGTATCGGCTCGATCGTGCCGCGCAGCGACCGCCGGATCGCGAGGCCCCGATCCTCGGTCAGCCGAAGCTCCTCCCGGAAACGGGCCACCATGAGCAGCGAGTAGTCCGTCGCCGCGCCGATCACGAGGATGAACAGGATCCCCTGGGTCTGGCCGCTCAGCAGAAGAACTTCGGCCTTGGCCAGGAACCACACCACGGCCAACGCAACGCAGAGCGCGAAAACGCTCGTGCTCAGCACGACGACGGGCAGAACGACCGAGCGGTAGACGAAGACCAGGATGATGAACACCGCCAGGAGAGCCACGCCCAGCAGCAGCCCGTCGATCCCTGCGAACCCTGCGACCAGATCGGCGGTGAAACCCGCCGGCCCCGTGACGAAGACCTCGACGCCGTCCGGCACCGTCTCGCGCAGGGATGCGGTCAGCGCCTCGACGGCATCCGGCACGCTCACCCCGCTGTCGATCGGCACGAACGCCTGCGCGGCCCGCTCGTCCTCCGAGACGAGAACGGGCGAAGCATCGCCGAAGACGCCTGTGTCCTCGGTGGCCGCCGAGAGGCCGGTTTGGAGGTGCTCGCGCAGAGAGTCGTCGATGAGCTCGCCGGATCCGAACACCACTATCGCGGGGATCGCATCGGAGCCGAGGAAGTCTCCCAGGCGCTGCTGAACCGCTGTGGCGTCGGCAGATTCGGGCAGGTAGGAGGTCTGGTCATTGGACGAGACCTCTTCGACCTTTCCGAACAGAGGCCCGCCGATCGCAGCTCCTGCGACCCAGGCGATGATGAGGACCGCAGGCAGGAAGATGCGCAGGAGGCGCCTCGCGCCCGCGGCAGAGCGGCTCCTCGTGGTTTCCATACCATCCTTCGCTAGAAAAGCTAGCGATAGCGTATCACCGAAGGGGCGGTCAGCGGCAATCGTCGACGACTCCGCATTAGGCTGAGACCACGATGGATCTCTCCCCTCTCTTCGACTTCCTGAGCGACAAGTGGTGGCTCATCTTCCCCGCGATGGGGATCTTCGCGTGGATCGGCGGCTCCATCGACCAGGCACTCAAGCGCCGGCACAAGCGGCGCCTGGAGATCATCCGCGCCAAGGGCGAGGCGAAGGCCGCTCAGCTCGCCGCGCGCGGGCAGCAGCCCGGCACCCCGCTGGTCAAGAAGCGCTCGGATGCCGCACCCCCGGCTCTCCCACAGAAGGACCTCCTCGAGAGACTCTTCGCCGAGCACGATGAGATCACGGCGCGCTGGCTCGACTACGAGCTGGATGTCGCCAAGCTCATCGCCTTCCCCGCCATGAGCGACGGCCGCCAGCCGTTGACGGCCGCATTCCTGCGGGCGAAGAAGACCGCCGATCAGCTGCGGCCGGCATCCGCCACGGCCAAGATCACCGAGGACGCCATCGCCGAGTACCTCGACGCCGTCGGCAACTACGCGGTCGCCTTCGAGATCGCCGAGCGCGAAGCGCGCCGGGTGCGCACCTCGAACTTCAGCGAGGCCGAGCGCAAGCGCCTCGACCGCGCCCAGCAGCTGCTCAAGGTCGCCGTCGACGAAGCGGCCACCCAGGCAGAGCGCAACACCGCCTACAAGCGGGTGCGCGAGGAGATCGAGGGCCTCATCGTGCTCTCGGACGAGGCCGTCACGGTTCTGGAGAAGAAGGTCGGGCGGGAGCTGCCGATGCGGCGCGCGGATACCGTGACACCGCCCGCCCCGGCTCAAAGCCCGGAGCGCATGCCGCTGCCCAAGCGCGACGCGCCGTAGCGTCCGCGTCTACCCAGGCATCGGCGGCTCGTTCATTCTCGCGAACGGCGCGCAGCCTCGTCGAGAATGACCGACAACGTCTCCGGATCGTGTGCGAAACGACCGAGGAACAGTCCATCGACGGCGGCCCCCAACCGGTCGAGGAGGCCGGCGCCCGCACTGCCTCCGTACATCACCGCGGAGCCGGACCGCAGCTCGCCCGCCTTGCGCAACAGCTTCTGGAGCACCACGCAGACAGCGGAGATGTGCCCGACGGCAGCCGGTTCGGCCGCGCCGATCGCCCAGACGGGCTCGTAGGCGACGATCACCCGCCCAGGTGGCGCCTCCGCCAGCGCGGCCTGAAGCTGTGCAGCGCAGACCTCCGCCGCCTCTGCGGCCGAGGTCTCCGTCTGCTCGCCGACGCAGATCAGGGGCACCAGACCGTGTTCGATCGTCATGCGGGTCTTCGCAGCGACGACCGCATCGCTCTCGTCATGGTCACGGCGGCGTTCGGCGTGACCGATCTCGACGATCCTGACACCGATCTCCGCGAGTTCGGCGGCGGTGACGTCACCCGTGTGAGCACCGGGGACGGAGGCGGCGACATCCTGAGCGGCGACGACGACGGGAGTCTCGGCGAACACGGCCAGCGCTGCGGGGATCTGGAGGAAGGTCGGTGCGATGAAAAGCTCGACAGTCCCCGAGGCGACGGCCTCATGCGCGACAGCCACTTCACGCACCTCACGGAACCAGGCCGTTGCGCGGGCATGCGAGAAATAGGTCTTGAGGCTGACGCCGATCACTGCAGACATCCGAGCTCCTTCAGCAGGAACCGGCGGTCTCGTACTCGCCGATGAGCGCGACCTTCTCGGCGCTCGCCGACGTACGGTCGAAACGATAGGTCAGCCACTCGCGCACGAGGCGCCGAGCGAGCTCGATGCCGACGACGCGCTGGCCCATGCACAGCACCTGGGCGTCGTTGCTGAGCACCGAGCGCTCCACGGAGAAGGAGTCGTGCGCGGTGGCCGCGCGAATCCCTTCGACCTTGTTCGCCGCGATCGCCACACCGAGGCCGGTCCCGCAGATCAGCAGAGCACGGTCCGCCTCGCCACGAGCCACGATCTCCGCAGCGGCGACGGCGACCTTCGGATAGGCGGTGTGTCCGTCCGCATCGACACCGACGTCGATGATCGAGGCGACGAGGTCACTGGCCCCGAGATCGGTCTTGAGTATCTCCTTGTAATCGAATCCTGCGTCGTCACTGCCGACGACGATCCGGAGCCGGTCGAGCTCGGTCATCAGCGCTTCCCTTTCTCTTCGTCGTCGATGACGGCCGCCACCGCGGTCACTGCAAGCGCGAAGGACACCGCCCCCGCATCCGGCGTGCCGAGGCTGCGCTCGGCGTGGGGCCTGGCCCGGCCGCGGCGGGGCAGCAGATCGGCAGTCGCGATCGCCGCCTCCGTAGACGCCGCAGCGGCCGCCTCCCACGCCTCCGCGAGAGACGCCCCTGCCGCGACCGCCGCTGCGAGAACCCCGACGAAGGGCTCGACGGCATCTACCATCGTCTTGTCGCCCGGCTGTGCTCCGCCGACGGCGGTGAGTGCTTCCGCCGCAGCGGCGACGCCCTCGACCAGCGAAGAGCCCGTCACCGGCGCGGCATCGCCCACCCGACCGCCCAGCGTGCGCAGTATCAGGCCCCAGAGGGCCCCGGAGGTCCCGCCGGCACGGTCGGCCCACGCCTCTCCCGCACGCACCAGGACCGTCCCCGCGCCTGCCCCGCGGGCGGCCGTCTCGCGTGCGGCCTCCACCGCGGCAGCCGTACCGCGCTGCATCCCGATGCCGTGGTCGCCGTCTCCGGCGACCGCATCGATGCGCCCGAGCTCTCCGGCTGCGGCATCGATCGCCTGACGGACCGCCTCGAGTCCCGCGAGAGCCACCGCCGCCGCACGCACCGAGTCCTCGCCGGCCGGGGGCACGGTCTCCTCTTCCTCGTGCTCAGCCGCGACGGTCGCCGTCGCCGCCGCGCCGACGAGGGCCGCAGTGCGGAACGCCACCGAATCCGCCGGTGCCGCCCAGAGGCCTTCGAGCTCATCGTCGAGCCACAGGATCGTGAGGGAGAGCCCGGCCATGTCAAAGCTCGTGCAGAACTCCCCGACCTGGGGGTCGACGATGGTGAGTCCGGCAGATTCCAGTTCGCGCGCCACCGCGCCGTAGAGCAGGAAGAGCTCCTCGTGCTTGACCGTTCCCAGACCGTTGAGGAGTGGGACCACCCGGCATCCGGCCGGGGACTCCACATCATCGGGCCGCTCGTCCATCAGACGCTCCACGAGCATCCGAGCCAGTTCTGCGGCATCCGGGATCTCGACCTCGGCGAGACCCGGCTCACCGTGGATTCCCATCCCCAGCCCCATCGTCCCCGCTGGCAGGGAGAACAGCGGTTCTTCGGCTCCGGGCAGAGTGCACCCGCCGAAGGCGACACCGAAAGTGCGGGTGCGATCGTTGGCGCGGATCGCCACTCTCTCGACCTCGTCCAGAGCACCACCGGCCTCGGCGAGGGCACCGGCGATCTTGAACACCACGAGGTCGCCGGCGACGCCGCGACGCAGTTCCCGCTGATCGCGCGGCGCGCTGGAGACATCGTCGGTGACGCGGACCGTGCGCACATCCAGCCCCTCGCCCCGCAGTGCGTGCTCGGCGGCATCGAAGTTGAGGACGTCACCCGCGTAGTTCCCATAGGTCAGCAGCACCCCGCGTCCCGAGTGGACCGCACGCGCGACCGACTCGACCTGACGCGCCGAAGGGGAGGCGAAGACGTTTCCGGTCACCGCGCCGTCGGCGAGACCCGGCCCGACAAGGCCGATGAACGCCGGGTAATGCCCGGAACCTCCGCCGATGACGACAGCGGCCTTCTCCGCCACCGGGGAGTCCCGGCGGACGACACCGCCGGAGACCCGCCGGACTCGTGGGGAGTTCGCGGCCACGAACCCCGTGACGACCTCCTCGACGAAGTCCTCAGGGGCGTTGAGCACATGGACCATTCGACACTCCCGTCATAACCGCAGCAGACCAGGCTCCAGCCAACCAAGGAAGCCTCGCGCTCCCTAGCACCGTGATGTCACGGCCTTGCACGACGCGGACAGATGGAGACGCCCTCAGCCACGAGCAAGAAGAGAGGGGCGCCCCGTCTCAGGATCGATCGGGGCGGGATCACCCGCATCCGTCACGATCGGACCGGGAAGATTCGAGACCAGCTCGATCCTTGCGCCGAGCTCGGGGACCGGTTCGGTGAAGAACAGGAGCAGTCTTCCCTGCTCATCCGTGTTCGATCCGTTCATCGCGAAGCCGAGGGAGTCCAGCCGGGCACGCTCGGACTCGACGTCGTCGAGCCCGAGGAACGCGAGGTGGTGCGGGCCGAGATTCTCCTTCGAGTGGGTCCCCTCGCCCGTCACCTCGAGCAGCTCGATGCGCGGCGGCCCATCGAAGGAGATCGCGAACCGAGCGTCGTGCGGATGCGGATGCGGATCGCTGGCGTCCTCCCACCGGTCGGTGCGATACCGGCCGATCTCCGAGAAGCGGTAGCCCGTCGCCCTGCTCCAGCGCTCGATCGCGGCTTCGAGATCGTCGACGAGGATCCCGATGTGGTGGACGGGCGGGAGCAGGGTCACACCGTCTCCTCCGGAACCGGGGGACCCCACAGGCTGTTGCGTCCGGTCTCCGGATCGACCCACAGTGCACTGCCGTCGTCGGCGACCGTCGGTCCGGGAAGCGGGGAGACGAACTCGAGACGCACTCCGTCCAGATCCTGCTTGCGGGTGAAGCAGAGAAGGATCTCGCCGTCATCGGTCACGGCGCGACCGTCCTCGCCGATCCCCATCTGCGCGAGCTCGGCCAGCCGGCCCTCGCAGTCGGGGGTGCCGGGGAAGCCGAAGTGGTGGATCCCTGCTTGCTCGGATCCATGCGTGCCGACTCCGGTGATCTCCATCAGCTCGATCCGGGGAGGCCCTTCCTTCGAGAAGGAGATCCGGGCGTCGTGGAAATGGGGCTCGGGGTCGCTGTGATCGATGTAGTTCGAGGTGCGGTAACGCGCGATGGGGCTGAACGTGTAGCCGGTCGCGGCGCTCCAGCGTTCGATGGCCTCCTCGAGGTTGGGGACGAGGATTCCGATGTGCTCGATGAGCGGAGGCGAAGAAGTCAAAGGATCTCCAGTTCGGCGCGTCGATCGACGCAGTGGCGTATGGCGGACAGAAGAGTGTCGAATCCCATCCCTGCACCCATCTGGGGCGGGAAGCGGCTGGTGGTGTAACCGATGGCCAGGCCCGACTCCGGATCGGCGAGGGCGACACTGCCACCTGCACCCTCATGCCCGTAGGAGGACGGTGAGAGCAAGGGAAGCTGGGGGAAAGGCAGCTGGACCCCGGAACCGAAGCGGATCGGGATGCCGAGCACGGCGTCGATCCCCCAGCTGCGCTCGGCGACGAGCTCTTCCCGCGCCGACTCGCTCAGCACGCGAATGCCGTCGACGGCTTCCATCGTCGCGGCCATGCACCGTGCGAGCGCATGAGCAGAGCCCACTCCTCCCACGGCGAGCCAGCCGGCACGGTGGAAGAGCGGGTGGTTGTAGACGTCGAACTCGCGCGCCAGCCGACCGATGTGTCCCGGCGGGATCGTCGCGCTCGCGGCCACCGCGACCGCCCTTTCGGTCGCCGCGATCCTCGGGCGGAGCACAGGCTGGACGCGCGCCGATTCTGACTCGGGCACCCCGAACCAGAAGTCGAGGCCGAGCGGTTCGGCGATCTCCTCCGCGAACAGCTCCCCGACTCCCCGACCGATCGTCCGCCGGACGACGCCGTCCAGCAGCGTCCCATAAGAGAAGGCGTGATAACCGTGCCGCGTCCCCGGCTCCCAGTACGGCTCCTGTGTTGCGACCGCCGCGTCGTCCTCGCCCGAGACGAGCTGCTCGAGATCGAGGGTCGCATCGACGGCCGGAATCCCCGTCCGGTGGGACAGCACCATTCGCGTCGTGATCTTCGCGGTCGAGCGCTTGGCGAACTCCGGCCAGACGTCGGCGAGCGGGGCGTCGAGATCCAGCAGGCCGCTGTCGTGCAAGCGCATGGCGACGATCGCCGCGATCGCCTTAGAGACGGAGAACACCGATTGCAGCGCGTCGTCGGGGTAGTCGCCGGCGACGAGGTCGACGACCGCCGAGCCCTCCCGATAGACCGTGAGGGCGACTCCGCCGCAGTCCTGTACCGCCGCGATCCGGCCGAGGATGTCACGGATCTCGGCGAACTCGCCGAGCGTCGTCCCGCGTACGGGGACGATCTGCGTCGGTGGCAGGGCGTACGACACGATCAACCCAGCAGCGGCTCGAGCTCGGAGCGGTAGAACGCAAGACCCTGCACCAGTTCGCCGATGGGGTCGAAAGAGTTGTCGATCTCCTCGATCGCCCAGCCGGACCACTCCGCGTCGCGGAGGATGCGCATCCATTCCCGCCAGTCGACGGTTCCACTGCCGAGGATGCGGAAGTAGGTGAGCATGACATCATGCCGCTCTTTGGGGTCTCCGAGGAGGGTGTGCCCTCCGAGATGACCGATACAGTCCTTCCAGTGCATGGTCGGGATGCGGTCGATGTGCTCGCGCAGCACGGCGACGGCATCTCCGCCGTCGAGGGTTATGTGTCCGGCGTCGGGGCACAGCTGCACCGTGTCGGGGTCGGTCAGCGACAGCACCGTTGCGATGTCCTCGTTGCGGCAGCAGATCGAGTAGGCATCCGTGTGGATCGCCATCTTCACACCGTAGGGACGGAGGATATCGCCGAGACGATTCATATGCTCGGCATAGCGCTCGTGCGTCTCCCTCGGGACGGGCGCGAGGAAGTCCTCGGCCCGCGCCTGATGCTCTGTGAGGTCGTAGGCGAACTTGGCTCGCGGGATATTGCCGAAGGTGATCGTGTTCGCACCGAGCTCGACGAGGAACTCTGCGTGACGGCGGATGTAGTCATCGGCGCGGGCGACGAGGGAAGAGTCCTCCATCGCCTCGCCGACATAGACTCGACCCGCGCCATAGCTCGAGGTGAGCTGAAGCCCACGCTGCTCGAGCGCCTCCTTGAACCCGGCTGCCGAACCGTAGGCGATGAGGGTGCCCTCGAAGCCGCCCGGGTCCGGGGCGAGCTCGACCCCGGTCAAGCCTGCGTCGCGGACGCCGTCGAGCATGCCGTCGAAGTACCGCCGGGGATCCTTGTTGAACTCGGCCGTCCACTGCGGGTGCTTGAGCTTGGGAGGGAGCCCCCAGTAGGCGCTCTCGAAGAACGTGATGATGTTCGCACCGAAGCGGATCCGCTCCGAGGTCACCGTGCACTCCGCACTGCCTGGGGCACGTCGACCCATTGTCCGGTCTGCGCCGACTCGGCGACAGCATCCATGACCTGCTGGACGTGGAGGGCCGTGGCGAAGTCGGGCCGGACGACGTCGTCGCCGCCAACGATGGCGCGGACGAACTTCTGGAACTGAATCGCCGAGATCTCGATGTAGCCGAGACCGAGGCCGGCCAGTCTCCACCACCCGTCCGGATGCTCGGTGTTGGTGTGTATGGTGCGGAACCCCCTGTGGTCGGCCGCCTCGTCGACATAGGAGACCCTGAACTCCTCGCGGTGGTTCCAGTCGAACTGAACCGAGGCTCGGCTGCCGTCGAGCTCGAAGTAAAGACGATTCTTACGGCCGGAGGAGTAGGAGCTGGCCGAGAAGGAGCCGATGGCACCGGAGGCGAACTCGCAGATCCACGCACCGCCTTCGTCGATGAGATCCTCGCCGAGGCGGACGGACTCGTCCCGCCAGCCGTTGTCGGCGCCCGGGTCCTTGGACCGCAGCATCGCACTGACTCGTGTGATGTCGCCGAGCAGGTAGACAGCAGCGTCGACGACGTGCGAGCCGATGTCGCCGGACGCCCCGGAACCGCCCGTCTTCTTCTGCGCACGCCAGCGGTTCGGATCGGTGAGGTAGAACCCCACTTCCTGCAAGTAGGTTCCCCGGAACATGAGCGGCTTTCCGAGCTGACCCCCGTCGAGAAGCTTCTTCGCGAAGGCGATAGCCGGGGTGTGCCGATAGTTGAAGCCGACCTGGTTGACGGTACCCGCCCGCTCAGCGGAGGCCACCATGTCGGCGGCCTCGGCCGCATCATTGGTGATCGGCTTCTCGCAGAAGACATGCTTCCCTGCGGCGAAGGCTGCTTCCGCGATCTCCTCGTGGAATTGCGGCGGAGTGCAGATGTCGATGATATCGATGTCTTCACGTGCCACGATCTCACGCCAGTCCGTCGCCCACTCGTCCCAGCCGAGGCGGGCGGCAGCATCCTCGGCGACCTCGGCGTCGGTGTCGACGAGGACCTTCTTCGTGATGCGGGCGCCGATCGGAGCGCCCAGGGGGGCGATGGCGTAGGCGAGGCTGTGCGCCTGGCCCATGAAGCCGCCGCCGATGATGGCAATGTTCAGATTTCTCACGGGTTGTTCCTGGGTGTTCCTGGGTCTGTGTCGAAGGGGATGGCGTCCATTCTGGTCGGCACCCCCGAGGCGGCATTGAGATTCCGAGCCCCTAACTTGACGAACTGCGCCGTGATGCGAGGTTCCTCGAGTCGGGAGATGTCACGGTCCGTGGCAGCGTGCGTAAACCGACCTTCGCGAACGGCAATGCGATACGCGCGCGGCGAGAGTCCGTAGGCCGCTTTGAAAAGACGGCTGAAATGCGCAGCATCCCAGAGCCCCCAGCGCGCGCCCACGGCGCTGACCGGGTGATCCGACCATGCCGCATCGGCGAGCTCTACCCGGCAGTGCTCGAGGCGACGTGCGCGGATCCAGCTGCGCACGGTGTGCCCGTCCTTCTCGAAGAGCCGGTGAAGGGTGCGCGTGGAGATGTTGGCCTGGGCGGCGATCTGATCGGGCCCGAGGTCGACATCGCCGAGGTTGGCCTCGATGTACTCCTTCGCGACCTGGAGGATGTGGGCGCGCCCGTGCGGATCCTGCGATTCCTCGGCCGTGGAGCACAGCAGGGCCATGAGACCCACGATGTGCTGGGCGAGCCGAGCAGGACTGGCCGGAGTGTAGTCTTCCCGCTGCACGGCGATACCGCGGAGCAGATGCCCCACGATGCTCGCCATCCCGTCGCGCTCGGTCCAGACCCTTCCGACCGCGGCGCCCATGGCGCCGGTGTTGGGGCCGAGGGTGACTGCGGGCACTCGGATGATGAGGGCCTCCGAGTCGCTCGGCGTCGACACCTCCAGGGGAGCCCGATTGTGGACGACGGTGAAATCGGAGTTTCCGAGATCCATCTGGGTCTGTCCCCTGAGGAGAACGGATCCTCCGAAGGCGTAGACGACGATGAAGGGCACCGCCGTGGTCTCGACCTCCGAAGGGCGCAGACCGACCCGTTGTCCGCCTCCCAGGTGGGTGATCAAGAGTTGATCGAAGCTTCTCGTGGTGACCGCTGTCCAGCCTACGGCGGCGGCATTCCTCTGCGGCATGGCAACCTCCTCGTTGTACCGTTCGCTGCTGTGGGGGTGGTGACATCCATCGGATGGACGATAGTGTCGGCTAATACTTAATCGTGTAAGGCCTTAATCGTGTAAGTTACACGGAGGATGGACAAACATCAACATCCGCACAGCTTTCCTATGAGGGAGAGGACGATGTGCACCTGCTCAGTCCTCGACCTGACCCAGTGGAGAGTCCCAAGGAAGGAGGCGACCAGATCGTGACCAGCACGCCCACCGAATCGAGCCTCGCCGAAGAGGCCGTCGCCAGGCTGCGTGCCGCGATGCCCACCGGCGTCTCGACCTCTACCGCGATCCGAGCACAGTACTCATCCGACGCATCCAACTATCGCGTGCCCCCGCTCGCCGTGGTCACGCCCCGCGACATCGATGAGCTCGTGGCCGTCACCGAGGTCTCCCGCGAAACCGGTACGCCCCTCACCCTGCGCGGCGCCGGAACCTCCGTCGCCGGAAACGCCATCGGACCGGGCATCGTGGTGGACACCTCCGTGCATCTCGATCGCATCCGTTCGATCGACCCCGAGTCCATGACCGCTGTTGTCGAGCCCGGTGTCATCCTGGCATCCATCAACGCCGCAGCACGACCGCACGGACTCCGATTCGGCCCGGATCCGTCGACCCACACCCGCGCCACGATCGGTGGCGTGCTGGGCAACAACGCCTGCGGGGCCCACGCGCTCGCCTATGGTCGCGCGGCCGACAACGCGATCGCTCTCGACGTCGTCGACGGACGGGGGAACCGCTTCATCGCGGCGCAAGGATACGACCCTGTCGTCGGTCTCGAGCAGCTCGTCACCGAGAATCTCGAGCTCTTGCGGACGCAGTTCGGTCGCTTCGGTCGCCAGGTCAGCGGCTACTCTCTCGAGCACCTGCTCCCCGAGAACGGCCGGAATCTCGCCCGTGCCCTCGTCGGCACCGAGGGCACGGTGGCGACGATCCTCGAGGCGACCGTGCGCCTGGTCCCTCTCGAAGCGTCTCCTGCACTCGTCGTTCTCGGCTACCCGGACATGGCAAGCGCCGCCGACGCCGTTCCTGCGCTCCTGAAGCACTCCCCGCTCGCGATCGAAGGGCTCGACGCGCGCCTCGTCGACGTCATCCGTCGACACAAAGGGGCGGACTCCGTGCCCAAACTCCCCCGAGGGGGAGGCTGGCTTCTCGTCGAAGTCGGCGGCGACGAACCAGGAGCAGCGCTGGATGCGGCGACCCGCCTCGCACGCGACGCCGGAACCCGCTACTCGAAAATCGTGCAGGCGGGCCCGGAGGCCTCCGCGCTCTGGCGCATCCGCGAAGACGGAGCGGGCCTCGCGGGCCGCACTCCTGCGGGTGCTCAAGCCTGGCCGGGGTGGGAGGATGCCGCAGTGCTCCCGGAGCGACTCGGACCCTATCTACGCGAGTTCGAACAGCTCATGCGCGCCCACGGCGTCGACGGGCTCCCTTACGGCCACTTCGGCGACGGCTGCGTGCACGTACGGTTGGACATCCCGCTCGAGCACGACGGACGCGCCCTCCGCCGCTTCATGACGGAGGCCGCCGAGCTCGTCGTGGCACACGGCGGATCCCTTTCGGGTGAACACGGGGATGGGCGGGCCCGCGGTGAGCTGCTCTCACTGATGTACTCCCCCGAGGCCATCGCACTGCTCGGGCGTTTCAAAGCGCTTCTCGACCCGGAGAACCTGCTCAATCCGGGAATCATCGTCGACCCCGCGCCGCTGGACATCGACCTGCGGCGACCTGCGGCACTGCCCATCCCCCGTGTCCGCGGCTTCTCCTTCGCTCACGACGACGGAGACTTCACCCGCGCGGTGCATCGCTGCGTCGGCGTCGGCAAGTGCCGCGCCGACGTCGGAGGATTCATGTGCCCCTCCTACCAGGCGACACGCCAGGAGAACGACGTCACGCGCGGCAGGGCACGCACGCTCCAGGAGATGGCCAACGGCACCCTCATCACGGGAGGTTGGCGCTCACCCGAGGTGCACGAAGCGCTCGATCTCTGTCTGAGCTGCAAAGCCTGCTCCCGCGACTGCCCGGCCGGCGTGGACATGGCTCAGTACAAGTCCGAGGTGCTCTACCGGAGCTATCGTGGCCGCATCCGACCGATCTCGCACTATGTGCTCGGCTGGCTGCCCCGATGGGCGCGCCTCGCCGGCATCGCCCCGCGAATGATCAACCGGATCACCTCGTTCCGGTCCCTGACCCGGATCGGACTGCGCCTGGGCGGAATGGACCCGCGGCGCTCCGTGCCGGCCTTCGCCGATCGTCCCTTCCACCGCTCCGAGACCGCAGCCCGTCGGCGCACCCCCGTCGAGGCGATCCCGCAAGAAACGATGCTCGCTCCCGTCGTACTGTGGACCGACTCCTTCAGCGACGCCTTCACCCCCAGCGGCGTCAGCGCCGCCATCGAGGTGCTCGAGGCCGCCGGCTACCAGGTGCTCCTGCCGACCAGAGACGTCTGCTGCGGCCTGACCTGGATCTCCACAGGTCAGCTCGACGGCGCACGCCGCCGTCTGAAGGACCTGCTCGCCGTCCTCGCCCCCTACGCGGAGGCGGGCATTCCCATCGTCGGGGTGGAGCCTTCGTGCACCGCGGTTCTTCGCAGCGACCTTCCCGAGCTCCTCCCCGAAGATCCGCGGGCCGAGCTCCTCGCCTCTTCGACCCGCACGCTCGCAGAGGCGTTGGCGACCGCACCGGACTGGACCGCACCAGATCTCAGCGACGTCACCGCGATCGTCCAGCCCCACTGCCACCAATATTCGGTGATGGGCTTCGAGAGTGATCGCGCACTGCTGGAGAACGCAGGCGCCACGCTCGACGTGCTCGCCGGCTGCTGCGGTCTCGCGGGGAACTTCGGCATGGAGGAAGGCCACTACGAGACCTCGGTCGCCGTAGCCGAGCACGCTCTGCTCCCCGCACTGCGCGAGCGGGAGGAAGGCACGATCCTGCTCGCCGACGGCTTCTCCTGTCGGACTCAAGCCGATCAGCTCGCCGACGTCAAGGCGATGAGCCTTGCCGAGCTGCTCGCCTCTCGCATCAGGAGTGGCGGATGATCAGACTCAGGCGCTGCTGCGCACGAACAGATGGAGAAAGTCGTCGTCCGTGATCTCATCCTCGGGAGGCGGCTCGTTGTCGAGAGCGCTGAGGGTTCGGGCGACGATCGCCGAAGCATACCGGTCGATGTCGATCTCGATCGTGGTGACCTCGACACGAGCAAGCGGGATGTTGTCGATCCCGATGATCGCGAGGTCCTGACCGGGCTCGAAACCGCAGGAGCGGAGTGCGGAGATGAGCATCAGCGCGAGCTCGTCGTTGTGGGTCGCAACGGCCGTGACGGGGTGCGGGCCTGAGAGCCACGTGCGAACCGCGGCAACAGTCGCCTCGGCATCGCCGACGGAGAACGACTGGGTGACCAGTGGTGGCAGGCCCAGCCTCTCCTGCGCCGCAGTGACCCCTGCATAGCGTTCGGCGGAGATGAGCTCGACTCGGGGGTCATCGCGCAGCATCGCATAGCCGATGTCCCGGTGTCCCTGCGAATGCAGGTACTCGATCTGCATCTCGGCGGCGCGGCTGTGCGGGAAGATTCCATGAATCGGAACCAGGTGCACCGGTGAGGTCTCTGGGAGTGTGGGAGGCAGCAGGCCACCCATGGTGACGATCAGGTCAGGCGAGATCATCCCCCACAGTTCAGGGATCGAGAGCGCGTCCTCCTCGTAGCGATGCACGACGAGAACGAGTCCGCGGGCCGTCAGCGCCCTGTCGAGCGACTCGATGAGCCGGTCCGCGACGTGTCCGATCGCATAGTGGCGAATGAGCGCGAGCACGATACGGCTCCGCCCGAGGCGGAGGGAGCGGGCCGCACCGTTGGGGATGTGGCCGAGCTCACGGGCCACCTTGAGCACGTGCCGCTTGGTCTGATCCGAGATCCCCTTGCCCGGGGCGTCGTTGAGCACATAGCTGACGGTCGCTCGCGAGAAACCCGATGCTCGAGCGATGTCTTCCGTCGTGACGCGCTTCTTCTTCGGCTGTCGACGCTCGCTATCGTTCACAGAACACCTCCTCGCGGCAGCGTACCTGCCGAATGTGCGGAAGAGAATCGGGGGAGACCAGACAGCCGATCTCCCCCGATTCCTAGGACCTACTCATCAACGACTGTAGGCTGCATCCATCTCCGCCAGAACCTGCTCCCCGGTGGTCACGCCGGTGAACATGCCCTGCAGGCCGGCGTGCATCGACTGCTCCACGCGGGCGGTCGGCCAGGCCTGGTTCAGGAAACGCACCGCACGGCCCTCGTCGACGATCGTCTGAATGTAGGTCAGGATGCCGTCATCGAGCTGCATGTCGTCGTAGTACACCGAGGGCAGCGGACCCTGCATCGCGTTCGCGTAGATCGTCAGTCCCTCCTTCGAACCGAGGAAGTCGATGAAGGCCAGCGAGAGCTCCTTGTTCTTCGCGTTCTTGTTCAGCGCCGCACCGCCACCGCTGGCGACCGCGACGATTCCCTCACCGGCGACGTCTCCGCTGGAGAACGGCGAGAAGATGATCTCGTCGTCGCCCGCGAGCGTGCGCAGAGTCGCGAGCTGCGCGGCACTGGGCTGGACGCCGAGCGCCTCGCGGTTCGCAACCATCTGGAGCATGCCGTCGTTGTTGACGCCTGTGACGTCGTCATTGAAGCAGCCCGCGTCGATCATCTCCTGGAAGTACTCGATCGCGGTGTTCCACCCCGGCTCGTCCGAGAAGGTCGTGTCACCGTTCGCCAGGCGCTCATCGAAGTCGGAGCCCTGCGGGTAGACCAGGGTGGGGACGAGCTGATACATCGCGTTCTGAGAGTTGTGGGGCGTTCCGGCGCCGACCGCATAGGCGACCTTGCCGGCATCACGTGCATCCTCACAGAACGGGATGACGTCGGCCCAGACCTCGGGCGGCGTGAGCCCGACTTCATCGAGCGCAGCCTGGTTGTAGAACGAGCCGAACGTGTTCAGCAGCGGCCCCATGACATAGACGTTGCCGTCATAGCTCATGGAGTCCCGGAGGAAGTCGGGGTACAGCTGCGCCCACGGGCGATCCGAGAGGTCTTCCAGGAACCCGCCAGGAGCGATCTGCCACACTGCGCCGGGGTTTCCGTCAGCAGGCCAGACGTTCATGACGTCGGCGGCCGAGCCTGCGGCCAGCTGCGTGCGCAGGGTCGCCTGATACTGCTCGATGTCGGCGATGGTGACCACGACCTCGACACCGGGGTTGGCATCCTTGAAGGCCTCGACGACGGCGTCGATGCCGGCCTTCTCAGAGGCCTTCCAGGAGATGGTGACGAGATCGGGTGCATCGGCGGGGGTGCCTTCCCCGCCGTTGTCGGCTGTACAGCCGGTCATCAGTGCGAGCGCGGCGATGGTGAAGCCGGCGACACCGCCCTTGAATGCTTTAGACATGTGATTTCCCTTCTTGGTTGGAATGACGCGGGCCTCTCAGCCCTTGATACCGCTCGCAAGACCGCGTATGAGCGAGCGCTGGAGGAAGAAGAACGCTATGAGGAACGGGATGAGACCGATGATCAGCGCCGAGAAGACCACGCCCCAGTCCGCACCGAATTCGCCGACGAAGCTGTAGATGGCCACCGGCACCGTCGCGGTCCCGGTACCGCTGAGGTAGAGGAGCGGCTGGAGGAAGTCGTTCCAGATGAACAGGCCGTTGAGAATCAACACCGTTCCGGTGATGGGCTTGAGCATCGGCAGGATCACCCGGAAGAAGGTCTGTGCAGGACTGGCGCCGTCGATCGCCGCCGCCTCGTCGTAGTCGATCGGGATCTGCCGGAGGAACTGCGCATACAGGAAGACGGAGAAGGGGATCCGCATGCCGACGTAGATCATGATGAGCGGCAGGATCGTGCCCAGCAGGCCCAGATCCTTCATCGTCATGTACAGCGGTATGAGCCCGAGCTGGAACGGAAGAAGCAGGCCGATCATGAAGGAGTAGAAGGCGAAGCTGGACCATTTCGCGGTGGCCCGCGCGATGGGATAGGCCGCGACGGCGGCCAGGAGCGCGATGAGCACGCTGCTGACGACCGTGATGATCACACTGTTGACGATGGCCATCCCCAGGCCGGAGGCGTTCCACGCCTCGACGAAGTTGCCCAAGGTGGGCTCACGGGTCGGGGCGATCGGCGAGCTCGCGTCGGATGCGGGACGGACCGCGACGTTGATGAGGATGTAGATCGGGAACAGGAAGATCAGCGCGACGACGGCCATCACGCCCTCGAGGGCACCCGTCTTCCAGGTATAGCGGTTCATCTCAGTCCTTCCTTGACGAACGTGTCATGTAGCGATACTGGAAGATCGCGATGATGCCGACGAAGAACGTGAGGACCACGGCGAGCGCAGCGCTGTAGCCGAGCTCGCCGAACTGGAAGGCGTTGCGGTAGACGAGCGTCGAGAGCGTCTCCGTCGATCGCGCCGGGCCTCCCTGAGTCGTCACCCAGATCTGGTCGAAGGACATGAGCCCTCGGATGAGTGCGAGCAGGACGTTGACGGTCAACGCGGGCGCGAGGAGGGGGCGGACCACGTACCAGAAACGTGCCACAGGACCGGCGCCGTCAAGGGACGCCGCCTCCAGCTGTTCGGCCGGAACCGACTGGAGGCCCGCCAGATAGATCACCATGGCGTAGCCGGAGAACTGCCAGATCATGATGACCGAGATGGAGCCGAGCGCAAGCTTGGGGTCACCGAGCCAGTTCTGCGCGAGGGACTCGAGTCCGATCCCCCGCAGGACCTCGTTGATAGGACCGGACGGCGTGAAGATGAACTGCCAGACGAAGGCGACGACGACCGAGAGGATGACGACCGGCATGAAGAAGACGACGCGGAGCAGATTGCGCGACTTCAGCTTGGCGTTGATCGCGAGCGCGAGCGCCAGCCCGATCACGTTCTCGAAGACGGTGACGATGAGTGCGAGCAGAAGTGTGTTCCTGACGGCGCGCACCGCCTGATCGTCGTTGAACAGCATGAAGTAGTTGTCCAGTCCGACCCAGTTCCAGTCCGGGAAAAGTCCGTTCCAGTCGGTGAAGGAGTACACCACACCCTGCACTGACGGGATCAGGACGATGAAAGCGTAGGGGATCGCCGCCGGGACCAGGAACCACCACATACGGCTCATGCGCCTCTTACGACGGCGCGGGACCGCAGCCGAGACCTCCTCGGCCTTGCTCACTGTTGCCATGGTGTCTCCAGTCGCACGGGTGATACTGCCAATCGACTCTGTCACGTCGCTATCCGTCGTTCTTGCGCAGACAGGACGGGGCCTGTTCCGCCTGCGACTCGTAAGCGATCCCGGTCACCGCTCGGCGCCGCGCTTGCGGCGGATGCCGAGCGTTTCGCGCAGCGTGGACCCCGGATACTCGGTTCGGAAAAGTCCGCGTCGCTGCAGTTCCGGCACGAGTTCGGAGCAGATACGCGTGAATCCCTCCGGCATGTAGGGCGGGATGATCGTGAAGCCGTCGCACGCCTCGCTCTCGAACCAGTGCTGCATCTCGTCCGCGATCGAGGCGGGCGTTCCGAGCTGGAACTGATGGCCGCTGATCTTGGCGCGGGAACGGATCATCTCACGCAGTGTCGGGCGCTCCTCGACCACGATGCGGTACAGATTCGGGTACCGGCTCGCATGAAGGTTGGCACTGCGTTCGGCCTCCTCCGGCGTCATGAGCCGATCGACAGGAATAGGCCGATCGAGGTCGAGATCGTCGAGCCGTATGTCGAGAAGAAGATTGCTCAGATACTTCAGCCCGTCCTCGATCGCGTAGTACTCCGCAAGCTCCGCGGCGATGTCTTCCGCCTCGGACTGGGAATCGCCGACGATGGGCACGATCCCGGGCAGGATCCGAAAGGCGTGCGGGTCACGGCCGTGCTCTGCAGCTCGACTCCTCATCTCAGCCACGAAGGATACAGCGAGATCCAGTTCGCTCTTGGCGGTGAAGACGACCTCGGCGTTGCGCGATCCGTAGTCCATGCCCTCCGGAGACTGGCCGGCCTGGACGATCACGGGTCTGCCCTGCGGCGACCGCGGCACGGTCATGGGACCCTCGACCTGGAAGTAGGGTCCGACATGATCTGCCCGATGGATCTTCGCCGGATCCGCCCAGGTGTTGCCGGCGCGGTCGTTGACGACGGCATCGTCCTCCCACGCGTCCCAGAGCGCGATGGCGGCAGCGAGCCAGTCATCGGCCATCCGGTAGCGCTCGTCCTTCGCCGGGATCTGACCGCCGAAGTTCTGGTGGCCCTCGGTGGAGGTGACGATGTTGACAGCGGCCCGCCCGCCGGAGAGGAGGTCGATCTGGGCGAGCATGCGCGCGACGTTGTAGGGCTGCGAGAAGGTCGTGGAGACAGTGGCGATCAGACCGATGTGATCGGTCACCGCACTCAGCGCACCGAGAGTCGTGAGCGGCTCGATCTGGATGAAGTCCGTACCGTCCCGTGTGAGCTTGTCGGCGAGGAAGATCGCATCGAAGCGAGCAGCCTCGGCCTCGCGCGCGACCCGCGAGATGTAGTCCAACGTCATGACGCCCTCGATGCCGCTACTGGGCCGGCGCCAGGTGTAGTTCAGCCGCCCGAAGGGGCTGTAGAAGAGAACAAGGTTCATCGTGTCCGAGCGCGTTCCTGACATGGTTCCACGCTCGCATGCAAGAGAGCCGTCTGCTTGACCGTGTCCGTCGCCTGCTTGGCGCCGTACGCCAGATACGCGAACGTCAGTAGAACTCGTCGATATTCACGAGGTTCCGCATCGGTCGACCGTCCAGCAGCCGCGTCGCGTTCTCCGCGAACAGTTCTGCGATCATGCGATCCTCCTCGACGGTGATGGCAGCACCGTGCGGGCTGATGATGACATTGGACATGTCCCAGAGCGGGCTCCGGGCAGGCAGCGGCTCGACCTCGAAGACGTCGAGTGCGGCGTAGCCGACCGTTCCGCGGCGCAGAGCCTCGATGAGAGCCTCCTCGTCGACGGTAGAACCACGGCCGACGTTGACGAAAGTGATGCCGGGCTTCATGGCGTCGAAAACGCTGCCGTCGATGATGTGATGAGTGAGATCGGTGCCGGGGAGAGCGAGGACCACGGCATCGACCTGACCGAGGACTTCCTTGAGCTCCTCCATCAACGCGATGCGAGCGACGCCGGGTGCGTCCACCTGGCGTCGGTGGACGCCGATGACCGTCGCTCCGAGGGCTGAGAGCTTCGCCGCCACGGCACGGCCGATCGCCCCGAGACCGACCACGGCGATCTTCTGCCGGCTCACCCAGCCGAGCGTCCAGCGCAGCTGCCAGTGATGCTGCCTCTGGTATGTCTGGAGCTTGTCGAGGTTCTTGGCTCCGGCGAATACTCCAAGGACCGCGAACTCGGCGAGCGGATCGGCGTGGACTCCCGCCGAAGTGGTGACGACGATCCGCTCCAGCGCCTCGCGGGGAAGCTCAGCCTCTTTGACGTGAGCACCGCCCCCGGCACGGGAGGTGTGCACCCAGCGCAGACGAGGATTGGCCATCACCGTGCGGTGCAGCGCCTGAGCCGACTCGTCAGGCAGACCGTAGAGAGCATCGGCCGAGTCGACGATCTCTTCGAATCGGCGCTGCTGCTCGGGTGTGCGGCGGAAGTCGGGATCCCCGCCGTGGTCTCCCGGGTAACGCGCCGGCGGCATGATCGACTGGTCACGGATCACCGTGACCCGGGGCTCCAGCGTCTCGATCAGTTCGCAGAGCTCTTCACTGAGGACAGTCGCGGCAGCAACACGGAGGCGATTCGTCATAATCACAAGACGCTAGCCGGAGTGTGCGCCCCGGGCTTGCATTCCGCTGCCAGGTCGCCGTTCTGAGGCGGGCTCGGGCAAGAAAGTGACGGAGGCGCGCAAGGAGATCGTCACCGCTCTCGAAGTCATCGTCGGACGGCCTCATCGAAGGGTCCGGATCGCGCGATCAGCCCCGTCAGGAGGAGGAGCGGGATCGCTCCGAGGGCGAGGAACAGCAGAGGGATGCTCCAGCCTCCCGCGACATCCTTCGCGATTCCGAGCAGGAGGGGACCTATGGCGCCGGTCCCATATCCGACGCTCTGCACGAAACCGCTCAGAGCGACGGTCGCCTGCGGGCTGCGGGTGCGCTCTCCGAGCAGGACGAGCACCATCTGCATCGCAAAGGGCCCGAGCCCTATGAGCGCGACCCAGAGCACCACCAGGCCGGGGTCTGGCAGAAGCGCGAGACCTGCGTAACCGATCATGAACGTGAAGATTCCTACGAGCATCAGAAGCGTCTGCGCGGTTCTGCGCGCACCGACGACGATGACGACGATGTTGATGGGGATGCCCATGAACCCGAACAGCGCGAGATAGCCACCGGCTTCGCTGACCGGGATTCCGGCCATGTCCTCGAGGATGGAGGGAAGCCAGGTGAAGAGCGAGTAGGAGGCGATGGCGCCGTAGCCGAAGGTGAGCATGAGAGCCCACGCCAGCGGCGAGCGCCATACCGAGGGGATCGCGAGGTAGTCAGGCGAGGGGTCGGGGATGAAGTCGCCACCACCCCGGGCGGGTCTCCGGCGTGCGGCCAGCGCGATCCAGGGCAGCGCGGCGACAACGGCGAAAGCTCCCCACATGCCCAGCGCCCAGCGCCAGCCGATGATCCCGGCGGCGGCGGGGGTGGCGATCGCCGACACCCCGGTCCCGACCGCGTAGACGAAACCTACGACCCCGGTCATCACGTTGATCCGATCCCCGTGATAGCGCCTGATGAGCGCCGGCACGAGGACGTTCCCCACTCCGACACCCGCGAAGATCACGAGGGTGCCGATCACGATCCCCGACGCCTGCCCTGCGATCGAGCGAAGCACGTGTCCCAGCAAGACGATACCGAGCGCGAGCACGGCGGCACGCTCCAGGCCGATCGTCCGCGCTACTCGCGGTGCGAGCAGGCCGAAGACGGCGAAGCACGCCGAGGGCGCTGCTCCGATGAGCCCCGCGGTCTCCGTGGAGACGATGATCTCCTCTCCGACCCGGTCGGCCACCGAAGAGAAGGCTGCGAGAGCAGTGCGGAGATTGATGGCGAGCAGGACGAGCCCGACGGCGGCGAAGAGCGCTGTCCCGCGGGGGAAGGGACGACGCGGATCGGGCATGATGCCTTCACCTTGCTGCACGGATGCAGGGGAAGCATGACGCTCCGCGTCAGCGATCTGCCGCAGAGCGTCATGCTTCCCCTCGACTCGTCTCGCACAACTATGTGACACGTGTACATGTACACGTGTACACTGCCTCAAAGACCACTCAAAGATGAGATTGCCATGTTCGCCACCACCGAGTCCTCCCCGCTTCGCGCCATCCGCGCCGGCGAAGGGCGCTGGGCGCTCTCCTATCTCACCGAGACCGCCAGTCATTGCCTGATCCTCTGCGAGAGGGGCACTCTCCGGGTGGAGGAGGATGGTGCAGCCTGGGTGCTTCCCGAGCGACACCTCCTCCTCATCCGGCCCTGTCGGGGGAGCATAACGGTGCCTCCCGGCGGCTCGGCAGCAGTCCTCTCCCTCGCCCGGGCGATCACCGCACCGCACCGCGCCGACCTCGACCGCGCAGTGGGGATCATGGTGGCCGCCGACGGCGACGGGACTCTGGTCGCCCACCTCGTCGCCGCCCTCTTGACCGAACCGGGCCTGGACTCCGGGAACATGGCCGTCTTCGCGCACCTCACAGGCATGATCGCGATGATGTGCCGCGACATCGCGCCTTTCGACATCGACATCCCTTCGATGCGCCGCGCTCTTGAGACCATGGAGCAGCGGCTCGGCGACCATGACCTCAACCCGGAGGCGATCGCACGATCGGCGAACGTCTCCACACGCACCCTTCACCGCATGTTCGAGCTGCGAGGCACCACAGTAGGCGCCTGGCTCCGGAGCCAGCGCCTGGCGCACTGCTGCGCGGACCTCCAGCACAGGCCGGACCTTTCCGTGCAGCAGATCGGTGCACGCTGGGGGTTCTGGGACGCCCCCCACTTCAACCGTACGTTCAAGCAGACCTTCGGCGTCCCGCCCGGCGAGTACCGCAGGCGTAGTGCCGCTCGGACAGTGCGGGAGCAGACCGCGATCTGAATCCCGCCGGCGCTCTCAGGCCGAACGGCGCGGAATGACCTCGAGCAGGGAACTCCCGTCGAACTCGGGCAGGTCACGGTCGTCGAGGAGAGCCATGACCGACTCGACTCCGGCCTCGATGAGGCGCTTGACATCGATGCGCACGGTCGTGAGCTCGCCCCGCGCGGGTGCGAAGTCGTCGATCCCGATGAGGGCGAGGTCCTCCGGAACCGCATATCCCGCATCTCTCACCCCTGCGGCGACCGCGAGGGCAAGAAGATCGCTGTAGGCGCAGACCACCGACACGGACTCCTCCCCCGCCAGCCATGTCGACACCGCCTCCTCCACGCCCGCACCGTCCTGATCGATCACGCAGACTACCGGCGGGGGAAGCCCGTGCTCGCGGCATGCGGCCCGCACACCCTCAAGACGTTCGGAGGCGATGGGGCCGGCCGCGGGATCCATCGGGAACGCGTAGCCCAGACGCCGGTGCCCCCGCGAGACGAGATAGTCCACCTGCATCCGCCCCATCCGCTCGTGCGGCAGCAGCGTGCGCATGCTGAAGAGCTTCGCGTCCGAATGCTGGATGGAGCTGATGTCCGGGATGGTCAGACCACCGACGGAGATCACCAGCGCAGGCTGCACGAGCGGCCAGAGTTCCGCAAGCGGACGACCCTGACCCGTGTACCGATGCACGAGCAGTGCCATGCCGCGCTCGCCGATCGCCGCGTCGAACGCGTCGAGAAGTGCGTCGGTGATGGGGCCGACGCCGAATCCGGGCACGAGAGCGACGACGATGTTGCTCCGCCCCAGACGCAGTGCGCGAGCCGGTGCATAGGGGACATGCCCCAGCTCCGCCGCCGTACGAAGCACGAGATCACGAGTCGCCTCCGCGATAGGCCGGGTAGTGGAGTTGTTGAGCACATAGCTCACCGTCGCTCGCGACACTCCTGAGGCACGTGCAACGTCCGCGCTCGTCACCCGACGGCGGGCATCCGCCCCGGAACCCGAGGAACCCTTCACCACGCCCTCCTCTCGCATCGATGCAGCTGGCGATCCTTCGATACTGCGGGCGACCACCGACCGTAGAGAACCCATCACGTCGACCTGTCCGTACCGGACAACATTCTCGCACTCTCGGGCAACGCCGACACCGTGAGCCGTTCCTATCGTGAAGACACCCGCCGAGCACCAACACACGAAGGAGTGGAAATGAGAAGGACAGCACTGTTCACTGCGATAGCGCTCGCCGCGACGATGGCATTCACCGGATGTGCTGCATCCGGTGACCCCGCCGAGTACGACCCCGACGAGGCGACGGGAGCCTTCGACTGGAAGCGGTACGAGGGCGCCGAGATCCACGTGCTCGCCGGCCGTAACGCCTGGCAGGAGCGCATCGAAGCGAGGATCCCCCAGTTCGAGGAGCTCACCGGCATCAAGGTGACCGTGGAGTCGCTCGTGGAGGAGCAGTTCTATCAGAAGCTGCAGGTCGAGCTCTCCTCCGGCTCTGATGCGGTCGACGTCTACGCAGCTGCCGGCCAGCTCAACGGCTTGCGCTTCTCGCAATCGGGATGGTTCCAGGACCTTCAGCCCTACGTCGACAACCCCGCACTCACCTCCCCGGACTATAACTTCGACGACATCAGCTCGGGCATCCTCGAAGCCGGGAGCTTCGACGGAGAGCTCTACATCCTCCCCACTCTCGTCGAGGTCCAGATGCTGTACTACCTGAAGGACAAGCTCGAGGAAGCCGGGATCGAGCCACCCACCACAGCGGAAGAGCTCGAAGCCGCGGCCGCTCTGCTCAACGATCCTGAGAACGGTGTTCACGGCATCGGCCTGCGCGGCAAGCGCGCTCCGCTGACCAGTCAGTTCGGAAGCTTCCTCGTCAACTTCGGCGTCGATTACACCGATGCCGAAGGCAACGCAGGCTTCGACAACCAGGGCGGTGTCGACGCCTTCGACCTGTACGGGCGTCTGCTGCGCAACTCCGGTCCCTCCGGTTCCGTCAACAACGGCTGGGAGGAGCTCCTCGCCCTCTTCCAGCAGGGAAAGCTTGCGATGTGGGCGGACAACTCCAGCCTCGCCAGCCAGTTCCTCGATCCCGAGAAGTCGACCGTCTACGACAATGTGGGCTTCGCCGAGATGCCCACCGGGCACACCTTCTTCGGGTGGGGCATCGCGATGAACCCGGCCTCGAGCAAGAAGGGACCTGCATGGCTCCTGATGCAGTGGATGACAAGCCCGGAGATCGTCGAGGATCTGCAGGCGGACGGCGTCCCCGGTGCCCGTGAGTCGATCGGGTTCCCGGCCGACACGAACCAGGAGTTCGCCGAGGTCTTCCTCGCGACGATCCCGGATGCTTCACCCCAGCTGCCCAACGTCATCCAGGTTCCCGAGGTGCGAGACATCATCGGCGATGCGATAGCGGTGTCGATCGAGGGCGGTGATGTCGCCCGGGCCGTGTCCGAAGCAGCGGCAGCGATGAACCAGGTCATTTCGACCGGGCAGTGACACGATGACCGACCTGAAGAACCGACGCGCGGCTTCGTCGGCGACGCAGGTGGGGCCGGGACCCGAGAGGTCCCGGCCCCAGCGCCGTCGCACGATCAGCACCTTCGTCGAACGCCATATCCTCCTCGTCTTCGCAGGACCCGCCGTCGCCTTCATCGGCGCGATGATGGTGTTTCCCATCGGCTACACCCTCGTCCTCTCGACGCTGCGGTGGAACGGGAGTCGCGGAGTCACACCCCAGTTCATCGGCCTGGACAACTACACGCGCCTCCTCTTCGAAGACGACCGCTTCTGGGGTGCACTGTGGCGTACGGTCGTCTTCACCGGCGGTGCCGTAGCGGCACAGACCGTCATCGGCGTGGCCCTCGCGGTCTTCCTGCACCGGCAGTTCGTCCTGCGGGGCATCGTCCGCAGCTTCATGCTGCTGCCGATGATCGCAACCCCGGTCGCCATCGCTCTGGTCTGGCGGCTCATGTTCAATCCGCAGCTGGGCATCTTCAACGACATCCTCACCAACCTCGGTCTCCCGCCGAGCGATTGGGTCTCCGATCGAGCGCTCGCGATGCCGCTGATCATGCTCGTAGACACATGGGAGTGGGCGCCGCTGATCGCACTCATCACCCTCGCGGGGCTCTCGGCACTGCCGACCGACCCGTTCGAAGCCGCCGCCATCGACGGCGCCGGGCCATGGCAGCGCTTCTGGCACATCACCTTGCCCATGGTCAGGCCCGTGCTCGTCATCGCGATCGTCTTCCGCCTCATCGAAGCGCTCAAGACCTTCGACATCATCTTCGTGCTCACCCAGGGCGGACCCGGCTTCTCCACCGAGACCCTCAATATCTACGCCTACGCCTCGGCGTTCCAGTACCAGCAGATGGGATACAGCGCCGCTCTGCTCGTGGTCTTCTTCCTCCTCGTCCTCGTCATCTCCAGCGGCATGCTGCGTCTGCGGCGAGCCCGCGAGAAAGGAGAAATCCGTGCCTGAACCCGCAACGACCACCGCCGCCCGTCCAGCGGTCTCACCCTCCGCGCATCAGCGCCGCGCCCAGCGCCGACGTCGCCGGGCGCTCCGAGGCACCGTGTTCTACACGGCGATCGTGCTGACGTTCATCCCGTTCCTGTTCGTCTTCTACTACATGATCGCGACGTCGCTGAAAGCTCCTCTCGACATCAGCTCGCCCGACTACCTGTGGATCTTCACGCCGACGATGGACAACTACCGTGCGGTCTTCGAGCAGACCGAGTTCCTCCGGTACATGATCAACTCGCTCATCGTCGGCTTCGGCTCCGTCGCGCTCGGAATGCTGCTGGGGGTTCCCGCCGCATACGCGATCGCACGGCACCGGGCCTCGAAGCTCGGACTGCTGATCCTCTCCTCCCGGGTGACCCCCGGGATCACCTTCCTCGTACCGTGGTTCCTCATCTTCAGTCGGATCGACCTGACGAACACGTTCCTCGCGCTCATCCTGGTTCACACGGTGATCACACTGCCCCTGATCTGCTGGCTCATGATCGGTTTCTTCGAGGAGATCCCTCAGGAGCTCATCGACTCGGCACTCGTCGACGGTGCGACGACCCTCCGCGCTCTGTGGAGCATCATCCTGCCTGTGACGAAGGGAGGTCTCGCCTCTGCGGCGATCCTCGCCTTCATCTTCTCCTGGAACCACTTCCTGTTCTCGATCGTCATCGCAGGCAGGGACACCCGTCCCCTCCCGGTCGCCGTCTTCGAGTTCATGTCCTACGGCCAGGTCAACTGGGGCGCCATCGCCGCAGCGGCAACCGTCATGACTCTGCCGGTCATCGTGATCGCGATGTTCGTCCAGCGTCACATCGTCCAGGGGCTCGCCGGAGGCGCGGTCAAGGGATGAGCACGATCACCACCGATGCAAGAACATTCACACGAGGAGAACCACTGACCATGATCGACCGACCCGCCGAGCAGATCGCCTACGTGACCCATGAGCTGGATCGCACCGTCGCCGACCTCGGACGCACGCTCGGCATCCGCCGCTGGCGAGCCTGGACATTCGACAATGCCTTCCTGCGCTTCACCGAATACCATTCGCAGCCCGCGGACATCTCCTCGGTCGTGGCCATGCCCGAGTTCGGGGCGAGCATCGAGGTGATCCAGCCCCTCCTCGGACCGAGCATCTACACGACCTTCCTCGAGGAGCGTGGTGAGGGCCTCCACCACATCGGCTATTTCGTCGATGACCTCGCCGCAGAACGCGCAGCCTGGTCAGAGCGCGGATTCCGCGAGATCTTCCGCGGGGGCGGGCACGGGCTGGACGGGGATGGCGAGTTCCTGTTCATCGACACCATGGATGCCCTCGGCTCCTACGTCGAGGTCATCTCGCCTCCCCGGCGCAGAAGCGAACCGCACTTCAGGATCGAACTCGACGAGGGATGGCGCCCTACGCGGATCGACCGGGACGCCTGAGGTCCGTGTGGCCGATCCCGCAGGCTCCGACCGCGTGGCGGGGACCTGCGGGATCGGCCATGCCGTCCTACCGTGATCCGCACGCCTCACCGGTTCGGGCGGGCGCTCCGGAGGCCGGCTCACGCAGTCGTTGAGATCTCCGTGGTAGCGGCAGCCGCACCCTCGAGCAGATCGTGGAGAAGCGTCCGGCGCTCTTCGAGCTCGATCTCGGGACCGGCGTCGAGCAGGAGGATGAGTTCGAGGACGACGACGCCCGTGGCATCCCGAACGGGAGCGGCGAGGAGACGTATCGTCTCAGCCGTCAGGCCTTCCTCCGTCTCGTAGATCGCCGAGCGCTTCCGGATCAGCTCGTGCAGTCGGCGCTCGACCTGCGGCGTATAAGCCCCCTGCGAGAACTGAGCCAGCGCCGAATCCCATTCATCGAGCCAGGGATCGTCCATCGCCATCGACCATCCGCGCACCCGGACTCGATCGAGCATCGCGGCGAACTCCCCGCGCGACTCGTCGTCCCACGCTCGCGCCAGCCACTCCTCGGAGAGCATGGGATCTTCCGCGACGAAGAGCGAGCCCAGCGGAGGCACCCGGGGCATCCTCCGCCCCACGTAGGAGGCGCGGACGTTGTCGTCGCTTCCCACCGCACTCGCGAGGAGGACCAGTTCCTCAGCGATGGATCCGAAGACGAGGACCGTGCGTCCCGTCCTGGCGGCGATGGCCTCGATCGGTTCCCGCGCGGCCTCCACCGCCCGCAGGGAGGGGATCAGCTCCTTCTCGTTCGGCATGACCAGGGAGAGCGGGGTGAAACGCCCGTAGCCGCCCTGGAAGAAGAGAAGCGGCAGCTGCGGCTCCGGTGCCGCCATCTGAATCACGCGACCCATGACGATGTCATGATCGCCACCGTCGTAGCGCTGCTCGAGATCACACTCGATCCAGGCCACGCAGCCGTCGATCACGGGAGTCCCCGAGTCGGTCGTCGACCATGCGACGCCGTCGAGCTTGCGGGGGTCTCTCGAAGCCAGCCGTCGGCAGAGCTGCTCCTGGTCCGCAGCCAACACGCTGATCGCGAATCGTTGCGAGTTCCTGAGCCGCGCGTAGCTGGAAGAGCTCTTCTGGGGCAGGTAGGCCACGAGCGGAGGATCCAGCGAAACCGACACGAACGAGCCGACGACCATCGCGATCGGCTCGCCTTCCTCGCTACGCGCCGTGACGACGACCACGCCGGTGGGATAGTGCCCGAGCACCTCGCGAAACCACAGCGGCTCCGGCGCCGCCCCGACCGCTGCAGACCCGAGCGCCGACTGTTCGGTCATTCTGGGAACACCTCCGGGTATCCTCTTGCCCTACGAAGATATGCGCGACGCCCGTGTCCGGGCTTGCGCCGGGAGGGCATCGGATTGCGCGTGAGCGACTCCGGTCATGTCAGGGCGATCTGCCGCCGCGCCTCGTCCATCGTCCGCAGCTGCCCGACCGAGGCCGCGAGCGGATGCTGAGGAGCTTCGAGCCGTCCCGCATCCACATGGATCGCCGCCCACACTGCCTCGCGGGCCAGGGCCTGGTGTCCTTCTAGTCCCGTCGTGTCATCGAAGCGGGAGATGAGGCGGCCGTCTCGGTCGTGAAGCGCCAGTGCACTGGGCATGGGGAAGCGCCCTTCGACGACGAGCATCCCCTCGGTGCCGGAGAGGTGGGCACGACTCGGGGTGAAGGCGGAGAGCGTGGCGGTGACGACACTGTGGACGTCGCCGGTCAACTCCATGGCGATCGTCGACTGCGCGTCGACGCCCGTGGCGGTGTTCTGCCCCAGAACGCCCATGCGCAGCGGCGCACCCCCGAAATGCTGCGCGAACCACACCGCGTACACCCCCATATCCAGGAGCGCGCCTCCGGCGAGTGCGGGATCATAGAGGCGCGAGCGAGGATCGACCGGGAAGCGACGCCCGATCTCCGCAGAGATCAGGCGCAGCTCCCCCAGCGCGCCATCGATCAGGAGCTGGTCGGCGACATCGACCCAGGGGTGGAACCGCGTCCACATCGCCTCCATGGCGAAGACGCCGGCCTCGCGTGCTGCGCCAGCGATGCGCTCTGCCTCGGATGCCGTCACCGCGAAGGGCTTCTCGACGAGGATGTGCTTGCCCGCCCCGATCGCGAGTTCCGCAAGAGCTGCGTGCTCGGTGTGCGGGGCCGCGATGTAGACGATGTCGACGTCGGGATGCTCGACCGCTGCGGCATAGGAGCCGAAGGCTGTGGCGATGCCGTGCTCGGCGGCGAAGGCGTCGGCGCGCTCCCTGGAACGCGAGCCGACGGCCACGACCCGCTGGTCGGTGTGCACGAGAACGGCACGGGTCCAGGCGGAGGCGATCGCGCCCGGTGCGAGGACCGCCCAGTTGAGAACGGGACCGCCGCGCAGGTCGGGAAGTCGTGGTTCGGGCATTCGCATGCCCTGACGCTACCTCGCCGCCCGGAGCGAGGCTTGCGCGTGCGCGCCACCGTGCGAGCGCCGGCGACCGGGGGCGGCCCCGATCTCGATCCGTGCCGGCAGAGACGGCGCCGAGCGCCACGAAGGGCCGCCCCGCACGACGCGGAGCGGCCCTTCGGGTGGTGATCAGTCCGTGAGCAGGGTCGGGAACGCGCCCGCGTTCTCGCTGACCCACCGCTCGACCGCGCCGGCGGGGTTGCCCTCGTACTCATCGCTGGTGACGAGACTCTCCAGCGCGCCGAAGGCGACGTCGTCGAGCACGATGCCCGCGATCAGCTCCGCGACATCCGGGTGCGCCGCGGCGAACTCGGAGTTGGCCAGGAAGTGCAGCGACTCCGTGTCGCCCATGGCGCCCTCGGGGTCTTCGAGATCCTTCAGATCCATCTCGCCATAGGGCCAGAACGGACGCCACAGCGTCACGACGATGTCACGCTCATCGGCGATCGCGCCGCGCAGCTCGGTGATCATCGTGGAGGTCGAGGAGGTGACAAGGTTCCAGTCATCGAGACCGTATACGGGCATCATGGCCTCGGTGACACCGGTCAGGCCCGCACCGGGCTCGATGCCGATGATGTCGCCGTTGAAGCGGTCGCGGTGCTCGGCGAGCTCGGCGAGGGAGTCGATGTCGACGTAGGAGGGAACCGTGATGGTCAGAGCCGCACCGTCGTAGTACGCGCCGAGGCTCGTCACATTGTCGCCCTGCTGTTCCATGTACTCGGCGTGGGTGACCTCGGGCCATGCCGAGGGGTACACGTCGATCGCGCCGTCGCCGAGACCGGTGTAGAGCACCGCGGGGTTGGAGAGATCCTCGTGCACGACCTCGTAGCCGAGCTTGGTGAGCTGGTTGTCGAGCAGGTAGGCAGTGCTGAGCCCGTCGGTCCACGAGCCGATGTAGCCGAGGGTGATGGTGCCCTTGCTCTCGTCGCCGCCACCCGGCTCCTCGCTGGGATCGCCGTTTCCGGGGGTGTCGCTCGCGCAGCCGGCGAGAACAAGGCTTGCCGCAGCGGCGAGCCCGATCAGACCTGTCAGTCTGGACTTCTTCATTGTGTTTCCTTTCGTTCAGCGCAGTTTCACGCTGTGATTGGGGTATTCAGGAGGGGTCGGCTCAGATCGACGCGCGGCGCAGCAGCCCTAACTGGTGCCGCTTGCGCACGGCGAGCAACGAGGTCTTGTAGTCGTTGGGGCTGCCCAGCGCCGAGGTCACCCGGTCGAGGTAGATCGCGAGGATCACGACCGAGAGCCCCGCCTCGACACCGAGCGCGATGTCACCGCGGTCGAGCGAGAAGACGACGTCGCGGCCGAGACCCGGCGCGCCGACGAGACCGGCCATCACCGCCATCGACAGGGCGAGCATGATGACCTGGTTGACCCCGGCCATGATCGTGGGCGTCGCCAGGGGAAGCTGGATTCCTCGCAGGATCTGACCCGGCTTCGCGCCGAAGGCGTGCCCCGCCTCGACGGTCTCGGAGTCGACCCCGCGGATGCCGAGCTCGGTGAAGCGCACACCCGGCGGCAACGCGAAGATGATCGTCGCGACCATGCCGGGCACCACGCCGATGCTGAAGAACAGGACGACCGGAATCAGATAGACGAAGGCGGGCAACGTCTGCATGAAATCGAGGATCGGCCGGATGATGACGCTCGCTCGTCGGCTCTTCGCCGCCAGGATTCCCAGAGGAATCGCCAATATGACGGCGATGAACGCAGCGAAGGCGACCAGGCCCAGGGTCTGCATGGTGCTCTCCCAGAAGCCGAGCGACAGGATCAGCAACAGGGAGAGCGCGGCACCGATGGCGAACTGCCACGAACGCACCAGCCAGCCGAGCAACGCCAGGATCACGATGAACACCAGCGGCGGGATCCACAGCAGGCCATCGGTGAACCCCTCGATGGCCGTGCGCATGAAGCTCGTGAAACCGTTGAGCAGCCAGCGGAACTCCGAACGGAACCACATGATCGCCGCTTCGACCCACTCACCGAGCGGGAGACGGTACAGGCCATCCATCAGCGCACCTCCTCGGTGTCGTTGCCGCCGTCTCCGGGCGCAGCACCTGCGGCATAGGCCTCTTCGAGTGCCTCGGTGATGACGGCTTCGGGCACATCCAGCGAAGGCTCGATGAGCGGGATCTCGGTGGTGACAGGGGGAAGGTCGGCGAGCGCCGCCAAGAGGGTGACGCGCGGAACCACACCGACGAGGCGATCGTCGTCATCGATGACCGCGACGGGCAGCGGACTCTCCACGGCCAGCTCGAACAACTCGGAGATGAGCTGATCCCGTGTCACGAAGCCCGGGCTCGGACGCAGCTTCGCGACGAGGTCGTTCTCGCCCTCGCGCACCTGACGCAGCACGTCCTTGTCGCGCACCACTCCGAGCAGCTTGCGCCCTGCATCGGTGACGAAGCAGGCCGAGGTCTGCATGTCTCGCATCATCTTCAGCGCTGCGCGCGGGCCCGCCGAGGCGAAGACGACGGCGTGCGCGGGCTCCATCACATCGCCGGCGGTGAGCACGCGCGCCCGGTCGACGTCCTGCACGAACTGCGACACGTAGTCGTTGGCGGGGTCGGTGAGGATCTCGTTGGGCGTGCCGATCTGCACGATGCGCCCGTCGCGCATGACCGCGATCCGGTCGCCGAGGAACATCGCCTCGTTCAGGTCGTGGGTGATGAACACGATCGTCTTGTGCAGCTTCTGCTGGAGCTCGACCAGCTGCTCCTGCATCTCTCGACGGATGAGCGGGTCGAGCGCGCTGAAGGCCTCGTCCATGAGCAGGACGTCCGTGTCGGATGCCAGCGCACGGGCGATCCCCACGCGCTGCTGCATGCCGCCGGACAGCTCCGAGGGGAGCTTGTCGCCCCAGCCGGCCAGCCCCACCATGCCCAGGATCTCCTCTGCGCGTGCCAGGCGCTCGGCCTTGGCGACGCCCTTCAGCTCCAGCGGGTAGGCGACGTTGGCGGCGACCGTGCGGTGCGGCAGCAGCGCGAAGTGCTGGAACACCATCGACATCCGATCGCGGCGGAGTTCGCGGAGACGGTTCGCGGAGACGCCCGTCACCGGATCCCCGCCGACGAGCACCTCGCCGTCGGTCACGTCGTGGAGTCCATTCAGCATCCGGATGACCGTCGACTTGCCAGAGCCGGAGAGCCCCATGATGACGAAGATCTCACCGCGCTTCACAGAGAAGCTGGCGTCGATGACGGCGGCGGTGCCGGCGTCGGCCACGTCGGCGCGACTCTCGCCGGCCTTCAGCCGGCGGACCGCCTGCTTCGGGTTCTTGCCGAAGACCTTGTACAGATGGCGCGCTTCAAGAGCATACTCGGACACGTTTCCCCCGCCGCCCACCGAGTGATTCGGGTCTCGGGGGGCTTGCTTCGGTTACGTCCGGGTGATGATCACAGGGCCGTTTCGTCATGGCTATGCCAGCGGCGCGGACGGCGGATTTCGGATCTGCCGCAAAGAACATCGACCGTACGCTCACGCCTCTTCGTGCACAGCTTCAAACGAAAGAAGGACGCGACCGCGGACTGGTCTCGGCCCCGCAGGGCCGTCATCCACGCTAACGAAGGCGCCTGGCCGGGGCAAATCGCGTTATGCGTTCGATATACGGCAGATGCGGCGAGCGCCCTGCACGACACAGGCGCGGGCGCACGCGGTTCGCGTCACCGTCCTCCGCCGCGCACCGAGTGCGTCACCGTGAATTTCGGGGTGCGGTGGAGCTGCTCGGTCTCGCCGACGACGCGCTCGAGCTGCGGCCGATAGGCGAGGTGCGAGTTCCAGACGGCGAGGAGTTCGCCTCCCGGTCTCAGCAGGCGCGCGGACGCCTCGAACAGCCTGATCGCGGCACCTTTGTGCACGCTCGTGCCCAGGTGGAACGGCGGGTTGAGGAGGATGAGGTCGGCAGACGCGTCCGGTAGCTCGGAGCCGGCGTCGTCATGGGTCACTATGACACGGTCTTCCAGGTGATTGGCACGCATCGTCGCTTGGGCCGAGCGGACCGCGGCCGCCGAGCGATCGGTCGCGACGATCCTGGCGGGCGGGTCGAGCACGGCGTAGGCGGCGGCGAGCGCACCGGTGCCGCAGCCGAGGTCGATGGCGGTGTAGGTGTCGGTGTGCCTAACTCCGGAAGAATCGGCCGTTTCGGCCCGATTCTGCCCGGTTTCGGCGGTTCCGGGGGCATCCTTCCGGAGTTGTTGACGCGCATGAAGAGTGGCCAGCAGCGCCCGCGTGCCGATATCCAGCCGCGGGCCGGCGAACGCGCCGCCGTGTGCTGCCAGGATGAGACCCTCGTGCTCAGCGAAGACGGGGAAGGGCGGCTCCTCGGGCACCGGCAGCGGTCCGGAGGCCACGATCAGCCGCGACTTCTGTTCCGCGCGCTGCGGCTGCACGGCGCCGAAGCATCGCGCGAGCACCTCGTTCTGCGCGAGCGTCATGTGCTTGACCCGGCCGCCCGCGATGAGCGTGACCTCGGGCTCGGCCCAGCGGGCGACGGCATCCGCGATCTCCGCGAGTTCGGCGAGCGACTTCGGCAGCTGCAGGAGCACGAGGGTCGCACCACGCAGCAGCGAGGCGTCCAGCTCGCACGGCACGAAGCCCTCGATGCCCAGGGCCCCGGCATTGCGCTCGAGCGCCCGGCGTCCGGTCGCGAGGTCCTGGTGGACCCGGATGCCGGCGAGGCCTGCATCCGTCAGCCGCAGGGTGATCGCGCCGTACTCGTCGCCGATCACGGCGATCTCTTCACCGGCGACTCCATGCTCCGCGGCGAGCGCGAGGGCCTGCTCGGCGAGCAGGCGGTCGGTCGCATCGTGGGCGAAGAGGTTCGGCGCCTCGACGTCGGGCGCGCGGCGCAGCTTCTCCCAGGGGAACTCGGTCACGCAGGTCACCCTATCCCGGCCGAACACCCCGGAGTCCGCCCAGTTGACACACGTCAGGTTATGTAGTTAGTTAGTCTAGTAACTAACCCACCAACCCAGGAGACACTGTGATCGAAGAGGGCAAGCCCCTGTTCCTCCAGATCGCCGAGGCGATCGAGGACTCGATCCTCGACGGCTCGCTGGCCGAGGACACCCAGGCCCCTTCGACGAACGAGCTCGCCGCCTTCTACCGCATCAACCCCGCCACCGCCGCGAAAGGAGTCGCCATGCTCACCGACAAGCAGATCCTGCACAAGCGCCGCGGCATCGGCATGTTCGTCTCCGTCGGCGCGCGCGACATCCTCCTGAACGAACGCCGCGCCGCCTTCGCGAAGCGCTACATCGATCCGCTGCTCGCAGAAGCCCGGGCCCTCGGCCTCGGCCCCAGCGACCTCGCCGCACTGCTCGAAGAGCGCGCTGCGGCATCCGACCACTGACCATTCACACGACGAAGGGAACACCCATGTCCGCCGTGATCGAGGTGCACGACCTCACCAAGCGCTACAAGGACACCGCCGCGCTCGACGGCGTCAGCCTCTCACTCGATCCCGGGAGGATCTACGGCCTGCTCGGCCGCAACGGGGCCGGCAAGACCACGCTCATGTCGATCCTCACCGCTCAAAACTTCGCCACCAGCGGCACCGCGCGCATCTTCGGCGAGAACCCCTACGAGAACGAGAAAGTGCTCTCGCGCATGTGCTTCGTGCGGGAGAGCCAGAAGTATCCCGACGACGCCAAGCCCGGCCACGCCTTCCGGGTCGCCCGGATGTTCTTCCCGAACTGGGATGAAGAGCTCGCCCAGCAGCTCATCACGGACTTCCAGCTCCCGATGAAGCAGACCATCAAGAAGCTCTCCCGCGGGCAGCTCTCGGCCGTCGGCGTGATCATCGGCCTCGCTTCGCGCGCCGAGATCACCTTCTTCGACGAGCCTTACCTGGGCCTCGACGCCGTCGCGCGTCAGATCTTCTACGATCGCCTCCTCGAGGACTACGCGGAACACCCGCGCACGATCATCCTTTCCAGCCACCTGATCGACGAGGTCTCCAACCTCATCGAGCACGTCATCGTCATCGATCAGGGCAAGATCCTCCTCAACGAGGAGACCGATGCCGTGCGCGACCGCGCCGTCACGGTCGTCGGCGACGCCGCCAAGGTCGACGCCTGGGCCGCGGGCCGCGAGGTCATCCACCGCGAGGCGCTGGGGCGCGTGGCATCCGTCACCGTGCTCGGCACCCTCACCCACGAGGAACGCCAGGCACTGGCGGCATCCGACCTCGACGTCGCGCCCGTCTCGCTGCAGCAGCTCGTCGTCCGCCTCACCCTCCGAAACGGAGACGCACAGAAGGAGGAGAAGCGATGAACCGCATCCTCGCCACAGCCCGCATGCAGCTGGTCAACACCCAGACCTACATATGGGTCCCGATCCTCGTGGTCACCGGCGCTTTCGTGATCAACTGGCTCATCTTCGCGATCGTCACCGGCGCAGCCGGCGGCATCCCGGAGAGGGACGAGACATTCACCGGCGCCTCGCAGGCACCGCTGTGGTACTTCCTCGTCATCGGCATCCAGAGCCTCACGCTGACCTTCCCCTTCTCGCAGGCGATGAGCATCTCGCGTCGCACCTTCTTCCTCGGCACCGCCCTCATCACCGCCGGCGCCGGCGCGGTGCTGGCCACCGTGTACACGCTGCTGCGCATCCCCGAGCTGGCCACGAACGGCTGGGGCGTGGGCGCCTACATGTTCAACGTCCGCTGGGTCACCGACGGGCCCTGGTACGAGGGGTGGCTGTTCTTCTTCGCGATGACGCTGCTGTTCTTCGTCATCGGCTTCTGGACGGCGACCATCTACAAGCGCTTCGGCACGGTCGTGATCACCGTCGTGATCACGGGTCTCGCCCTCCTGGTAATCGGCCTCATCGCCCTCATCACCTGGCAGAAGTGGTGGCTGAACGTCGGCCTGTGGCTCGACACCATCACGCCGCTGTCCACCTCGCTGTGGGTGCTGCTCGCGACCGTCGTGCTGGGCGTGTCCTCCTACTTCACGCTGCGTCGCGCGGTGCCGTAGAAGCAGTAGCGGGCTCCGGGATGCGTGTGCCGGGGCGCCTTGGGAGGGGCCCCGCGAAGCGGGGAGGGACCCACCCTTAGCCCCGGCACACGCATCCCGGAGCCCGCGTCCGCCCCGCTACAGCCCGCCGGCCAGTGCGATGACACCGGCGATGGCGGATGCCGCGGCGAGCACCAGTGCGATCGCGATCAGCACGATGTGCACGGTGAGGAACTTCGTCGCCCTGCCGTTCTCGTCGCGCGCGCGAGGGTCGCGGGCGACACGGCGGTAGAACTGCGGCCAGACCACGGCGTTGAAGACGGCATTGGCCAGGAGAAGGATCGCGAGAAGAGTCACGCCCCCACGCTACCGTCCTCGACGCGAGAGCCTTAGGGGTCGCGCTGATGGGGTGTGCCTAACTCCGGAAATGTAACAGCCCTGACGCCATTTTTAGCTGGGCTCCGTGCGCCGGCAGCCGTTTCTCCGGAGTTAGGCACACCCCATCGGCGCGACCTATTAGGCGAGAGGCTCGGATGCCACGGGCCGCTCGCGTCCGGCCCAGACGGCGCCGGCGCTGGCCACCACCACGAGACCGATGCCGACGACCTCCAGCCAGCTCAGGCGCTGCTGCAGCAGCACGAGACCGGCGAGCGCGGCCGTCGCCGGGGCCAGGCTCATCAGGATACCGAAGACCGCCGGCGTGATGCGGCGCAGCGCCACCAGCTCCAGCGCGTAGGGGATCGTGGAGCTGAGCAGCGCGACAGCGGCGCCGAGGGCGAGCAGCTCCCACCGCAGGATCGCGGTGCCGGCGGTGACGAACCCGAACGGGAGGGCGACCAGAGCACCGACCGCCATCGCCAGCGCGAGACCGTCGAGCCTCGCGAACTCGCGACCCACACGCGTGGCCGAGAGGATGTAGAGCACCCAGCACACCGCGGCGCCGAGGGCATAGGCGACGCCGAGCGGGTCGAGACGATCCCAGCCCCCGCCGCCGAGCGCGACCACTCCGGCGAGCGCGACCACCGCCCAAAGCCACACGATGCGGCGACGCGCCGCGATCACCGCGAGCGTCAGCGGCCCCAGCACCTCGATCGTCACCGTCACCCCGAGCGCCAGGCGCTCCAGCGCCAGGTAGAAGAACCCGTTCATCACCGCCAGCGACAGGCCCAGCGCCCAGACGGCCCGCCAGGCGACGGCGGTGTGTCCCCGCATCCGGGGCCTCGCGATCAGCAGCAGGATCACTGCCGAGAAGAACATGCGCAGGGCGACCATGCCCAGAGGGCCCGCCTGCGGGAACAGCAGCACCGCGATGGAGGCGCCGACCTCTTGGAAGACCAGGCCGAGTGCGACGAGGACGACCGCACTGCCTCGTGCGGAGGAGCTCATTCCTCGGTTTCAGCCGGAGCCGAGCACACCGCCAGCTCGGCGATCCGTGCGTGCTGATCCTCGGCCGTGAACGGAAGGGCGAACTCCGGGGCGGTCTGACCCGCCGCCGCCACGGCCTTCGACGCGATCGAGGCGAGCTCCCATGCCAGGTGGGCCGCCGGGGAGGCGCCTGCCGCCGAGCTGTTGAGCACGACCGCGACGGTGAAGCCGGTCTCGGGATCGGAGAACGCCGCCGTGGCGTAGCCCGGCACCGACCCGAACTGCCCGATCAGAGGGCCCACCAGATGCGCTCCGCCGGTCACCTGACGCCACAGCTCCGCGTTGTCGGAGAGCGGCAGGGGCGACGCCCAGCGGCTCGCGCTCGCCGCGCCGGGGATGGCCTGCGCGGCCGTCGCGCGCACGTAGCGGCCGAGGTCGTCGATCGTGGATACGACCCCCGAGTCGGTGTAGCCGACACTGGAGGAGAGCACCGAGATGTCCACCGGCGCCGCACAGTCCAGGGCGCCCTCGACCGTGGGCACGTAGTAGCCGGGAAGCGGAGTGCCCGCCGGGGCGGCGGCTGCCGTCTGCGGCAGCTCGGTACCCGACAGCTCGAGCGGGGCGACGACATACTGCTGGATGAGCTCGGCGGCGGTCTGGCCCGTCGCCCGCTCCAGTGCGAGGCCGAGCAGCATGTAGGCGGCATCCGAGTTGCGATACGTCGTGTCCGGCTCGGTGCGCGGCTTGCCGATGCCGTACGCGGCCAGCTCCAACGGACCCCAGACGCGTTCCGGGTTGGTGATCATCATGCTGCCGACCGTGCTGCGATAGTCGCCGATGCCCGCCGTGCCGTTGCAGAGGTCGAGCAGGCTGACGTCGCTGAGGTCGGGGACGCCCGAGACGTACCGGGACACGGCCGCGTTCTTGGACACGACGTTGCGTGCGTCGAGCGCATACAGCACGTCGCAGGTCATCAGGCGCGTGACCTCGGCGATGCGGAAGGACTGGTCGGCGGTCACCGGCGCCGTCGATTCGCGACCCTGCGTGCCGACTCCCGCGACCCAGCTGCCCGCCCACGGCACCCACACGCCGACGATCGCGCCGGTCGCGCCGGTCGCCGTCACGGCGTGGGCGACGGATGCCTCCAGCTGCGCGATCATCTCGGCCGGCAGCGCGCCCTCCGCCTGCGGGGGCGGGGTGAAGGTCGGTCCGGCTTCATCGCCCGTGCACCCCGATAACACCAGCATCGCAGCGGCACCACCGGCAACGGCTGCGATCAGTCTCCGCGACAACGACATGCGGCTCCCTCGTTTCCTCTCGATTCTAAGCGTGCGGCGGCATCCGCCCGTCCCGCTCGCGCCGCTCTTTCCTGAGACTGCGCCACGAATCCCGGCAGCGCGCTCGCGCGAGCACGAAGAGCGCCGGACGCGATGCGGACAGGGACGCTCACGCCTCTTCGGCCGCGCACGCGTAGGCTGGTGCCGTGCCGTACACATTCGACCCTGCCATCGTCGCCGCCGTCCTCCACCACATGAACGACGACCACGCCGACGACAACCTGCTCATCGCACGCGCCTTCTCGGAGGGGACGGATGCCGTCACCGCCGCCGTGATGACCGGCCTCGACGGCGACGCCGGCGTCTGGGAGGTCACCCGCGGCGAGACGGTCGAGCAGCTGCGCGTGTCGTGGCCGGGTGCGCCGATCACCGAGCGACCCGAGATCCGCCGCGAGGTCGTCGCGCTCTACGACGCCGCGTGCGAGCGCCTCGGCGTCACGCCGCGTCCGCACGCCTGAGCACGAGGGCGCCTGCGCCCGGCACGTTCCGCGAGACTGCAGTGGCGCAACGAGACGGCCGAGAAAGCCGACGGTCTCGTTGCGCGGATGCGGTCTCGCGAGGATCCGGGGAACGCGGGCGGTCTCCAGATGAGGCAACCCTTACAATGGGGCTATGGCCGACATCATCTCCTTCTCCGCCGCGCTCCGCGAACGCTCCGCCAGCTCCCACTCGCAGAGCGAATCGGCGGGGTTCATGTCCGACCTGCTCAAGGGCGAGGGCACGCGCGAGGACTACATCGCGCTGGTCATCCAGCACTACTTCATCTACGAGGCGCTCGAGAGCGCAGCAGAACGCATGAAGAACGACCCCGTGGCGTCCGTCTTCATCACCGACAAGCTCACCCGGCTGCCCGCGCTCGAGGCCGACCTGGAGTTCCTCGTCGGCGCCGACTGGCGGGAGCAGATCGTGCCGCTGCCCGCCACCCGGCGCTACGTCGACCGCATCAACCAGGTGGGGGCGACCTGGGCCGGCGGCTTCGTCGCCCACCACTACACCCGCTACCTCGGCGACCTCTCCGGCGGCATCTTCATCGGCCGGGTCATGCAGCGCCGCTTCGGCTTCGAGACCAATGGCGTGGGCTTCTACCTCTTCGACGACATCGCCGACCCGAAGGCGTTCAAGGACGTCTACCGCGAGCAGCTCGACGCTGCACCGTGGGACGACGCCGAGAAGGCGCACGTCATCGACGAGGTGCTTCTGGCCTACCGCTTCAACACCGAGCTGTTCGAAGAGCTCGATCGCGAGCGCCAGGCCGCCTAGCGGCTCACGGAGCGTTCAGTCTCGACGCCGCACGGCGAGCCGATGCGCGACGCCGTCGATCACGAGGTCGATCTTGTCCTGCCACCATGCGCTGGGCCGACCGGGCTCGCCCATCGCGTAGCGCATCACCTCGTGGTACTCGGCGGCGAGTGAGGGTTCGGACGAGCCCACGTCACCCATCGCGGCAAGCACGCTGTCACGATAGCTGTCCCCTCCCGGCACCGGGCGGTCGAGGAGCTCGACCGTGAGGAAGGAGTCCGCGGTCATGTCGCCGATCGTGTCGACGATGAGCGCCGCTTCGCGCAGCGTGAAGTCGAGCGTCATCAGCCGCTCGACGATGCGGTACGACTGCCGAACGAGCTCCTCGGGGATGGTGGTCATCGAGCGCATCCGCTGCGCGAGACCCGGAGTGGATTCGAACATTCCCCACATCACGCGTGCGCAGGCACGGAGGTACTCCGCCCAGTCGTCGCCGGGTTCCGGCCACCGGGTGCGTGACACCGCGAGGGCGACGGCGGCGTCGAGCATGTCTTCGCGGCTGTCGATGTGCCGATAGAGCGTGGACTGGTCGACGCCGACGCGCTCGGCGACGGCGGAGGTCGTCGCCGCGTCGAGGCCGATATCGAGCACCGCCTGCACGATCTCCTCGCGGGAGGTCAGGGGCGGGCGACCGCGGCGCGCTGAGTCGGACATCGCGCCCATCGTACTCACGCAGAGGCGTCGGATGCCGCGCATGACCGCCGATCCCCGCACTCATGCCACCTTAAGTAAGGTTATCCTTGCCTAACTAGTGGCATCTCCGCTACGCTCGACCTGTTTTGCAATATTCATTTGCAAAAGGAGGAAGCATGGGCGACACGACAACGCCCGCGAGCGCCGGCTCGCATCCGATCCATCTCCAGACCCGCGCCGACGAGAAGGCTCGGCGGCGCGTCGAGCGCCGGGCCGCACGCTCCCGGCAGAGACAGGCCGACGATCGCACTCTCGGTCCGGTGCGCACGCGCCTCACCCTCGCCGGCATCGTGGTCGTGATCGCCTCGCTCTGCACGGTGGCGCCCTTCATCCTCATCGCCGAGCTCTGTCGAGAGCTGCTGTCGACCACCACCGATTGGGATCGCGTCTGGCTGCTGCTGTTCACCGCCCTCGGCGTACTCGGTGCACGCGGTCTCCTCCAGTCCGGGGCGCTGCTCTGGTCTCATATGATCGACGCCGGCCACCAGTTCACCCTCCGCCGGCTCCTGGCCGCGAAGCTCACCCGGGTGCCGCTGGGCTGGTTCACCGAGCGCAGCTCCGGCGAGGTCAAGAAGCTGCTGCAGAACGACGTCGACGCGCTGCACTACCTCGTCGCCCATGCACGACTGGAGTTCGTCGCCGCCACCACGGTGCCGATCGTCTCCTTCGCCTACCTGCTGTTCGTCGACTGGCGGCTGAGTCTGGTGCTGCTGCTCCCCCTGATCGGCTACGCCCTGATCATGAGTCGCATCATGGGATCGGGATACTCCGAGAAGCTCACCGCGTTCGAACGCTGGCAGACCACCGTGAGCGACACGACGATCGAGTTCGTCGACGGCATCCAGGTCGTACGCGCCTTCGGCCAGCCGCGCCGCGGGCACCGCCGCTACCAGGACGCGATCGACGGCTACTCCTCGTTCTTCACCGCATGGGTGGGACCCATCACCCGCATCGAGGGCGTCGGCAGCCTGCTGCTGAACCCGGTGACCGTGATGCTGCTCGTGCTGACCTCCGGCCTCGGCCTCATCACCCTCGGGCTCCTGGAGCCCCCGGCACTCATCCCCTTCATCCTCCTCGGACTCGGCATCGGCAATACGGTTCTCACCTTCGGCTACGGGATGCAGGCGCTGCGGCAGGCAGCGACGGCATCCGTCCGCCTCTGGGAACTGGCCGAGACGCCCGAGCTGGCCGACCCGGCCGACGGCCCCTCTCCTTCGCGTGGTCATGTGCGGTTCGAGGGCGTCTCCTTCGGCTACCGCGACGATCATCTCGCCCTCCGCGAAGTCGACCTCGAGCTGAGGCCGGGAACGATCACGGCGCTGGTCGGGCCCAGCGGATCGGGCAAGTCGACGCTCGCGCGACTCCTGCCGCGCTTCTACGACGTCACCGCCGGGCGCATCACGATCGACGGAAGCGATCTGCGCGAGCTGCCGTCGGCGGTGCTGTATCGCACCATCGGCTTCGTCCTCCAGGACGTCCAGCTGATCGCGGGGAGCGTCCGGGAGAATCTCCTACTCGCGCGACCCGACGCAGACGACGCTGCTCTGGAGGAGGCCTGCCGGGCGGCGCAGATCCACGAGCGCATCGCCGGACTGCCTCGCGGCTACGACTCGGAGATCGGCGTGGATGCCCGGCTGTCCGGAGGGGAGGCGCAGCGCGTCTCGATCGCCCGCGCACTTCTCGCCGATGCTCCGATCCTCGTCCTCGACGAGGCGACCGCGTTCGCCGACCCCGAGTCCGAGGCGGCGATCCAGGACGCCCTGTCCGTGCTCGTCGCCGACCGCACGGTGCTGGTGATCGCCCACCGCCTGCACACCATCGCCGATGTCGACGAGGTCGTCGTGCTCGACGAGGGCCGCGTCGCGGAGCACGGGACTCCCGATGAGCTGCGTGCCGCCGGCGGCCTGTTCGCCCGGCTGTGGGAGGCCAACGAACGCGCGCTCCGCGAAGTCGACGAGCTGACGGCGGATGCCGCCGAGGAGGTGCCCGCATGATCGCCAAGATCCTCCGGATCGTGCCCGAACCGTACAGTCGCCTGGTCCCGGGCTACCTGGCGATGATCGTGCTGTTCGCCCTCGCGCAGTCGATCGCCTACGTGCTGCTCGTGCCCCTGCTGGAGGCCGTCTTCTCCGGAGACCTCGCCTCCGCCTGGAGATGGACCGGCTGGATCGCCCTGGCCGTCGCGCTGGTGTGCGTCGGCGGGTACCGGCACGCCGTGATCGGCATCCGGATCGGCACCGGCATGATGCATGCGCTCCAGACGCGCCTCGGCGACCACATCGCCGCGCTTCCGCTCGGTTGGTTCGAGCAGAGCACGGCCGGTCGCGTGTCGCGCCTGGTCAGCTCGAGCGTGCGCGAAGCGATGGGCGTGTTCGCCCACCTGCTCGCGCCGCTGCTCACGGGCATCCTCGTACCGGTCGGCGTCGCGCTGGGAATGCTCCTGATCGACCCGCGGATCTCCCTGGCGATGCTCGTCAGCGCCCCCCTGCTCTATCTGATCAACCGCTGGGGTCAGGGCGTGTACTCGCGAGCCGAAGCCCGCGCGCATGCCGCCGCCGAAGAGGCGAACTCCCGTGTCATCGAGTTCGCGCAGGCGCAGCCGGTGCTGCGCGCGTTCAGCACCGACGGTGCCGTGAACAGCGGACTGCGCATCGCACTGGCCGAACAGCGGACCGTCGGGCGGCGACTGGTCTGGGCGACGGTGCCCGGTCTCGTGCTGTTCTCCTTCTGCGTGCAGCTGACGTTCGTGGCGCTGGTCTACCTGGTCGTGACCCTCGCCGCCGGCGGAGAGCTGTCGGTGCCTGCCGCGATCGCCCTCATCGCCGTGAGCTCGCGCTTCATCGACCCGCTCACCCAGGTGGCCGATCTGACCACCGCCATGAGAGGGGCCGCCAACGCGGCCGACCGCATCACGGAACTGCTGGAGACGCCCACGATCGACGAGGCCGCAGAGGACGTCGTCCCGGAGGGCGCCACCGTGCGCTTCACCGATGTGGCCTTCGCCTACGACTCGGGCGACTCGGTGATCGACGGCGTCTCCTTCACGGTTCCTGCCGGGACCACGACGGCGCTGGTGGGGCCGAGCGGAAGCGGCAAGACGACGCTGCTGCGTCTGGCCTCGCGCTTCTACGACGTGCAGGGCGGCGCCATCGAGGTGGGTGGCCATGTCCTCGCCGACTATCCCTCCGGCACGCTGATGGAGCAGTTCTCCCTCGTCTTCCAGGACGTGTACCTGTTCCACCAGAGCATCGAGGAGAACGTGCGGATCGGCCGACCGGATGCCGCGGACGACGATCTGCGCCGTGCCGCCGAGATCGCCCGGGTCGATGAGATCGTCGAGCGGCTCCCCGATGGATGGGCCACGAATGTCGGCGAGGGCGGCACGGCGCTCTCCGGGGGCGAACGTCAGCGCATCTCGATCGCCCGCGCCCTGCTGAAGGATGCCCCCATCGTCCTCCTGGACGAGGCGACGAGCGCGCTGGACCCTCAGAACGAGGCCGCGGTCGTGCGCGGGCTTCATGAGCTCACCCGCGAGAAGACGGTCATCGTCGTGGCGCACCGCCTGTCCACGATCCAGCACGCCGACCAGATCCTGTTCCTCGATGCCGGCCGCATCGTCGAGCGCGGCACGCACGAGGAGCTGCTCGCCGCCGGTGGCCGCTATGCCGCGTTCTGGAACGAGCGGTCGCGGGCATCGGGGTGGCATCTGGCTCCCTCCGCGGTCGAGGGGGTGCGCTGATGGCGAACTGGCAGCGCGGAGTGATGCGCCTGCTGCGCATCCCGAACCACTCCACCGAGGTCGTGGCGGTCGAGGACTTCACTCCCTGGTACCGCCGCGTCGTCTTCCGCGCCCCGGAGCTCACCGATGCCGTGGAGCCATTCCCCACCCTCTGGCTGCGGCTCTGGGTGCCCCACCCCGCGAAGGGTCCGGACGCCCTGGTCCAACGCGGGTACACCTTCGTCACCCTCGACAAGGACGCCGGCACCTTCAGTCTCGACTTCGTGCTGCACAAGGTCGCAGGTCCCGCGGGCGACTGGGCGAGATCGGTGGCGGTGGGGGCCGAGGCGGAGGTCGCCCTGACACCGGCGAAGATCGACATCCCGGATGCCACGACGACGCTGCTGCTGGCCGGCGACTCCACCGCGCTCCCGGCCATCAACTCCTGGCTGGAGGCGGTGCCCGACGGCATCCGATCCCATGTCCTGATCGAGGAGGACCACGCCGATCGCGATCGGCTGCCGCAGGTGCGTCGCCAGGACGGCACCTGGGAGTGGGTGACGCGCGAGGGCGATCGGGGGGCCGCCCTCGCGCGCGCCATCCGTCGCACCGTGTCGCCCGACGACGGCCTGTACGCCTGGGGCGCCGGGGAGAAGACCCTCGTGAAGAACGTGCGCGGCACGCTGCGCGACGACCTGGGTCTGGATCGCGCCCACCATTTCACGCAGTTCTACTGGATCGAAGGCAAGGCCACCGGCTGACGCCCGAAGGGAGTCCCATGAAGCACTTCAGCACCCGCCTCCTGCTCACCTGCGCCGCGATCGGGGTCGCCTCGGCGATCCTGCTGCTCCCGGTGTTCAGCTTCTTCAGCTATCCGGCGATCGCGATCGCCCCGCTCGCCTACACCGCGCTGCTGGGCGTGTGGTTCTTCGGCGGGGTGCTGATCCAGTCGCTGACCCACCGGCCCGGCGTCGCACTCATCACGAGCTTCATCGCCGGCCTCGTGCTGGGGCCGCTCACTCCCTACGGCTGGTCGACGGTCGCATCGACCGTCACCGTGGGCCTGTGCCAGGAGCTGCCGTTCCTGGCGACTCTCTACCGGCGGTGGCCGGCGTGGCTGTTCTACGTCTCCAACGGCCTGATCGGCTTCGCCTACGCGTTCCCGGTCCAGCAGCTGCTCAACGTCGACGCCTCCGAGGGGGTGCGCCTCGCCGTCTACCCGATCAGCGCCGGCAGTGCCGTCCTGTTCACCTGGCTGGCACGGATGATCGCGCGCAGGCTGGAGCAGACGGGAGCCCCGCGCGGCCTCAAGCCCGCCCCGCGGCAGGCGCGTCCCGACACGCAGCCGTCACCCTGAGGCGTCGGAGGCCAGGACCGGCGTCGACGCGACGCGCTGCGCACCGGCCATGAAACGCGCCACGTCGGGGTCGACGCGGATGTCGCTCGGGCGCAGCGGCCGGGAGAGGTACAGACCCTCGATCGAGGTCAGTCGCGACAGCGCCACATAGGTCTGACCCGGCGCGAAGGCGCCTGAGCCGAGGTCGATGATCGCCTGCTCGTAGGTCTTGCCCTGCGACTTGTGGATCGTCACCGCCCACGCCAGTCGCAGCGGGAACTGCGTGAACTCGGCCACCACCTCTCGGCTGAGAGTCTTCGAGCCCGGGTTGTAGGCGTAGCGGAACCGCTCCCAGACGGCGGGTTCGACCTCGACCTCGTCGCCGTCGATCTCCACACGCACCGATCCGCCGAGGATGCGGGTCACGGTGCCGATCGTGCCGTTCACCCACCGCGGGGGATCGCCCTGCGCACCGACGTCGTTGCGCAGGAACATGACCTGGGCGCCCACCTTCAGCTTCAGCTCGGCATCGGCGGGGTAGGACGCCTCACCCCGCCCGAAGTCGCCGTTGATCTCGGCGGCGGCGGTCTGCGCACGGCCGGGCAGCGCATCCAGGTGCCGGCGGTTGATGCTGTTGACGATGTCGTTGCGGGTCGCGAGGGTGATGATCGGCACCTCGCCCGGTTCGGGATCGGGTGGCGTGCGCGCCCCGGCATCGTTGAGGACGCCGGCGATGTCGGCCGTCACGCGTCCGAAGCGCACCGCGTTCAGCATCGCCTTGAAGCCGTCGTCGGACTGCCGGTGGATCTGCACGAGCTCGCGGATGTGGAGCTCGGCGCCGTGGCGGCCGAGGTCGAGCGCGCCGCTTGCGGCATCCGATTCCCCCGCCCAGACCTTCGCGTCGAAGAACCAGAAGGAACGATAGTGGTCGCGGATGTAGCGCAGCTCGTCGCCCCGCGGCGGCACCGGAGCCAGCTGATAGGGGTCGCCGAACATGATGACCTGCACCCCTCCGAAGGGTTCGCCGCGACGAGCGCGCGCCTGGCGCAGCGAGCGGTCGATCGCATCCATGAGGTCGGCATTGACCATCGAGACCTCGTCGATCACGAGAGTGTCGATGGCGCCCAGGATGCGGCGCGTCGCATCCGACTGCTCCAGATCCTGATCGGCGACGAGCCCGATCGGCAGGCGGAAGAGCGAATGGATCGTCTGCCCCTCGACGTTGAGCGCGGCGACCCCGGTCGGCGCGCAGACCGCGATCTGCTTGCGCGTGTTCCAGGAGAAGTACTGCAGGAGAGTCGATTTGCCCGTGCCCGCGCGGCCCGTGATGAAGACGTGCTCGCTCGTGTCTTCGATCAGCCGGAACAGCGCGTACTGCTCCTCGGAGAGCGGGGGGAGGTTCACCTCTCCATGCTATGTCGGAAGGATGCCGCAGCCGCCCTGTGCCACCCCCTGCACACCGCTTCGCCCTCCCCGTGAACACTCGGGATAGTGACAGGACGCTTGCCTAGACTGGCGGCATGGATCAGACACCCCTACCGGCCAGGCGCCGGTCTCTGGGCACTGATCTGACGATCATCACCGTCGTGGGCATGCTGCTGCTCGGCGCATTCGGCGCCGGGGCGATCGCGCTCTACCGCGAGATCTACAGCCCTGCCGCCTTCGTCGAGCGCTATCTCTCGCTGCTGTCGGATGCCCGCGCCGCCGATGCCCTGCGCGTGCCCGGCGTCGCCGTCGACCGCGACCAGCTCCTGGCCCTCGGCCTCGACTCGACCCCCTCCGAGGCGCTTCTGCGCAGTGCCGCCCTCGGCGACCTGAGCGAGATCGAGGTGATCGAGGAGACGCTCGGGGAAGACGGTGTCACCCGTGTGAGGGCGCAGTACCTCGCGGGCGGTCATCCGGGCACCTCCACCTTCCGTGTCGTGCAGGACGGATGGAACGGCGTCGTGCCCCGCTGGCGGTTCGCCGAATCCCCCCTCGCCGTGATCGATCTCGTCATCCGCGGTTCCGACGAGGTCACCGTCAACGGCTTCACCTTCGATCGTCGCCAGGTCGCTCCGGAGGGCATCGACGCCGATCCCCTCATGCCGGTGTCGCTTCTGGTGCTGACTCCCGGCATCTATTCGCTGTCCGTCGACACCGCCGTCTCGCACACCCCGGGTGTGCGCGTGCTCACCGACTCCCCCCGGCGGATCACTCCCGTCGACCTGCAGACCGAACCCACCGAGGAGTTCGTCCGCGTCGTGCAGGAGCAGGTCGAGGAGTTCCTCGAGCAGAAATGCGCCACGCAGAACGTGCTCATGCCGACCGCCTGCCCCTTCGGATTCACGGTGCAGCACCAGCTCGCATCCGAGCCGCAGTGGGCGATCGCGCAGCATCCGATGATCGAGGTGGTGCCGGATGGCGCGCACTGGCAGATCCCTCCCACCGAGGCGATCGCCCACGTCGAGGTCGATGTGCGATCGCTCTTCGACGGCAGCGTGCAGACGGTGGATGAAGACGTGCCCTTCCGCATCAACGGCACGGTCACCCTCTTGGCCGACGGCTCGCTCTCGATCAAGATCGGCTCACCCGACGACTGAGGCGCGTCGCCGGCAGCACGAACGCGATGGTCGCGGAGGCCCTATCCTCGCCGGGCGTCGCGGGCGGCGAGGCGGGCGAGCTCGGCGTTGTACGCCTCCAGCTCGGCGTCGCCGGTGCGGTCCGCATGGCGGTCGCGGCGCTTGGAGACACGCGCGTCGCTGCGGCTCCACAGGATCGCCACCGTCACCGCGAGGATCAGCGTCGGGATCTCCCCGATCGACCAGGCGATGCCGCCGCCGACGTACTGATCCTCCATCGGGGTCGCCCCCCAGGTGCGCCCGGTCGATCCGAACCACTCCGCGAGCATGAGTCCCGACTGCATCATCAGTGCCACGCCGAAGAAGGCGTGCATCGCCATGGTGGTGATGAGGGTGACCAGGCGGCCCGCATACGGCAGGCGGTAGGGCACCGGGTCGGAGCCGATGAGGCTCATCGTGAACAGGTAGCCGGAGATGAGGAAGTGGATGATCATCCACTGGTGACCCAGGTGGTCGTACATCGCCCAGCGGAACAGGTCGGTGAAGTAGAACGCCCACAGCGACAGGATGAAGATCGCCGCCGCGACGATCGGATGCGTCACGACGCGCGAGAACGGCGAGTGCACCGCCCAGAGGATCCACTCGCGGCCGCCGCGCGTGCCGTCGCCGCGCTTGCGGATCGCGCGCAGCGCCAGCGTGATCGGTGCGCCGCCGACCAGCAGCAGGGGGATCCCCATGCCCAGCAGCATGTGCCCCAGCATGTGCACGCTGAACAGGAAGTCCTGGTAGAGGTTGATCGACCCGCTGGTGACCCAGATCAGCGCCAGGATGCCGCAGAGCCACAGCACCGTGCGGTGCACCGGCCAGCGATCGCCGCGGCGATGCAGCCGCCAGACGGCGGCGAGGTAGAAGAAGATGCCGAACGCGCCGGCGAGCAGCCACAGGATGTCGATCTGCCACATCGTCAGCCAGCGGATCGGCGTGAGCTCGGGCGGCAGGGGCTCCCCCATGAGGATCTCGGCGGGCGTGCGGGTCGCGGGCGGCTCCTCGCCGACCGGCGGCGCCGTACGCCCGAGAGCGGCGGCGGCTCCCGAGGCGACGCCCATGACGGCGAGCTCGGCGGCCACGAAACGCCAGAACCACGCGGATGCGGCGGGCTGCTGCGCGATACGGGGGATCAGCCGCATCCGATACCAGAATCCGAACGCGCCGAGCACCACGAGCGCGGCGACCTTCGCGAGGAGGATCGCTCCGTAGGGGGTGAGCAGGTCGCCCCAGCGCTCCAGGGCGACGAGCGAACGGGTGATGCCGGATGCCGCCACCACCACGAATGCGGCGAGCGCGATCGACGAGTAGCGGCGCAGGAGCGGCTCCCACTCCACGGCCGCGGTCCGCAGCAGCACGAGGAGGAGGAGCCCTCCCAGCCAGCCGGCAGCGGCCACCATGTGCAGCAGGATCGAGTTGACCGCCAGGCCGTGCCCGGCCAGATCGCCCGAGTGGCCGGTCGTCGCGATCGGGAGGAGGGTGAGGACGGCGAGCCCCGTCGTGAGAAGCGTCGTCGTCCAGCCGCGCCAGGCGAAGGTCGCCAGGGTGACCACGGCGCCCATCAAGGTCGCGATCGCCCAGGCCTGGCCGATCGGCAGCTGGAAGAGGAATCGGCCCAGCTGGGCACCGAACTCGCGCTCGGCGCTGATCTGCGGGTTGAAGACGGAGAGGAAGGTGAGGAACGTCGTCGTTCCGGCCGCCACCGTGAACAGGGCGGCCCCCACGGAGGCCGCATCGATCGCGAGGTCGAAGGGCTTCTCCTGCGCACGCAGCGCGAACAGCGCCAGCACGAGCGAGCCGATCATCACCGCCGCCGAGAGGTTCACCGTCAGGTTCGCGATCGGAAGGCCCCACCGCACGACCGCACCGGGATCCTGGAGCCGCGGGGGCGCGGCGCCGCCGCCGACCTGCAGCGAGATCACGAGAGCGACGAGAGCCGCGACACAGAGGATCGCAGGCCCGAGGGCCCGCAGGGCGCGCGGGTTCACCCCTCCAGCCTACGTCCCCGCGCGGGGCGTCGTGCCCGCGCACGGTTCCGCTCCCGGACACGACGAAGGCCGCCGCCCGGAGGGGCGGCGGCCTTCGTTGTGAGTCAGAGTTACTTGACGGCAGCCTTGAGCTTGGAGCCGGCCGTGACCTTGACGCGCTTGCCGGCCGGGATCTTGATCTCGGCGCCGGTCTGCGGGTTGCGGCCCGTACGGGCAGCGGTGGCGACCTGCTCGAAGGAGAGCCAGCCGGGGATCGAGACCTTCTTGCCCGCGGCGACGGCCTCAGAGACGTTTGCGAACAGCGAGTCGAGGACGCGCGAAACGGTCGCCTGGCTCTCGCCCGTTGCGGCAGCGAGCGCTGCGACGAGCTCGGTCTTGGTGATGTTGTCAGCCATGTCTTCCTCCAGCGACGGTGATCACGCCGCATCGTATTTCTTTGGGCGAAGAGCGGATGCCCCTCGTCGGTCGATCAACCGCCTTGAATCTACCAATGACGGGCGACTTTTCCGCGTGTTTCTGCGGGTTTCGGCGTATCCGGGGCGTGTCGTGGTTCACTTCTTTCACATCAGTCACACATGCCACACGACACGCGTGCTCCCATCGATGCGCAAGTGGGCAGCGGCCGCATCCGGGCGTGCGGAACTTCCGCCATCGGAGCGGGCATGCGGACCGCTGCAGGAACGCAGAAGGGCCGCATCCCGAAGGATGCGGCCCTGAAGCGTGAGGTTCTTACCAGCTCGACTTGGTCACGCCGGGAAGCTCGCCCCGGTGGGCCATGTCGCGGAAGCGCACGCGCGAGATGCCGAACTTCGACAGGTGGCCGCGGGGGCGGCCGTCGATGGCGTCGCGGTTGCGCACGCGCACCGGCGAGGCGTTGCGCGGCAGCTTCTGCAGGCCGACGCGAGCGGCCTCGCGGGCCTCGTCGGTCGCGTTGGGGTCGACCAGGGTCTTCTTCAGCTCGGCGCGACGCTCGGCGTAGCGCTCGACGACAGCCTTGCGCTGCTCGTTGCGGGCGATCTTGCTCTTCTTCGCCATGGTTAACGCTCCTCGCGGAATTCGACGTGCTGACGGATGATCGGGTCGTACTTCTTCAGCACGAGACGGTCGGGGGTGTTGCGGCGGTTCTTCCTGGTCACGTAGGTGTACCCCGTGCCCGCCGTCGAACGCAGCTTGATGATCGGACGGACGTCTTGAACCTTCTTCGCCATCAGAGCTTCACACCCTTCGCGATTAGATCCTTCACGACGTTCTCAATGCCGCGGGCGTCGATGACCTTGATGCCCTTGGCCGAGACGTTCAGCGTGACCTTGCGGCCGAGCGACGGAACGTAGTACGTCTTGCGCTGCACGTTCGGGTCGAAGCGGCGCTTCGTCCGGCGGTGCGAGTGCGAGATGTTGTGACCGAAGCCGGGAACAGCTCCTGTCACCTGGCACACTGCTGCCATAGTGATACTCCTTCAGTACCGTGGGGCCGGACGGCCCCACCCAAGATCCCTTGTCTGCACCCCGCACCGAGCACGATCTTGCGATCGAAGAAGGGCGAGGGGTACGAACTGCACGCAGGAGAGCGTGCAGACAAAGGGTCAGTCTAGCACGCCCGCGATCCCGCGCGTGCCGGACCGCGCGGCCTCGGCCGCCCCGCGGCCCCAGCGGAAGGGCGATACCGAGCGGTCGGCGGGGATCCAGAATCGCCAGGGGTAAGCGGCCGTGCCCGCGACGCCGGCAACCCCCACGCGCGGGCCGGCGGCGACCTCGGCCGGCGGCCCGCCCAGCCACAGCTCCGCGGACGCACCCGCAAGCGCCTCGCCCGTGATCGCGTCGATCCCGTCGTGCGCCGGGTTGCGCAACCCCACGGCCTGGCCGAGCCGCCCGGGGCCGCGGGCGAGGTCGCGCCCGCGGCGGTTCGTGCGGATGGCGGCGGCATCCTCGCCCTCGACGATCCATCCCGCCCGCAGCAGCACACCACCGGCCTCCCCCGCCGGCCCGCACACGATGTTGACGCAGGAGTGGATCCCGTGGCTGAGATAGATGTAAAGGTGCCCGGGCTCGCCCCACATCGTCGCATTGCGCGCACTCGGCCCGCTACGGGCGTGAGACCCCGGATCGGGCACGGGACCGGTGCCGCGCCCGTGGTAGGCCTCGACCTCGGTGATCCGCAGCGCCACCTGGGCGTCCGCGACCGTGGTGCGCAGGACGGCACCCAGCAGCAGCGGGGCGACCTGAACGGGCAAGCCCTCGAGATCCGAGCGCTCCGCACGGCGGAGCGCGGCATCCGGCCCGTTCACATCCGTGGCCCCAGCGCGCACCACGACACGTTGAATCCCGCGAGCACGGCGATCGGGTCGCCCGTGCGCAGGTTCATCAGGTGCGTCTCGGTGCGCTCGGGCATCGCCAGCATCAGGTCGTCATAGGGGTTGGAGACGAGGTTGGGGGCCACCGTGATCGCGAGGTACTGTCCGCTCGGCGATGCGCACGCCTGCAGGATCGCGTCCGTCTCGCCCACCTCGAAGACGGCCGTCGCCGCTCCTGCGTCGTCGACGCGGACGATCAGCTGTCCCACCGGCATCCCGTCCTCGTCCCGGGCGATGATGTGCTGGATCATGCCGCCGGGGAAGGGCGCCAGGGCCGCCGGCAGCCCGAAGTCGGGTTCGGAGGGCGCAAGCTCGGACTCCGAGCCGTCGGCGAGGTCGCGCCGCGCCAGCGTGCCGTCGACGAGCTGGATGATCGCCGCGTAGGTGCCGCGTTCGATGCCCTGGATCGCGATCACGATGCCAAGCGGCGAAGGATCCCCGGCAGTCGCGCGATCGTCGACGAACAAGGTGTTGTCGAAGTCGATGAACAACGCCGCGGCGGTATCGGGAACGAACTGCCACTCCACGACGCTGAGCTCCCGCCCGCTCACCGCGACGATCGACGGGACCCCGCCCGAGATCGCCTGGGTGACCAGCACACTCGCTCGTCCGCTGAACTCGGTGAGCTCGAAGTCGCTGTACAAGTAACCGACCAGGCCACCACGGTCCGACACCTGCACGTCCTGCACGTAGCCCTCGCCGGGCAGCTCCAGCTCGTGGAGGAGCTGCCCGTCCAAGCCCACCACGAGCAGGCGGTCGGCGCTCTCCTCCTCGACCGCAACGACCAGCCGGTCACCGGCGTCGCGGAAGGCGCTGATCCGCGGGTGCGAGAACACCGGGTGCGCGCTCTGACCGTCCAGGCCCGTGCGGAAGATCGTGTCGTCGCCGCTCGTGCGCTGCAGGAGGTACACCTCGGCCGGGGGGGTCGTGAAAGAGGTCGACAGCTCGGCTGCCGGCCCGCCACCGATTCCCACCACTCCGGCGATCTTCACGGTGTATTCGGTGTCGCCGTCCAAGGGAATCGTGAAACGCACGCCGATGCTGCGACCCGCGGTGTCGATGGTGAAGGGCACCTCGGGAGTGACGACCACCTGCTGCCGTTCGATCGGCTGCAGTGGCTGGTTCGCGGTCAGGATGACGCGGCTGCCGGAGAGCTGGATCGCCTCGTGCGGGTCGACCTGCACCGCGGTCAGACGCGGCCCCTGACCAAGGCTATAGGCGGCAAGGCCTGCTGAGACGAGGGCGAGGACGGCTATCACCGCCGCCAGACCGAGAAGAAAGCGTCCGCGCCTCGGGCGGGTGGGGGCGCTGTGCTCGTCGCGCGGGCCGGACTCGGTGTATGCGTACCGGATGCCGGGCTCAGTATGAATACCGCTCGCGTCCGTTCCATGGGGCGTCCAGGCGGGCGGATCACCGAGCACCGCGTCGCCGGATGGTGTGTCCTCCGCAGCGGCACGCTCGGCCGCTTCGCGCTGCGCCCGCGCCTCCGCGCGGGTGAGCGGCGGCGTCTCGTCAGAACTCATAGGGCGACCAGGGTTCGGGAGTCGGCTCGACGGTATCCGGATCGATCCACAGCGATCCGTCCGCGGTCGCGCGCACGGTGCCGGTGATGTTCACCCAGTCGCCGACGACGAAGTCCGTCGCCCAGCCGCGGATCGCCACGGGCACGGCGGCGGGCTGCGCGTCGATCACGCAGTGCGTGATGACCATGCGCGTCAGGCGCACCTCGTCGGGATTCTGCCCGGAGGGCGTGATGAAACCGGTGAGCGTGACCGGGGATCCGTCGTACTTCTCCGGGCGCGTCGCGCTGGCGAACACGGTCGCCCAGTCTCCGATGCCGTAGAAGCTGGTGTCGCCCTCGCCGAGCACGATGTTGTCGGCCCCCGCGAAAAGGGTGCCCGCGTCAGTGGCGCGCGACATCGCCAGCTCGACCGAGAGCGAAGCGGGCGGCAGCACGAGGGCCGCGACCACGATGACGGTGGCGGTCATCCCGGCGACCGCGCTGCCCGCGCGGGTCCAGGGGGGCGGTTCATGCGAGTGGTCATGGTCGTGGTCGTGCCCGTGATCCTCCTCGGCACCGAGCGGGAGCGTGCAGGACCACAGTGCGCCCAGAAGCGTCACGACAGCCGCGGCGCAGGCGAACCAGACGGTCTCGGGCGCGATGTAGAGAGTGAGACGCTCGGTGGCCGCGAGCACCAGGATCGTCACCGAGAGCAGGGACGCCAGGCCCACCCCAAGCCAGCGCGTGGCCAGGGATCGGCGAGTGAGGGCGGCGTCAGACAAAGACGTTCACCCCGATCCCGATCGCAAAGGCCGACAGCAGTACGACGGCCACGACGCCCGCCAGCGTGCGAGCGGTGAAAGTCGTGCGCATGAGCGCCAGCATCTTGATGTCCACGAGCGGGCCTACGAGCAGGAAGGCCACGATCGCACCGGGCGAGAAGGTCGCGGCGAAGGACAGCGCGAAGAAGGCGTCTACATTCGAGCAGATCGCGACGACCATCGCGAGCGCCATCATCGCGACGATCGACAGCACCGGATTCGAACCGATCGCGAGCAGCGCATCGCGCGGGATGAGCACCTGCACCGCACCCGCGAGCGCCGAACCGATCACGAGCGCGGGCATCACCGCGCGCAGCTCTATGAGGAACTGGGTGAGGCTGCGGCGCATGGGAGTGCCCGGCGTCAGCGCGACCCGCTCGCAGGTCGCGACAAAGCGCTCGGTGAGCAGCGCATCGGGGTCGGGGTGCCGACTGTAGATCCAGCCGATGAGGTTGGCGATGAGATACCCGCCGGCCAGGCGCGCGATGAGGATCCCGGCGTCCCAGCCGAACGCGGCGTGGGTGGTGACGATGACGATCGGGTTCACGATGGGCGCAGCCATGAGGAAGGTCATCGCCTCGGCGGGGTTGAGCCCCCGCATCATGAGACCGCGCGCGAAGGGCACGTTGCCGCACTCGCACACCGGGATCAGCATCCCGAGCAGCGCCAGCACCGCGCGCCGTGCCCAGGCCCGCCGCGGCAGCCAGCGGTGAATGAGATCCGGCGGCAGCCACACCTGCACCAGGATCGAGAGCAGGACCCCCAGCACGATGAACGGCATCGCCTCGAAGAGCACGCTGAGGCTCAGCGTCAAGCCGTCCTGAACCCGGTGGGGGAGCGATACCTCGAACAGCGAGGGGGCGAACAGCTCGATGCCTACCAGCACGGCGAGCACGACAAGGCCCGCCACGAGGCCCCAGACGGGCGACCTGCGGGGGCGGTCGTGCCGGTGGCGATGATGCGACGTGGTCGTGGTGCTCACGCCGGCGTCCCCTCCCCGGCGGCATCCGCACAGGCCCCGCAGGTCCCGAAGATGTCGATGACGTGCTGGGCGTCGCGGAAGCCGTGCGCCGCTGCGGTGCGCCGCGCCCACTCCTCGACCTCGGAGGCCTCGATCTCGACCGTCAGCCCGCAGCTCCGGCAGATGAGGTGGTGGTGGTGCGCTTGGGTGATACAGGCGCGATACAGTGCCTCGCCCTCCGGGCTCTGCAGTGTGTCGGCATCGCCCGCGGTGGCCAGGCCCGCGAGTGCCCGGTAGACCGTCGCAAGCCCGATCCCGGTCCCGTCGTGGCGCAGCGTCGCGTGCAGGCTCTGCGCGCTCACGAACCCCTGCGCATCGGCGAGCGCTTCGCGCACTCGCTCGCGCTGCCAGGTGTTGCGCTGAGCCATGCCTCGAGTCTAGGCCGCCGCCCTTGGCAGAGCCTGGGTGCCGGGCCCTTGCCTCCGTCCAGCCTCTCTCGATGCTCCGGTCGCACTTTCGGCTGTTGTCAGCATCCTTTCCAGCCCTTTCTGAGACCGGAGCACTGGGCGGGCCGCGACTGTCAGACCGTGCGGCGGGTCACGCGGCCCCGACGACGCTGGATCAGCCAGCACACGATGTAGATCAGGAACGAGATCGTCGTGATGTAGGGGCTCACCGGCAGCGTGCCCGCGAGGGCCAGCAGGATCCCGCCCGTTGCCGAGACGAAACCGAAGACGGCCGCGAGCACGGGCACCGCAACGGGTCCGTTGGCGACGCGCATCGCCGCCGCAGCGGGGGTCACCAGCAGCGCCATGACCAGCAGCGCTCCGATGATGTGCACGCTCACCGCGACGATGAGGCCCAGCAGCACCATGAACGCGAGCCCGACCCTACGGGTGGGAACCCCGCGTGCCTCGGCGGAGATCGGGTCGAGGGATGCGAAGCGCAGCGGGTTCCACATCAGCAGGATGCCGAGGAGCACGAGAACGCTGATCGCGATCAGCCAGCCGAGGTCGGGGGTCGACACCGACACGATCTGGCCGGTGAGCAGACTGAACTTGTTCGCGCTGCGGCCATCGTAGAGCGAGAGAAAGAGGATGCCCAGACCCAGGCCGAAAGGCATCAGCACGCCGACGACCGAGTTGCGACTACGAGCGCGGGCACCCAGGATCCCGATGAGCACGGCCGCAGCGAGCGCCCCCCCGATCGACCCGGCGACGATGCTGCCGCCGAACAGGAGCGCTGCGGCGGCACCCGCGAAAGAGAGCTCGCTGACCCCGTGCACGGCGAAGGGCAGATCGCGCTGCATGACGAAGACGCCGACGAGCCCGCCGACGATGCCGAGCACGGCCGCAGCGATGATCGAGTTCGCCAGCAGCGCCACGAGCGCGCCGTAATCCTGGAACGAGAACACGTCGCTCCAGTCGATCAGGGGACGGATGCCGCTCACGCTGCCCCCTCACCGTGGTGGTGCTCGGCATCCGGGACGCCTACGACCACGAGTCGTTCGCCCGCGCGCAGGACATACACCGGTGCCCCGTAGAGCTCGCTCAGCACGCGAGTCTGCAGCACCTCGTCGGGGGTGCCGAGAACGAAGCGGCCGCCCGCGATGTACAGGATGCGGTCTACGCGCCCGAGGATGGGGTTGATGTCGTGCGTGACGAAGACCACTGCGGCACCCCGGTCGCGACGCTGACGGTCGATGATCTCGGTCACGGCGATCTGGTGGGCGAGGTCCAGATTCGACAGGGGCTCGTCGCACAGCAGCAGACTCGGGTCATGGACGAGAGCCTGGCCGACGCGAAGGCGCTGCTGCTCGCCGCCGCTGAGCACGCCGACCGCACGGGTGCCGTAGTGCGCGGCACCGACGTCGCCGAGGATCTGGTCGATCCGCTCGCTGTCGCCACGGCGGGGAACCGGCAGTCCGAACCGCTCGCCCTGCAGCCCGAGAGCCACCACATCTCGCGCGCGCAGGCTCGTCTCAGCAGCGAAGGGCTTCTGCTGCGGGATGTAGCCGATGCGACGATCGCCACGGTGCGGCCGGTGCGGGGGGCCTGCGTCGCCGCAGAGCCGGATGCTCCCGGCGCTGAGCTGCTGCATCCCGAGGATCGCCTGCAGCAGCGTGGTCTTGCCCGATCCGCTCGGGCCGAGCACCGCGATGAACTCTCCGGGCTCGACGCGCAGGTCCAGCCCGGCCCAGAGTTCACGCCCGTCGCGATGCAGTGCGGCACCGCGGATGTCGAGCACGGGAGCGCCCGCGGCGGGCGGCGCGCTCACGACCGGAGTGCGGTGGCGAGGCTGGTGATCGCATCCTGCATCCACTCAGCGTACGTCTTTCCCTCCGGCAGGAGTTCCGTGAAGGCCACGATCGGGACGCCCGCCTCTTTGGCTGCGTTCTCGACCGCGGTCGTCTCCGCACCGCCGGTCTGGGCGTTGGTGAGCAGCACCTCAGCCTGCACAGGACGGGTGAAGACCCGCATCGCGGCCAGCATCGTCTGGGGCGGCACCTCGGTTCCCTCCTCGACGGCCTCCGAGAAGCCTTCAGGCGTGATGTCGACCAGCCCCAGACTCTCGGCGAGGTAGCCCGGCAGGGGCTCGGTGATGAACACCCAGACGCCTTCGAACTCGCCCTTGAGCGTCTTCGTCTGCGCCTCGAGATCGCGCAGATCGCTGGTGATGGCCTCGGCGGCAGCGGTGAACTGGTCGGCCCCCGCGGGGTCGATCTCGCCGAGCTCTTCGGCGATGGCCTCGACGACGTGGATCATCGTGTGCACATCGAACCAGACGTGCTCGTTGAAGCCCTCGATGTGGTTGTGGCCCTCGTGATCGTCCGCGTGATCGTCGTCATCGTGGTCGTGGTCATCCGCGTGATCATCGTCGTGGTCGTCGTGACCGTGACCCTCGCCCCCCGGGTAGTCGTGCGAGAACTCCACGGCCGTGACGACGTGGGCACCCGAGCCCTCGCGCAGCCGCTGCATGAAGGGGTCGTAGCCGCCGCCGTTCTCGATCACGAGCTGGGCGTTGCTCACCGCGAGGCGGTCGCGCGCGGTGGCCTCGTAGGAGTGCGGATCCTGCGTGACCGAGGTGATGATAGAGGTGACCTCGACCCGGTCGCCGCCGATCTGCTCCGCGAGCGAGCCGTAGACGGTGGTCGAGGCGACGACCTGTACGCGGGTGTCGCCGGGTTCGTAGGTCGGCTGCGGCAGGGGTGACCCGGTGCATCCGGCAAGCGCGAGCACGGATGCGGCGGCGAGGGCGAGGAAGGGGATCGTTCGTCTCATGCACCCCACTCTACACGAAAATGAGAACCATTCTCAATACAACGCCTAACCCCTCCCGCGACACCCGCGCGCGCCCACCCTCCCCCTCTCCCTACGAATGCACGATCGCCGCACAGATGCACGAGATATCGGCCGATTCCGTCGTGCATTCGTGTCGGACTCGTGCATTCGTAGGTGGGGGGAGCCGCGCCTGCCTGCGCGTGCCGGGCTCAGTCCACGAGCAGCGCGGGCTCCTCGAGGATCGCCGCGACGTCGGCGATGAAGCGCGACATTCCGTCGCCGTCGACCACGCGGTGGTCGAAGGATCCCGCCACTGTCGTCACCCAGCGTGGGCGCACCTCGCCGTCGACGACCCAGGGCTTCTGGCTGATCGTGCCGAGGGCCACGATGCCGGCTTCGCCGGGGTTGATGATGGGGGTTCCCGCATCCATCCCGAACACGCCGATGTTCGTGATCGTGATGGTGCCGCCCTGCTGGTCGGCCGGGGTGGTCTTTCCCTCGCGCGCGGTGAGGGTGAGGTTCTGCAGTGCCGTGGCGAGCTCGCGCATAGAGAGGTTCTGCGCATCCTTGATGTTCGGGACGAGCAGGCCACGCGGGGTCGCCGCGGCGATCCCGAGGTTGACGTAGTGGCGCACCGAGATCTCGGCACCGGCGTCGGTGTCGATCCATGCCGCATTCACCAGGGGCGTGCGCCGCACGGCCCAGATCACCGCGCGAGCCATCACGAGCAGCGGCGACACCTTCACGTCGGCGAAACCGGGCGAGGTCTTCAGCCGCCGCACGAGCTCCATGGTGCGGGTCGCGTCGACGTCCTTCCAGACGGTCACGTGCGGAGCCGAGTAGGCGCTCTGCACCATCCCCGAGGCCATGGCCTTGCGCACGCCCTTGACCGGGATCGACTCCGAGCGCGCGGGGTCGGCCAGCGTGAGCCCCCGGGCGAGGCCCACGGGCTGGGCCGGGCGGGCCGGAACGGTCTCCTCGCGCACGTCGCCCCACTCGGGGGTCTGGACGTTGCGGAAGACGCTCTCCTGCGAGGCGTGGTTCACGACGTCATCACGGGTGACCTCGCCATCCGCGCCCGTAGGCGTCACCTGCGCGAGATCGACGCCCAGATCACGAGCGAGCTTGCGGATCGGAGGCTTGGCGATCACGCCGACCGAGGCGCGCACCGGATGCTGCGGCACCTTGCGTCGGCGCGAAGTGGCACCGCCGCCCGAGCCGTAGCCGACGAGCACCGATCCGCTCGCCTCCTCGGCGGGCGCGGACGCGGCCGTGGCATCCGGCTGCTCCTCACCCTCCGCGACGATAGTGATGATCGGTGCGCCGACCTCGATGGTCGCCCCCTCGGCGGCCAGCAGCTCGCCGACCTGTCCGGCGTAGGGCGAGGGAAGCTCGACGAGCGACTTCGCCGTCTCGATCTCGACGAGCACGTCGTTCACGGCCACGGTGTCGCCGGGAGCGACGCGCCACGAGACGATCTCGGCCTCGGTCAGCCCTTCGCCGACATCCGGCAGGTGGAAGGTCTGGGTGCTCATCGGGGTCTCCTCGTCAGCGTCAGTAGGCCAGAACCCGGTCGACGGCCTCGAGGATGCGGTCGGGGTCGGGAAGGTATACGGATTCGAGTTTTGCGGGTGGAAAGGGGGTGTCGAACCCCGAGACGCGCAGCACCGGGGCCTCCAGCGTGTGGAAGGCGCGCTCCATCACGGTCGCGGCGATCTCACTGCCCAGACTCGTGAACCCCGGGGCCTCCTGCGCGTAGACCATGCGCCCGGTGGAGCGCACCGAGTCGAGGATCGGCCCGTAGTCCACCGGCGAGAGGGAGCGGAGATCCACGACCTCACAACTCGTGCCCTCGGTCTCGGCGAGGGCCGCGGCCTGCAGCAGAGTGGTCACCATCGCGCCATGGCCGACGAGGGTGACGTCCCTGCCCTCGCGCGCGACGCGGCTCGCGTGCAGCGGGAGCGCGGGCGCGTCGAAGGACACCTCGCCCTTCTGCCAGTAGCGGCTCTTGGGCTCGAGGAAGACAACGGGGTCGGCCGAGCGGATCGCATCCTGGATCATCCAGTAGGCATCGTTCGGTGTCGAGGGCGAGACGACCCGCAGGCCCGCGGTGTGCGTGAAGTAGGCCTCGGGGCTCTCCTGGTGGTGCTCGACGGCACCGATGTGGCCGCCGTAGGGGATCCGGATGACGACCGGGAAGGACGCCCTGCCGTCATGGCGCGAGGTGAGCTTCGCCAGCTGCGTCGTGATCTGGTCGAATGCCGGGAACACGAAGCCGTCGAACTGGATCTCGCACACCGGACGGTAGCCTCCCATGGCGAGGCCGATGGCGGTGCCGACGATCCCGGATTCGGCGAGCGGGGTGTCGATGACGCGCTGCGTCCCGAAGTCGCGCTGCAAGTGCTCGGTGATCCGGAAGACGCCGCCGAGCGGACCGATGTCCTCGCCCATCAGGATCACGCGCGGGTCATCCTCCATGGCCTTGCGCAGCCCCGCGTTCAACGCGCGGCTGAACGGCATCGTCTCCAGGGTCATGCGGTGCCCCCGTCGAAAGAGGCCTCATACTCGGCGAGCCAGGCGCGCTGCTCGTCCATCACCGGGTGCGATTCGCTGTAGACATGCGCGAACATGGCATCCGGTTTCGGATTCGGCAGGGAAATCGTGCGCGCACGGAGGTCCTCGGCGGCATCGGCTGCCTCTTCGTCGACGTCGACGAAGAGGGCGGCTGCCGCGCCCTTGCCCTCGAGGAAGGCGCGCATCCGAACGATCGGATCGCGCCGGGCCCACTCGGCCTCCTCCTCGCCGCTGCGGTACTTGGTCGGATCATCGCTCGTGGTGTGGGCACCCTGCCGGTATGTCACCGCCTCGATCGCGCGAGGCCCGCCCCCCGCGCGAGCCTGATCCAGATGCGTACGCGCCACCGCGAAGCTCGCGAGCACGTCGTTGCCGTCCAGACGCACGCTCGGGATGCCGTAACCGTAGCCGCGGCGGGAGAGCTCCACCCGCGACTGCGTCGAGACGGGCACCGAGATCGCCCACTGGTTGTTCTGCAGGAAGAAGACCACCGGCGCGTTGTAGCTCGCGGCGAACACCATCGCCTCGTGCACGTCGCCCTGGCTGGACGCGCCGTCGCCGTAGTAGACGATGACCGCCTCATCCTTCTCGCGGTCCCCCGTGCCCTGCCTGCCATCGAAGACGAGGCTCATCCCGAAGCCGGCCGCATGCAGGGTCTGCGAACCAAGCACAAGGGTGTAGATGTGCGTGTTGCCGTTCGCCGGGTCAGTCGGATCCCAGCCGCCGTGCGAGAGTCCGCGCATGACCCGGATGATCCCGATCGGGTCGACGCCCCGGATACGGGTGACCACGTGCTCGCGATACGAGGGGAAGATGTGATCCTGAGACCTGGATGCCCGAGCCGAGCCGACCTGCGCGGCCTCTTGTCCGCGGCTCGGCGGCCAGAGGGCGAGCTGGCCCTGCCGTTGCAGGTTCGTGGCTTGCGTGTCGATTGCGCGGATGACGACCATATCGCGATAGAACTGCTCGAGGTCGGCGTCGGTGAGCGCCTCGATCAGCGGCAGGTACTCCTCTGCCGCCGCCGTGGGCGCGTATCCGCCGTCGGCGTCGAGGATGCGCACCAGCGCGGGCTCTGACGGAGTCACCTCTCCACGCTATCCGAGCCGAGAGCCATCGGACTGGAGGGTGCGTACAACGGATTCCGCCACCCCTAGGACTTTGTCCACCGATTCATGCTCCCCCACGGATATACGGATCCCGTCGCCGAGGAAGGGCCGCACAACGATCTGTGCGGCCTCGAAGGCCGTCACCACCTCGGCCGTGTGCGCACCCGTGGGCAGCCAGACGAAGTTGCCCTGGGCGTCCGGAACGTCCCAGCCTTGCGCGCGCAGCCCCTCCAGAAGTCGTCCCCGGCGCTCGACGATGACCGCGACGCGAGCCATCAGCTCGTCTTCGACATCGAGGCTCGCGAGGGCGGCGTGCTCAGCGGCGGCCGTGACCGACAGCGGGATGCCGGTGCTGCGGGCGGCGTCGAGGATGCGCTCGTGGCCGATGGCGTAGCCCACACGCAGGCCCGCGAGGCCGAAGGCCTTGGAGAAGGTGCGCAGGACCACGACGTTCGGATGCGACTCGAAGACGCGTTCGCCGAGGCCGTCGACGGCGGCAGGGTCGGTCACGAACTCGGCGTACGCCTCGTCGAGCAGCACGAGGCAGTCGGCGGGGACGCGCGCGATGAAGGCGGCGAACTCCGCGCTCGTGATGATGGGGCCGGTGGGGTTGTTCGGGGTGCAGAGCAGGATCGCGCGCGTGCGGTCGGTGATGGCGGCGGCCATCGCGTCCAGGTCATGACGGGTGCCGGGCGCCAGCGGAACCGGGACGGCGGTGGCCCCGGCCGACACCGGCAGCCAGGGGTAGGCCTCGAAGGAGCGCCAGGCGAAGACGACCTCGTCGCCGGGTCCGGCGGCGGCGAGCACGAGCTGCTGCAGGATCGAGACGCTGCCCGCGGCGACGTGGACCTCGGTCGGTGTCACTCCGTAGCGCTCGGCGAGACGTGTGCGCAAGGCGGCAGCGCTGGCATCCGGATACCGGTTGATCGGGGCCCCCGCCAGGAGCGCGGCGACCACAGACGGCAGCGGTTCGAAGGGATTCTCGTTGCTGGAGAGCTTGAAGGCATCCGTTCCCGCCTGTTTGCCCTGCTTGTACGCAGGCAGGCTCGCGATCTCGGGACGGATGCGCACGGGAATGTCGCTCATGCCACGAGTCTACGGATGCAGGGCTGTCTTGCTCGCCTACGGCCGCTGAGCGTGCGAGACTGGGGGCACCATGAGACTCGTCATCCGCATCATCATCAACGCCTTTGCGCTGTGGGTCGTGAGCCTGATCGAGATCCTCCAGGTGAAGATCAAGCCCTTCCCCCCGGGCGAGCCGCTGCAGTTCGTGCTCACGCTGCTGGTGGTGGGTGCCGTCCTCGCGGTCGTGAACACGGTCGTGGGCAAGATCATCAAGATCGTGGCGGCACCGCTGTACTGCCTGACCTTCGGGCTCATCAGCTTCGTCGTGACCGGGTTCCTGCTCTGGCTCACCGCGTGGATCACGACAAGCTTCTTCCACTGGGGACTCGAGGTCCACCACTTCGGCTGGGGAATCGTCGCGGCTCTGGTCATTTCGGTCATCAATGCCGTCTTCGGCGCGATCCTGCGGCCGCAGAAGAAGTAAGACAGGCTCGATCTCGTCCCGCGCCTCGGTCAGGATCCCGTGAGGGATGCCGTGAACTCGGTCGCCTCGACGTGCGTCGCGGTGCCGAGTTCGGCCCACAGGGCGTCAAGAGCCGCCGTGCGCGGATCGGAGGAGCTGTCGACGAGCCGGGCCGTCTTGACGTAGCGGTCGAGTCCGTGCGCGGGCATCGTGAGATCGTGCAGCCCGTCCAGCCGATCCCCCTTCCGCTCGACGACGAAGCTGCCCGCCGACCCCGTGCCGGCCGGCGACCCGCCACCCGCAAGCGCCGAGACGGGGTCGTCGCTGTGCCGCAACTGGACGCTGAGCACCCCAGCGGACAGTACGGGTTCGATGGGGCTCCCGGCGGTGATGACCGAACGCACCTCGAACTCGCCGGCCATACCCAGATGACCGGCGATCATCCCGCCCTGGGAGTGCGCGATCGCGTGCACGACATCGCCCGGGCCTGCCCCCGCCGCGATCAGAGCCTGACGCGTCGCCTCGTAGGCGGCCGACGCCTCCTGCGCGACGTAGAGCGAGAGGTTCGACTCCATGTTCCATGGGTTGTCTCCGGCAATCGTCTGAGTGCCGACGACATACACCACGAACTGCTGCGAACCGTCGGGCATCACGTACTTCTCCACCCGCACCTGAGGACCTTCCGGAAGGCGCGAAAGCGCATCGGCAAGGCTCTCGGGCGGCTCTGCTGACACGGTGTCCCCCGCGCTCACTTCTACGCCGGGGGGCGTCCCGCCGAGATCGCCAAGGGATACGCCGCGCCCCAGTGCCGCCACGAAATCGGCAAACCTCCCGAGAAGGTGCCGCGCGAACAGCACCGGGAGCAGGCCGAAGGCGAGCAGACCCCATGCCTGCGACTCGAAGGCCGCGCGACGGTCACCGTCGCGCTGGCTCAGCAGTTCGTCCGCGAGCACCGCCTTCTCCGGCGAGCGCAGAACGCATAGGGCCAGCGATCGGCGCAGTTCGACGAGAGCCCGCAGGTCATCCGGGTCGGCGAAGGCGAGTCGCGACTTGAGTTCGACGATCTCGTAGACCTCTGCCATCAACAGCGCGCGTCGCCCCGCCTCACGCACGTCCTCCGCTCGTGCCGCCACCTCGCGCTCCAGCACGAGAAGCACGTACTGACGATCGCGGCCATCGGGCAGTGCCTCCAGTTCGCACCGCGCACGTCGCAGATGCTGCCCGGAGTGCATGAGCTGCTCGGCGATCCCGAAGATGCGCGGCACCAGGCCGCGCAGCACCGCCGTGTCGACGGCGATCACACCGCCGCGAGTGATCTCGATCTCATCGGACATGCATGGTCCTCGTCACCTCGTCAAGCACTCGACGGCAGTCGCCGATCAGCCCGCGCGCCACACCCAGATCATCCTGCAGCGCCCGCAGGCCTTTCGAGCTCCACTGGCTCGTCACCAGGATGCGGCCCAGCGCTCGCTGGGACTCCTCGAGGTCACGATCGGCGGCGCGCAGGGCGGCACCGGCACGGGCGCGGATGTCCAGATCCGGGACGGCGAACTCGACGAGCGTTGACGGCGACATGCTCCCATCGTGACCGGGTCCCGCATTCTCCGGGGACCGAATCGGCCCGCGATGAACAAGCTCCCCGCGCACGTCCACCGTGCAGAGCAAGTGAGGAACAGACGTGCTCGCTATGATCGAAGGGGCGAGCCGAGCACTTCGGACCGGTTCGAACCTGCCATCCGGTCGCGTCTGTCCGACGCCTGATCAGGAGGAACCCCTGAGCGCAGAGCCCTCTCTCCCCCCGCAGCCGCTGAGTCCGCTCGACGGTCGCTATCGCGCCGTCGTCGCCCCGCTGGCGGACTACCTCTCCGAGGCGGGGCTGAACCGGGCGCGCGTCGAGGTCGAGGTCGAGTGGCTCATCGCCCTGACCGACCGAGGGCTATTCGGCACCGTGGCACTTCCGGATCCCGTCAAGGAGCAGCTACGCGGCCTGTACCGCGACTTCGGGCAGAACGAGATCCATTGGCTCGCCGCGAAAGAGGCCACCACCCGCCACGATGTCAAGGCCGTCGAGTACCTCGTGCGCGAGCGGCTCTCGGCCCTGGGCCTCGACGCGATCGCCGAGCTCACGCACTTCGCCTGCACGAGCGAGGACATCAACTCCGCCTCCTACGCGCTCACCGTGAAGCGAGCGATCGAGCGCGTCTGGCTGCCGACCCTGCACTCCGTGATCGCAAGGCTGCGGGAACTTGCCGCCGAGCACGCCGACGCACCGATGCTCTCGCGCACGCACGGGCAGCCGGCCACCCCCACCACGATGGGCAAGGAGCTGGCGGTCTTCGTCGCGCGCCTTGAGCGCGTCGCCGGTCAGATCGCGGGATCCGAGTACCTCGCGAAGTTCTCGGGCGCGACCGGCACCTGGTCGGCGCACCTGGCCGCCGATCCGGATGCCGACTGGCCCGCCATCGCCCGCGAGTACATCGAGGCGCTCGGGCTCGGCTTCAACGGGCTCACCACGCAGATCGAACCGCACGACTGGCAGGTCGAGCTCTACGATCGCGTGCGGCACGCCGGCGGCATCCTGCACAACCTCGCGAGCGACGCGTGGACCTACATCTCACTGGGCTACTTCGCGCAGATCCCCGTCGAGGGGGCGACCGGCTCCTCGAC
>CAYOTY010000002.1:0-6158 GCA_964406995.1 uncultured Microbacterium sp.
CCTGGTCGCGCACTACGATCGCCCCGACGGGCTTGCCCTCTACGACGCACTGGAGAGCGAGTTCGTCTCGCGCAAGGGCATCTACCCGAACCTCGACTACCCCTCGGGTCCGGCCTATGACCTCATCGGCTTCGACATCCTCACCTTCACGCCTCTGTTCATCGCCGCGCGCGTGACGGGGTGGACGGCGCACATCATGGAGCAGACGGCATCCAACGCCCTCATCCGCCCACTGTCGGCGTACAACGGCCCGGATGAGCGGCACATCGAGGGATACGTGCCCGACACCGCGGCGATCGATGTGCTGGAGCGGCCGGAGGAGGCGGCGGGCTGAGGACCGCCCTGCTCAAGCGGGGTGACCTCGGGCTTTCGCACGGGTAGGGTCGCGGGTATGAGCTTTGACGAGATCGTACGGGTTCTTGATGAGACGCAGGTCGTCGCCGTGGTCACCACGAGAGCAGACGGGCAGCAGATCGCGACGCCGATCTGGTCGATGGTCGTCGACGGGGTGCCTTATATTCGCTCGGTCTACGGGGAGCGAGCGTGGTGGTACCGGCACGTGCGTGCGGGCCGGCCCGTGGCTTTCGCGCTGGGCGACGGCCGTATCGCCGAAAGCGATCGGACGGCGGCGCTGGATCTTCCGCGAGGTCGGGTCGAGACGGAGTACGTGCCGGTCGATGACGAGGTGCAGGCGAAAGTCGACGAAGAGCTGCGGCGCAAGTATGCGAGCAGCCCCGAGTCGGTGGCCATGATGCTGAGCGACGACGCGCTGGCGTGCACCCTGCGCGTCATCGAAGCGCGCTGATCGCTCCGACGGTATCCGTCACGACGGGGCCTTCAGGTCGAGATTCCGAGCGCCTCGGCCAGCCGGGTGAGCGGCTCGATCGGGTCCTCGCGCGGCGAGAGGAACTGCACGCAGACGTGATCCGCGCCCGCGTCCAGCTGCGCGCGCACGGCGGCGGCGAGGCGGGCGGGGTTGCCGTGGGGCGCCAGGGCGTCGACCGCCGCATCCGTCGCGCCGTCGTCGAGGTCGGCGGCGGTGAACCCGTGCGATTCCAGGGTCCGGCGGTAGTTCGACAGCGATAGATAGCGGGAGAGGAAGCTGCGGGCGGTGGCGCGGGCGGCATCGGGATCCTCGTCGAGCACGAGACGCTGCTCGAGCGCGATGAAGGCATCGGGTCCGGTGATCTCTCGCGCGAACCGCGTGTGGGCCGGTGTCGTCATGTAGGGGTGGGTTCCTGCGGAGCGCCGCGCCGCCAGCGTGAGCGTCTTCGGCCCGAGCGCGGAGACGATGCGTCTGTGCGGGGGCACGCCCTCGGCGTCGAGGACGTCGAGGTACTCGACGAGAGCCGAATACGGCTTCTGATAGAGATCGCCCTGCGACTCGCGGTGACCGATCCCGATGCCGAGGAGGAAGCGCCCGGGGTGTGCGGCCTCGAGGCGGTGGAACGAGGCGGCGACTTCGGAGGCCGGCGCGGTCCAGATGTTCACGATGCCCGTGGCGATCACGATGCGCTCGGTGGCCCCGAGGAGGTCTTCGGCGAGGGCGAGCTCCGCGGCGGGGGAGCCGCCGATCCACACCGTGCCGTAGCCGAGCCTCTCCGCGGCCGCAGCGATCTCGGGCGTGAGGAGCGCACCGCCGCGCCAGAGCCCGAACCGTCCCAGCGGCATCCGATCCTGCGAAGCCTGCGTGGTCATGCGTGAGCCTCCAGCGTGTCATGCGGTCAGGTCGCGTGAGTCCTGAGCCTACCGGCGCCGGGGGAAGACGCGGTTAGACTTCCGGCATGCGCTTCGGAATATTCATACCCCAGGGTTGGCGATTCGATCTGGTCGGCATCGAGCCGGCGAACCACTGGGAGGCGATGAGGAGCCTCGCGGAGGCAGCCGATCGCGGGCCGTGGGAGTCGCTCTGGGTCTACGACCATTTCCACACCACCCCGATCCCGAGCGAGGAGGCCACCCACGAGGCCTGGACCCTCATGTCGGCCTTCGCGGCCGCGACCTCGCGGATCCGCCTCGGCCAGATGTGCACGTGCATGGGGTACCGCAACCCGGCCTACCTCGCCAAGGTGGCCGCGACCGTCGACGTCATCTCCGGCGGACGTACGGAGATGGGCATCGGCGGCGGCTGGTACGAGCACGAATGGCGCGCCTACGGATACGGCTTCCCGGGAGCCGGGCAGCGCCTGCGTCAGCTCGACGAGGGCGTCCAGATCATGCGGCAGGCGTGGACGGAGGGGATCGCGACGCTGGACGGACGCGAGTACCAGGTCGACGGCGCGATCGTGCGGCCCCTGCCGCTGCAGGAGGGCGGCATCCCGCTGTGGATCGCCGGAGGCGGCGAGAAGGTCACGCTCCGGATCGCCGCGCAGTACGCGCAGTACACGAACTTCGCCGGCACCCCCGAGGAGTTCACCGCCAAGAGCGAGATCCTCCGCGAGCACACCCGCACCGTCGGCACGGACTTCGAGGCGATCGTGCGCTCCACCAACTACAACACCCTGATCGGCGCCACCGAGGCCGAGGTCGCAGAGCGCCTCGACGCTCTGGAAGCCCGCATGGCGCCGCACCTGGGCGACCGCATCGGCGAGTACATGCACAACTTCCGCAGCCCGCGCGCGCTCGGCGTCGGCACCCCCGAGCAGATCGTCGAGCGACTGCGGGAGATGTCCGACCGCGGCCTCGGCTACGCGATCCACTATTTCCCCGAGGCGGCCTACGACCGCTCGGGCATCGAGCTGTTCGAGCGCGAGGTCATCCCCGCGCTGAACTGAGGGGCTACCGCCCCAGCACGCGGTCGATCGACATCACGAGGACGACGCGCTCGGCGGCGTCCGGCGGCGCCGGGGTCTCGGGGTTGCCGTACCTTCGGCCGAGGCGCTGATAGAAGGCGCCGGTCGGATCGGGCTGAGCCTCGATGAGTCGGCCGCGCACCTCGATGTGGTGGATGGGCGTCTCCGGATCGAAGACGGCGAGACTCATGGAGGGGTTCTGCTGCAGCGCCCGGAACTTGGCGCGCGTGTTCGTATGGGTGAACCGCAGCGTGCCGTCGATCAGCTCGAACCACATCGGACTCACCTGCACGGTGCCGTCGGGCCGGATGACGCCCAGGCTGCCGTAGAGAGGGCGCTCGAGGAGATCGAGGAGGTTGTCGGGGATCGTCGGGGTGCTCACCTCGCCGAGCTTACCTCCCGCCCCGTCGCCGAGGGCCGGGACGATAATGGTCAGATGAGCAGCGAAGCCGTCCTCGTCGATGTCGTCCGCACGCCGGTGGGCCGGGGGAAGCCCGGAGGAGCGCTCTCGGAGGTGCATCCGGTCGACCTCGCCGCGGGGGTCCTGGAGGCGATCCTCGAACGCAGCGGCCTGGAGTCGAGGCAGATCGACGATGTGCTTCTCGGGTGCGTCAGTCAGGTCGGGGATCAGGCCATGAACATCGCGCGCCAGGCGGTGCTGGCGGCGGGCTTCGACGAGACGGTGCCGGCGACGACGATCGACCGGCAGTGCGGGTCGAGTCAGCAGGCCGTGCACTTCGCCGCGCAGGCCATCGCGGCCGGCGACTGCGACATCGTCGTGGTGGGAGGAGTCGAGTCGATGAGCCGGGTGCCGCTGGGAGCCTCGGCCGCGGGCGGCTCGCCGATGTCTCCGCGTCTTCGCGCGCGCTATCCCGAGGGCCTGGTGAACCAGGGCGTCAGCGCCGAGCTCATCGCCCAGCGGTGGGGTCTCTCGCGCGAGGATCTCGACGCCTATGCGGGCGAGTCGCACGGCCGCGCGGCGGCGGCCTGGCGGGAGGGGTTCTTCGCGCGGACGGTCGTGGCCGTGCCGGAGGCGCCGGATGCGGCATCCGATGAGACCGTGCGCGAGGGGACCACCGCCGAGCGCCTCGCCGGGCTCCCGGCATCCTTCCGTACGGATGAGCTCGCCGCGCGCTTCCCGGAGCTGGACTGGCGGATCACGCCCGGCAACTCCTCGCCCCTGACCGACGGCGCCTCGGCGGCGCTGCTGATGAGCGCCGAGCGCGCCCGGGAGCTGGGGCTGACGCCGAGGGCGCGGTTCCGCGCATTCGCGGTCGCCGGCGACGATCCGCTGATGATGCTCACCGGCCCGATCCCGGCGACGCGTCTGGTGCTGGAGCGGGCAGGTCTCGGGATCGACGACCTCGACGCCTACGAGGTGAACGAGGCCTTCGCCTCGGTGCCCCTGGCGTGGGCCGCGGAGCTGGGAGCCGATCCCGCGAAGCTCAATCCCCGCGGCGGTGCCATCGCGCTCGGTCATGCACTGGGATCCTCCGGCACGCGCCTGCTGGGCACGCTCATCGACCACCTCGAGGTCACCGGCGGCCGCTACGGCCTGCAGACGATGTGCGAGGGCGGGGGCATGGCCAACGCGCTGATCCTCGAACGCCTCTGAAGCCGGTGCGCTGCGCACTCCGCTCACCGGCTTGCTTTTGGGGAAAGAATCGCAATTCCTTCATCCTGATCTGGTCATAGGAGTATCGAGAGCTTCATTATCGTGAAAGCGTGATCACCGCGCCCGAGACCGACGCCATCGGTGTCCGCGCTGCCTACTTCGTCTCGGACAGCACCGGTGTCACCGCCGAGACACTGGGCAGCGCCCTCCTGGTGAACTTTCCCGGCTTCCGCTTCCGCCGTCACACGATCCCGTTCGTCGACACGGCCGAGGGAGCCCGAGCCGTGGTCGGCGACATCGACCGCGACGCCGCCGCCGGGCTCGCGCCCATCGTGTTCACCACCGTCAAGCAGGCCTCGTTGCGCGACGTTCTCGCCACATCGAACGCCGTCATGATCGACCTGCTCGCCGGGCACCTCACCGAGCTCGAGGAGGCGCTCGGCACGACCGCCTCCGAGCAGCTCGGCCAGTACCACGGCGTCGGCGACACCGAGCGCTACTTCGACCGGATGCGGGCGATCGAGTTCGCGATCGAGCACGACGACGGGCAGAGCTCTCGCGCCATCGACAAGGCCGACGTCGTGATCATCGCCCCCTCGCGCTGCGGGAAGACGCCCACCACGATGTATCTCGCGCTGCAGCACGGGCTGCTGGTGGCGAACTACCCGCTCACCGACGACGACTTCCCCGCCGCCGGGCTGCCGCGCGCCATCGCGAAGTACTCCCGTCGCTGCTTCGGCCTGACGAGCACGCCTCTGCGGCTCAGCCAGGTGCGCCACGAGCGCCGCCCGGGCTCCCGCTACGCGAGCCTGGAGCAGTGCACGCTCGAGCTGCGCCGCGCCGAATCCCTGTACCGCAGGAGCGGGATACCGTTCCTGAACTCCGCGACGAAGAGCGTCGAGGAGATGTCGGCGGTCATCATGCAGACCATGAAGCTGCGCGCATGACCCGGAAGAGAGGCTCCACGATGGGCAACATCCTTTGGTTCGACGAGGTCGGCATGTCAGATCTCGGTCAGGTCGGCGGGAAGAACGCCTCGCTGGGCGAGATGGTCCAGAGCCTCGCCGGCGCGGGAGTGCTCGTCCCCGGCGGGTTCGCGACGACCGCGGACGCCTATCGGGCCTTCCTCGAGCATGACGGCCTGGCCGCGCGCATCCGTGAGGCGGTGGACGCGATCGACGTCGACGACGTCGCCCAGCTGACCAGGGTCGGCGCGGAGGTGCGCGCCTGGATCGAGCAGCAGCCGCTCCCGGCGGACATCGAGGGCGACATCCGTGCGGCCTACGCGCGCCTGGTGGAGAACGACCCCTCGCCCGAGACGGTGTCGTGGGCGGTGCGCTCCTCGGCGACCGCGGAGGACCTGCCGGACGCATCCTTCGCCGGTCAGCAGGAGACGTTCCTCAACATCGCCGGGATCGACAACGTCCTAGGTGCCATCCGCCGCGTCTTCTCCTCGCTCTACAACGACCGGGCGATCGCCTACCGGGTGCACAACGGCTTCGACCACCACGACGTCGCGCTCTCTGCGGGGGTGCAGCGCATGGTGCGCTCGGACATCGGCGCGAGCGGCGTCATGTTCACCGTCGACACCGAGTCGGGGTTCGAGGACGCCGTCTTCATCACGAGCGCCTACGGGCTGGGCGAGGGCGTGGTGCAGGGCGCGGTGAACCCCGACGAGTTCTACGTCTACAAGCCGGCGCTCGCGGCAGGTCGCCCCGCGATCCTGAAGCGCTCCGTCGGCGAGAAGGCGA
>CAYOTY010000002.1:6168-59403 GCA_964406995.1 uncultured Microbacterium sp.
GGCGATCGCGATGCGGTACACCGACAGCCAGGCGGTCGGCGGAACGACCGTGTTCGAGGACGTGCCCGCCGCGCAGCAGCGGCTCCTGAGCCTGAGCGATGCCGAGGTGGAGGAGCTCGCCCGCCACGCGATGACGATCGAGGGGCACTACGGCCGCCCGATGGACATCGAGTGGGCGAGGGACGGCATCGACGGCAGGCTCTACATCCTGCAGGCACGGCCGGAGACGGTGGTCTCCCGCTCGGATGCGAACATCATGCGCCGCTTCGTGCTGCAGAGCCGCAGCGAGGTGCTCGCGACGGGACGCGCGATCGGGCAGAAGATCGGGCAGGGCGCCGTGCGCGTGCTGCGCGATATCGACGAGATGGCGCAGTTCCAGGCGGGCGACGTGCTGGTGGCCGACATGACCGATCCCGACTGGGAGCCGATCATGAAGCGCGCCTCGGCGATCGTCACCAACCGCGGCGGGCGCACCTGCCACGCGGCGATCATCGCGCGCGAGCTGGGCATCCCGGCCGTGGTCGGCACGGGCGATGCGACGAGCGTGCTCGAGGACGGCCGCGAGGTCACCGTCTCCTGTGCGGAGGGCGACGACGGCTTCGTCTACGAGGGACTGCTCCCCTTCTCCGAGGAGGAGACGGCACTGGACCGGATGCCGGAGATCCCCGTGAAGATCATGATGAACGTCGGCACCCCCGACCAGGCCTTCTCCTTCTCCCGCCTCCCGCACCGCGGCATCGGCCTCGCACGGCTGGAGTTCCTCATCAACCGCCAGATCGGCATCCACCCGCGTGCCCTGCTCGAGCTCGACACCCTGCCGGCGGACCTGGCCGCGCAGATCTCCGAGCGGATCGCCGCGTACGCCTCTCCCCGCGACTACTTCGTCCAGCGCCTCGCCGAGGGCGTCTCGATGCTCGCCGCCGCGTTCGCTCCCGAGCCGGTGATCGTGCGCATGAGCGATTTCAAGTCCAACGAGTACGCGAACCTCCTCGGCGGTGAGCGCTACGAGCCGCACGAGGAGAACCCGATGATCGGGTACCGCGGCGCCTCCCGCTACATCTCGCGGGATTTCCGCGCCTGCTTCGACATGGAGTGCGAGGCGATCCGCTTCGTCCGCGAGGAGATGGGCCTGACGAACGTGAAGGTCATGATCCCCTTCGTCCGCACCGTCGCCGAGGGCAGTGCGGTCATCGACATCCTCGCCGAGAACGGACTGCGCCGCGGCGAGAACGGCCTCGAGGTCGTCATGATGTGCGAAGTGCCCTCCAACGCTCTCCTGGCCGATGAGTTCCTCGACCACTTCGACGGCTTCTCCATCGGCTCCAACGACATGACCCAGCTCACCCTCGGTCTCGATCGCGACTCGGCGCTGGTGGCCGAGACCTTCGACGAGCGCGACCCCGCGGTGCGCAAGATGCTGTCTATGGCCATCGAGGCGTGCCAGCGCCGCGGCAAGTACGTCGGCATCTGCGGGCAGGGCCCCTCGGACCACCCCGACCTCGCGGCCTGGCTCCTCGAGCAGGGCATCGAGTCGATGTCGCTGAACCCCGACACGGTCGTGGAGACCTGGATGATGCTGGCCGGCGAAGCCTCCGGCGCATCCTCCTGACAACTTCGTCCTGGCGGTACGACAGGCGTCGCCCTCACATCTCGTGTCGGCGAGCGCCGAAGGAGAAGAGCATCGCGCCGGCGGGGGCGATGGAGCACACCACGGCAGACAGCATGAATGCACTCGTGTCGGGGTAGAGGTCGCCGTGCGGGGTCATGAGCTCGAGGACCGCGATGGCGATCGCGCCTCCCGAGGCGAACCCGAGGTAGCGAAGCAGCAGATTCACGGACAGCGCGGTCCCCAAGAGTTGCGGCGTCACACGACCGGAGATCACGGCAGGTGTGCCGGAGAACGTGAGTCCGGCACCCAGTCCGACGACCGCCATCGTCGCCCCGAGTAAGAGGAATGATGGATAGGGGATGCTCAGTGCGGCGGTTCCGAGCGTGACCAGCAGCGAACCGAGAGTCAGGGTGCGCAGGCCGCCCAACCTCTTGTAGACGGTGGGAAAGAGGCGACCGCCGACGACGTTGAACACTGCGAAGGGGACGATCATGCTGCCCGCGATGAACGCGGTGCTCGCAAGACCGTATCCGGTGTCCGCCGGCGCCTGAACCCTCAGCGACAGCAGTGCGAGAGCGGCGTACGCGCCGACTGCGACGAGGACGCCCATGAGGTTGACCGCGCGCAGGGATACCCCCAGGTGAGCCTGGAAGTCGATGAAGGGTGACGGGTGACGGCGTTCCCAGATCACGAGCACGATCGAGGCGGTCACGGTCAGGGCCAGAAACAGCAGGGCTCGTGCGGGCTCTTGCCGAGGCTGTGTGATCAGCAGGAGGAAGGTCGAGATGGCGGTCGACAGGAGTACGGCTCCGACCGGGTCGACCGAGGTCGGGCGAGTGGCGGAGCTTGCCGTTGCGGGGATGACGAAGATGGACGCGAGGAGGGTCGCTCCGCTCAGCACGGCACCGGCGGCGAATGCGGCATGCAGGCCGAAGGTGCTCGCGATCCAGGTCATCAAGGGGAAAGCCGCACCGGCTCCTGCGACCGCGGAAACCGATAGGTAGCCGACAGTGCGGATGAAAGCGGCGTCGGTCAGCAGCAGCCGTGCCGTGGCGATGGCGAGCGGCGCCAAAGACATGCCCACGCCTTGGAGTGCGCGGCCGGCGACGAGAAGCCAGAACGGACCGTGGAAGGTGGACAGCAAGCCGCCGAGCGTGGCAATGCTGAGCGCGATCCACATCAGGCGTCGACCATCACGTCCATGACTGAGTCGCCCGAGGATCGGGGTCGACACCGCGCCGATGAGCAACGAAATCGTGGCCATCCATTGCGCCTGCCCAAGCGTGGCCCCGTAGGTCTCCGCAACGAGTGGGACGAGGGGGATCCCCAGGCTGCCGACGAACCCCGCACTGGCCGATACCGACATGAGGACGGCAGTCAGGAGGCGAGGGTAACGCGGAGAGGTCGGAACGATGACGGCACCTTTCACAAGCAAATGCTTGGTATGCACACTCTAGTGCGAAAGTGGCGTGCTGTGCGCGCTTCACAAACAAGCGCTTGGTGGCTATTCTGATGACGGAGGTGCTGAGATGCTGATGCGGACGACGGAGGTCACTCCCGCCACGCGCGACGCCACGCGCGACCTTGTGGCGGCTACTCGTCGGTTCATGCTCGCCATGGTTGAAAGCGGCATGAATGCGGAGCAGCTGCGCGAGGTGACCATGCGTGTGGACGAGCTCACAGGCTCGCTGCCCTCGGCGGTGCGACGGGGTGCTCTCCGCCTGCCCTTCGAGGAGCCGGCGCAGGCGTTGGAGCGCGGTGTCCCCCATCCGATGGGTGGGTACAGTCCGTTCTCCATGAGGCTGGACATGGCCTTCGACCCAGAGGGCCGGAGCGTGCGTGCAGACTTCGTCGCCGACCCTCTCCTGGAGGGTCCGCCGACCGCGATCCATGGGGGCGTCATATCGTGGATCTTCGATATCGTGCTGGGCGTACTCGTGCAGGCTCAGGGTGAGCCTGCGGTGACGAAGTCGCTCACGGTGGAGTATCTGCGTCCGACTCCGATCAATGCTCCGCTGGTTGCTGAGGCGCGTCTGGTGGAGCGAGAGGGGACGCGAACCCTCGTGGAGGGGAGCATCAGCTCGCAGGGCAAGGTGACAGCCAGATCCTGCGGCGTCTTCGTCAGACCGACTCGGATGCCTGGTGCTGCGCCGGACGGCGGGGTTCAGTGACTGCCGAGAAGGTGAGGTCAGTCGCTCTGCGGAGCATTCGGGAGGAGGCGCTCTGCGGCATCGCCCATGATTTCGATGACCTCGTCGACGTCGCGTCCCGAGGAGACCTCGATGAGTGCGCCGAGGAACAGGCAGCTCAGAATGCGCGTTGCGGACTCGAGCGCCGCATCCGAGTGGGTTCCGGTGTCGCCGACTCGCAGAGTCTCGCCGATCCAGGCGGCGCTTCCCGAGGGGAACACGTCGTTCCCTCCACTGTTGATGAGGGCCGGTGCGTTGGCAACCCACGCTCGGGAGAGAGCGTGGTACAGCTGAGGGTTCTCCGCAGCCGTCGTGAGTACTCGCACGAACACCGCCGTGATGCGTTGGGCCGGGGTTCCGTGCGGGGGGCGTGCACGCAGCTGCTCGTTCGAGTCGTCGCCGAGGCGAAGGAGGGCGTCGGTCAGGAGTTGATCCTTCGAGCTGGCGTGCTGGTAGACGGTCGGCACGGATGTGCCGGCCGCCGCTGCGACTGCACGGATCGTCACGGCGTCGTAGCCCCCGTCGGTTGCGAGGCGAATCGTGGCGTCGATGAGTTTCTCGTGGGTAGCGGCCCGCGCGGGGGAAAGCACGCGCGACACAACGCGAGGGTAGGCATCCATCACGCCATTGTTCCACAGATAGACATGAGTTTTTCATTTAACTTTACAGATGTATATTCATCTGTAAGATTAACCGCACCAGAGTCAGCGTCCCCATGGAAAGGAGGCTCGGATGGACCTTCGAGAGTCACCGAGTCAACGACAGCTGCGGCATGAGCTGCGAGCGTATTTCTCCCATCTGCTGACCCCGGAGGAGCGCCGGGAGGCGGCCGAGCAAGGCGCCGGTGGTCCCCGTTTTCGTGAGATCGTCAAGATGCTCGGTCGTGACGGCTGGCTGGGCGTCGGCTGGCCGAAAGAGTATGGCGGGCGAGGATTGACTGCCGAAGAGCAGTTCGTGTTCTATGACGAGATCCAGCGCGCCGGCATCCCCTTTCCGCTCGTGACGATCAACACGGTCGGCCCCACGCTGATGCAGTACGGCACGCAGGAGCAGAAGGAGAAGTATCTGCCCGGCATGCTCACAGGCGACATCGTCTTCGCGATCGGATACACCGAGCCGTCCGCGGGAACTGACCTGGCGGCCGTGCAGACCCGGGCGGTTCGCGATGGCGATGAGTTCCTCGTCAACGGCGCCAAGATCTTCACGACCGGAGGCAACACCGCCGACTACGTGTGGCTCGCCTGCCGCACCGATCCGGAGGCTCCGAAGCACCGGGGCATATCCATCGTCATCGTCCCCTGCGACGACCCCGGCTTCTCGTGGAGCCCGATCCAGACGGTCGGTGGCATGCAGGTCACTGCCACGTACTACACCGATATCCGCGTGCCCGTGCAGGAACTCGTGGGTGAGATGAACGAGGGCTGGCGCCTGATCATCTCCCAGCTCAATCACGAGCGCGTCGCTCTTGCGGCTTTGGGCGGCCGTACGATCCAGTTGTGGGAGCAGGTGCGTGAGCTCGCGGAGGAGAACAGGCAGCTCGATCAGCCCTGGATCCGGCGTGAGCTCGCTCAGGCATTCGCACGACTGCACGCCATGCGGCTGCTCAACTGGAAGATGGCATCCGAGGTCGCAGCCGACAAGCTCTCCGGGCCCACTGCCGCCGCCGTGAAGGTCTACGGGACCGAGACCCACATCGCCGTACAGCGCAGCCTCGCTCAGATTCTCGGCGCGGGCGGGCGGATCCGCCCGGGCACGGAGGGAGCCGTCCTCGAAGGAGAGATCGAGCAGTTGACGAGACAGAGCATCGTCAACACCTTCGGCGGAGGAGTGAATGAAGTCCTTCGCGACATGATCGCCACACAGGCCCTGGGGCTCCCCAGAGGATCACGATGATGGGGCGAGAAGTGGAGACGGCGCAGTTCGCCGACAGGCTGCGTGGATTCATCGGAGCCGTCCTCGTCGATCGTCCGCAAGGGCAGGACGAAGTGAACGTTCCGATGATCCGGCACTGGGTCGAAGCGATGGGCCTCGAGCCCGGAATCCATCTCGATCATGCGGCCGCCATTGCCACAGGACGTGGCGGGATCGTCGCGCCGGCGGCGATGACACAGACGTGGGTCATGCGGGGCTACGCGGCAACCGTTGCACCACCGGATGCAGATCCCGGCCCGTACGACGAGCTGCTCGCCGTTCTCGACTCCGAAGGATTCACCTCGGTCGTCGCCACCGACTCAGATTTCGAGTTCCATCGTGAACTCGTCCCCGGCGACCTGGTCGGTTACGACGAGGTCGTCGAAGACATCTCCGCTCAGAAGGAGACCGGCCTCGGCGTCGGGCACTTCATCACGACTCTGAAGACATACCGCGATCAGGACGGAGAGACCGTCGCGACCCAGCGTTGGCGCACACTGCGATTCCGGCCGCGAGCCGCGAGACAGGACGAGTCCCGCGCATCGCGCCCGCGCCCGGCGATCAATCGGGACAACCAGTTCTGGTTCGAGGCGGCGCGCGAGCACCGACTCGTCATCCAACGGTGCGCCGAGTGCTCTACTCTGCGGCATCCACCTGGTCCGGGGTGTTTCACGTGCGGTTCGTTCTCATGGGACACCGTCGACGCAGCACCTCGTGCCCGTCTCTACAGCTGGGTCGTGGCGCACCATCCGCAGCACCCTGCGTTCGACTATCCACTTGTGATCGGCCTCGTGGAACTCGATGAAGGCATTCGGTTGACCGCCAACCTCGTTGAAGTGGATCCGGAGGAACTGATGATCGGCATGTCGCTGGAACTCGTCTGGATCGAACCCGATCCTGACCTGACGTTGCCGGCCTTCCGACCTGTCGGAAAGTCTGAAGAGGAGGCGAGGCCATGAAGTTCGATCTCGATGAAGAGCTCGGTGCGCTTGCAGAGCTCGCACGTGAGGTCCTCGGGTCCGAAGCCACGACCGAGCGGGTGCGCGATGTGGAGAGGTCGGAGAGCCGCTGGGACGAGAAGCTCTGGGGCACGCTCGCCGAGACCGGCCTGCTCGGCGCTTTCCTCGCGGAGGAGCACGGGGGAGCCGAGCTCGGCTTGTCAGCCGCGTCCGTCGTGCTCATGGAGCAGGGGCGACACGTCGCGCCGATCCCCTTGTGGTCGCACGTCGTCGCTGCGTACGTGCTGGCACGGTTCGGCGCGGACGCCGATACGGCACGGCTCCTCGAGGGCTGTGCCGACGGTTCGAGGCGACTCACCGTCGCGCTGGAGGAGTTCGGCGTCGACCCGAGGGAGCCCGCTCTGCGCGCGGAGCGAGACGACTTCGGGATCTGGCGTCTGAGCGGGCAGAAGGCGCTCGTACCGGGCATGGACGGTGCGGCCGCCGTGCTCGTCTCGGCTCAGGCGGTTGGTTCGCCGGCGCTCTTCCTCGTCCGAGACGGTGCCGCAGGAGTCACCGCGCAGGACATCCCGGTCACCTCGAGGGAGATCTCCGCGACGCTCACTTTCGACGACGTCGAGGCCACCGCGGTCGGTGAGCCCGGCGGGCCTGCATTGCGGGTAGCGCTCTCTGCCGCCCGGATCGCGCTGGCAGCGATGCAGGTCGGCGTGACCGAAGGTGCGCTGGCGCACGCCGTCAGCTATCTCTCGGAGCGAGTTCAATTCGGGCGTCCGCTGGGCAGCTTCCAGGCCGTTCAGCATCAGCTCGCCGACTGCTGGATCGACATCGAGGCGATGCGTCTGGCCATGTGGCAGGCGGTCACGGCGCTGACCGATGACGCAGAGTCGGATGCTGCCGAGCACGCCGCTCTCGTTGCAGCCTGGTGGTCGTCCCATGCTGGTCTCGACACCGTCCACCGTGTACAGCATGTGCACGGCGGGATGGGTGTCGATGTCGACTATCCGGTTCACCGCCACTTCCTGTGGGGCAAGCAGATCGCCAACTCCATCGGCGGTGAGGAGAGCGCGCTGGAGCAACTCGGCAAGAGCCTTCCGAAGGAGGTGGGCGCATGACCGGTGTGAACGGTCGCGCTCTGGATCTCACCTCTCTTGTGTCGGGCGAGGAGCTCCCGGCCGTGGGGATTCCCTTGACGCGGACCTTCATCGTCGCCGCGGCGATCGCGAGTCGGGACTTCCAGGACGTTCATCATGATCCGGAACTGGCGGTGGCGCGCGGCTCCAAGGACATCTTCATGAACATTCTCACCAGCAACGGACTCGTCGAACGGTACGTCCGCGAGGTGTTCGGACCCCGAATGATCATCCGCAGGATCAGGATCCGGCTCGGCGCCCCCAACTATCCCGGTGATGCGATGAATCTCAGCGGCAGCGTCACCGCCGTTCGAGGGCCCGAAGTCGAAGTGCAGGTGAAGGGGGAGAACAGTCTCGGAGTGCATGTGTCCGGGACGGTCATCGTGGACCTCGGAAACGACATCGGAGGGAGCAGGTCATGAGCGGTCTGTCCCGCGCGAGCGCGATCGTGGGGATCGGCGCCACGGAGTTCTCCAAGGAATCCGGCCGCAGTGAGCTGCAGCTCGCCTGCGAAGCCGTGCAGGCAGCGCTGCAGGACGCCGGTATCGCGCCGTCCGAGGTGGACGGGATGGTCACGTTCACAGCCGAGTCCAGTTCAGAGAACCACGTCGCGCGCAACACCGGCATCGGCGACCTCACGTTCTTCTCCAGGGTCGGTCACGGCGGCGGTGCCGCGTGCGGCACCGTGGCACACGCGGCGGCGGCGGTCGAGGCAGGTCTGGCATCCGTCGTCGTATGCTGGCGCGCCTTCAACGAGCGCTCTGGAGAACGCTACGGTCTCGGTCAGGCCGGTCGCCCCATGGACACCAGTGCCGATCGAGCCGCCTACTCTTGGATGACTCCTTTCGGGCTGTCCACTCCTGCGCAGTGGGTGGCCATGTTCGCCCGACGCTACATGCATGAGTACGGGGCGACGTCGGAGGATTTCGGTCGTGTGTCGGTGTTGTCGCGAAAGCATGCGGCGACGAATCCGCGGGCGTGGTTCTTCGAGCGTCCGATCACGTTGGAGGAGCATCAGGCGTCGCGGTGGATCGCGGAGCCTTTGCGGCTCCTGGACTGCTGCCAGGAGACCGACGGCGGACAAGCCATCGTCGTCGCCTCGGCGGAACGCGCACGGGATCTGCCCCAGGCTGGGGTGCAGATCGTCGCTGCGGGGCAGGGTCAGGCGATGGACCAGCACATGATGACCTCCTACTACCGGGAGAGCATCACGGGAATGCCGGAGCTCGGGGTGGTCGCTCGGCAGCTCTGGGAGCAGAGCGGCTTGAGCCCTCGTGACATGGATGCGGCGATCCTGTACGACCACTTCACGCCCTTCGTGCTTCCGCAGCTGGAGGAGCTCGGCTTCTGCGGCCGCGGAGAGGCATCGGCGTTCATCGCCGAGGGCCATCTCGAACTGGACGGCTCGCTGCCGGTGAACACGCATGGCGGGCAGCTCGGGGAGGCGTACCTGCACGGGATGAACGGCATCGCCGAGGCGGTTCGCCTGGTACGGGGAACCTCGGTCAACCAGCCTCGAGAGGTCCGCAACGTCGTCGTCACCGCAGGGACGGGCGTGCCCACGAGCGGTCTGGTTCTCGGCGCGGCGTAGCGCATCACGGAAGCAGCGAGAGGACTGACTATGCGTGCAGTGATAGTGGAGACAGTCGGTGGCGATCGTCGCACCACGGTGGCGGAGGTCGCCGAACCTGATCACCCCGGGGCGGGTGAGGTGCTGATCCGGGTTCACGCGGCCGCACTCGACCGGGTCGATGCCTTCATCCGGCGCGGCTCCCACGGGATGCGCGATATCGCGGAGGAGCCACTGGGCAGGGACATGGCGGGTCTCATCGAGGCCGTGGGGCCGGAGGTCGACCATCTGCGCGTCGGCGATCGGGTCGTGGCGACAGGGAGGGGCGCACACGCAGAGCTCGCTGTCGCGCCCGCGGTGCACACGGTGCCCATCCCCGATGGGTGGGATTTCGTCGATGCGGCGGCGTTGCCCACGGCAGGTCGCACGGCGTACGCGGCCGTCGTCGAACTTGCCGGCGTGACCGCCGCGGATCGCGTCCTTGTCACCGCCGCCGGCGGCGGTGTGGGCTCCTGCGCTGTCCAGATGTGCCTGAGCCGAGGTGCCGAGGTCATCGCAAGCGTGGGCTCCGAATGGAAAGAGCAGCGTGCTCGGGAAGCGGGGGCGTCGTACGTCGTCCGACACGATCGCCCGGGCTGGGGGGACCGGCTCCGCGACGAAGTGGGAAGCGTCTCGGCCGTCATCGAGACGACGGGCGCGCACGCCTGGCCGGATGCGCTCGCCGCCCTCGGCGATGACGGTGTGCTCGTCTGCTGCGGTGTCTCGAGCGGCCATCGCGTCGATCTGCACATCGGTCGGCTCATGACGCGTGGGTGGCGGGTGCTCGGGATCGGTCGACCGGACAGAGGCGTCATCTCAGAACATATTCGGGCGACTCTTCGCACCTACGACGAAGCCGGTATCCGGCCCGTGATCGATCGGGTGCTGCCGTTGGAGCTGAGTGAAGAGGCTCACAGACTCATGGAGGAATCGGCGTTCTATGGCCGAATCGTCCTTACGCCGTGATGAGGGAGAACAATGCTTGATCAGAAGAATGCGCCGGCGGATGTCTCGCTTCCGGCGCTTGTCGCGGACTCGCTGGCCCGCGGTGCGGACACATCGATATCTTTCGATCACGTTCCGTACACCGCCGGAGAGCTGTTCGGGGATGCGACGCGACTCGCCAGCAGTCTCGCCGCGGACCTGACCCCGGGCGACCGACTGCTGGTCATGGCGCGCAACGGCCTCCCCGCGGTGCTGTCGTGGTGGGCGGCGCGGATCGCGGGCGCGATCGTAGTTCCGCTGAACGTAGCCAACCGGTCACTCATCCTCGAGCACCAGGTGCGCGACAGCGATCCCGTCGTGATCATGGTCGAAGACGAGTTCGTCGAGGTCCTCGCCGAAGCCGTCAGCGCGGTAGGGCTGCGTCCCCGATTGGTCGTGCTCGCGGGGAAGGCGCGCTGGCCCGGCAGCGCACCAGCGGTGTCCTTGGCAGAACTGATCGAGTCGGGATCGCCCGCCTTCCGATTGCCGTCGGTGAGCGATCACCCGAGCCACCTCATATACACCGCAGGCACGACGGGGCCTTCCAAGGCCTGCATCGTCGGGGATCGCTATATCTTCAACATGGCGGGCCAGATGAACGCGAACCTGCACAAGAGAGCGGGAGAGACTCTGTGGACAGCCATGCCTCTGTTCCACCTCGCCGCCGTCGCGCACACGACAGGCGCGCTGCTCGTCGGTGGATCCATCAGTCTGTCGCGCCGATTCTCAGTGAGTCGGTTCTGGGAGGACATCGCGCGATCTGGAGCATCCACGGCGGCCATGATGGGATCCATGATCCCGATGATCGCCGGCGCCGCGGCAAGCGAGTACTCGGAGCGCTGTCGTGGTCAGCTGCATACGGTGAGCGGATCCCCGGTGACACCGGACATGGCTCAGGCCTGGCAATCCCGATTCGGGGTGGAGCGCGTCGGGTCGGGGGCATATGGGATGACCGAGGCCTCCCTCATCACGGCGTCGTCGGCCGAGGCCTACCGCGTCGGAGCATCCGGACAGGCAACGAACTCGTTCGAGGTGGCCATCTTCGACGAGCACGACCGCCCGCTTCCTATCGGCGAGGTCGGTGAGATCGTGTGCCGTCCGCGTCGGCCCGGGATCATGTTCTCCGGGTACTGGAACGATCCGGAGAAGACCCTCGGCGTCTTCCGGAACCTCTGGTTCCATACCGGGGACTACGGGCGTCTCGATGAAGACGGATATCTGTACTTCGTCGATCGTGGAAAGGACTATCTCCGTCGAGGCGGTGAGAACATCTCCAGCTATGAACTGGAGCAGATCGTCGTGCGGCATCCGGACATTGCTGAGGCGGCGATCCACGCGGTCGCATCGCAGCTCAGCGAGGACGACGTCAAGATCACCGCGGTGCTCAAACCGGGAAGCGCCCTGACCGAGCAGGAACTCGCGGTGTGGTGCGAGGGGAAGATCCCCAGGTACGCGCTGCCGACGTACATCGAGTTCCGTGTGGAGCTGCCGAAGAACCCGGTGGGTAGGGTCCTGAAGTTCCAACTCCGGGAGCAGGGTGTCACTGAGAACACGTGGATTCGTGAACCGGCTCGAGCCGGGAGCGAACGCCGTGGCTGACGGCGGCGGTCGGCCTGCGCCTCTTGCGCATATTCGCGTCGTCGAGTTCGCGGCGCTCGGTCCCGTCGCTCACGCAGGCCTGATGCTCGCCTCGATGGGTGCGCGGATCGACCGGATCGACAGGCCTGATCCCGCGGACGATCAACGGATCTCGAGTCGGTCGAACGTCCTCAACCGCGGGCGGCGCTCCATCGCGATCGACCTCAAGACGGACGAGGGGCGTCAGGCCGCGTTCACGATGATGAGACGTGCGGACGTCATCATGGAAGGTCACCGGCCGGGGGTCATGGAGCGACTCGGGCTGGGGCCCGAAGAGGTGCACGCAGAGAACCCGGGTGCCGTGTACGCGCGGATGAGCGGATGGGGGCATTCGGGGTCGCGCGTGGACGATCCCGGACACGATGTGAACTATCTCGCTGCCTCCGGACTGCTGGATGCGATCGGCACCGTCGACTCGGGGCCGGTTCCGCCGCTCATGCTCGTCGGAGATTTCGGCGGCGGTCAGAACCTCGCCTATGCGATCGTCTGCGCGCTGCTGGAGAGAGCCGGCTCGGGGCAGGGGCAAGTGGTGATGGGGAGCATCCACGAGTCGGCGATGAGCCTGGGCAGCTTCATCTTCGGCGCTGTGGCATCCGGGCGGTGGAGCAGCACCCGCGGTACGAACATGGTGGACACCGGAGCGCACTTCTACAACGTGTATCGCACGCGAGACGAGCGTTGGCTCTCGGTCGGCGCCATCGAGGCCCCTTTCTATTCGGCCTTCCTCGCTGGACTCGGACTCTCCCCCGAGGAGGCGCCCCAGTGGGATCGAGATCGGTGGCCGGAGCTGAAAGCGCGCATCGCCGGGATCATCTCGAGCCGGGATCTCGCGGAGTGGGAGCGCGAGTTCGCTGGAACATCCGCCTGTGTCGAGCCGATCCGGAATGTCACCGAGGTGATCGAGGACGGCCGGGCGGCTGAAGCGGGCTCGATCGTGCAGACCTCGATGGGGCCTCTGCCCCGGGTCTCTCCGCGGATGTCGCGATCACGAGACGTCTTCCTCTCTCCGTCGCCGGAGATCGGTGAGCACTCGGAGGAGATAGCCGCGGAACTCGCTCGTGAAAGGAACGATGAGCAATGAGCGGGAGCAGCCATGTCGCGCTGTCCAGCGTGGGCGAACTGGCGGGATACGTCGGCCGGACCGGCGTTCCACGGCCCTCAAAGTACCCCGTCAACGAGGCGATGATCGGCCTCTGGTGCGATGCCGTCGGCGACGACAATCCCGCCTACCAGGATCCGGTCTGGGCTGCCGGATCGCGATGGCGCGGGATCATCGCCCCCGCGACGACGATGAACATGTGGACGCTTCCGGGGTTCCGGCGGATCCATGAAGTGGGCGAGCCCCTGGACGTGGTCACGCAGACCCTGAACCAGGCAGGCTACACATCGGTTGCTGCCGTGCAGAACGATCACGTCTACAAACGGCCGCTCCGTCCCGGCGATCGTCTCCTCCAGGTGCAGCATCTGGGCTGGATCAGCGGGCGCAAGCGGACGGCGCTCGGCGCGGGCCACTTCTTCGACATCGTCAGCGACTTCGTCACGACCGACGGCGAGAACGTCGGTCGTGCGACGATGCGCATCTTCAAGTGGGCGCCGGAGGGCGGCTCTGAGGCGAGTTCCCCGCGAGAGCAAGCTGTTCTTGCGCGGCCCCGTACCGGGGCTCCCGTCGTGACCTCGACGGTGCCGCGGCAGACCGGTGATGATCTTCGCCCGGGTACGACGCTGCCTTCCTGGTCGATGCCGCTGACGGCAACCCGGATCACGGCACTCGCCGCAGCGACGATGGATTTCAACGATGTCCATTTCGAGCAACGCGCGGCGGTCGCCGCGGGTGCGCCGGACATCTACCTGAACATCCTTGGCTCTGCCGGGCTGCTCAACCGGTACCTGACGGACTGGGCGGGGCCGGAGGCGGAGCTGAACGGGATACGTCTGACACTCCGCAACCAGAACCATCCAGGTGATGTGGTGTCCTTCTCGGGTACCGTCGCCGAGGTGCGGTCTTCGGGCGAAGCAGATCGTGTGCAGGTCGAGATCGATGTGAAAGCAGAGAACGAGCGTGGGTTGAATCAAGAGACGCGCGTGACGATGGAGATCGGCAACTGAGCAATCTCGGACGACGGGAAAGGGGAGAGGGTCTACTCTTCCCTGTCGCGTAGGCGCGGCGCTCCGCACCCGTCGATGCTGCCTCTTCGAGCAGCGATCCGTGTGATGAAGAAGGCTCCTGTGCACCCCAGATTTCCGCATGATCACGCGGACTCTTGTTATCCAAGCAAGTGCTTGTTATAGTAAAAATCACTTACCCCAACAAAGGAGTTGCGAGAGTGCGATCACACAAGAAGATGAGCCGCCGAAACAGCATTCGGCGCGCCTGGGCGACCGTCATCGCAGTCGCCACCGTCACTGCAGTGGTGTCAGCCTGCAGCCCCGCAGAGTCGCCGGGAGATACCGGCAATTCCTCGGGTCCCGATGCACAGATCGACCAGACCCTCCGATTCGGCGTCTTCGGCCCGCCGATCCGTTCCTGGGATCCGCACCGCGATGGGCGTGTGGCGTCCAACGTGCTGCTCTTCGCCGTCTACGACCGTCTCATCGGTCAGACGGCGTCCGGCGAACTGGTTCCGCAGCTGGCCACCGAATGGGAGTTCACCGACGCCACGACTTTTGCGCTCACGCTGCGCGAGGACGTCACGTTCCAAGACGGTACCCCTTTCAACGCCGATGCGGTCAAGGCCAACATCGAGCGTGCGAAGACCATCGATGACGGTGCAGGCCCCTGGGCGGGTCCCCTCAGCGTGATCGATTCGGTCGATGTCGTCGACGACACGCAGGTCGTGCTCTCGTTGTCGGCACCCTCGGCCTCTCTGGTCGCCATTCTGTCCGACCAGGCAGGAGCGATGATCAGCCCCGCAGCCTTCGACAGCGATCTTGGGCAGAGTCCGGTCGGGGCGGGAATGTACACGCTCGACCGATGGACGGCGGACGGAAGCGCGACATTCAAGGCCTACGACGGATACTGGGATCCGGACATCATCGGTCCGACCACGATCGAGATGCCCTTCCAGCTGGATCAGCTCCGCCGCCTCGACATGTTCAAGGTCGATGAACTCGACGCGACCTTCGGCCACACGACGCTCGTCGCCGGAGCCAAGGATGCCGGCCTCGAGGTCGACGCTCAGCCCGGTATCAACTACTGGTTCATGGACTTCAATCGTGCGAACGCGCCGTTCGACAACGCGAACGTCCGCAAGGCGATCAACCACGCGCTGGACCAGCAGGCGCTGATCGACGCGCTCCTGCAGGGTGAAGCGGATGCGAACGAGCAGCCGTTCAACGAACTCAGCCCCGGATTCAGCCAGAAGCTGGGCAAGGACATCTTCCCGGTGGACCCGGAGAGGTCGAAGCAGCTGCTGGCAGAAGCCGGCTATCCCAACGGGCTGGCGTTCGACTGCGCGATCATTGCCGGAGCCGGTGGTGCATACTCGCAGTATGCCGAGGTCATCAAGGCCCAGCTGGAGACTGCGGGCATCACGATGGACATCAAACTCGTCGAGTCGCAGAGCGCGGCTCTGCTCATCGACAAGAGCATTGACTGCGCCATCATGCCCTACGGTGCCTTCTCACCGATCCTCAACGCGAAGCAGCTGTTCTCTCCCACCGGCTACTACAACGCCGGCAAGGTGGCGGACGACGAGATGATCGCGCTGCTGGATGCTCTGGAGCAGCCGCAGAGCGACGCGGAGCTCCGCGCCGCCTTCGAGGATCTTGCGCAGAAGATCGCTGACGATGCACTCTTCACGGGTCTCTTCTTCGAGAACTGGACGGTGCTGACGAACGACAAGGTCGAGGGACTGGAGTTCTTCCTCGGCGGCCACTACACGGAGTTCCGTAACGTGACCATGGAGTGACCCCGCGGAGAGATCGCGAAATTCGGGTGGGGGTCTCCATGGCTCCCACCCGTTTCTCTTATCCGGCTTGTCACCGAAAGGCGAGGAATTCAGGTATGGATGCAGTTCTGCTCGGGAGCGCCGCTCTCATCACTGGAGGAGGCGGGGGCTTCGGCACGGCCATCGCGGCTCGGCTGGCAGCGGATGGTGCAGCAGTCACGCTGCTCGGCCGCACCGAGAGCAAACTGGAGGAAGCCGCTCGTCATGTCGCGGAAGCGGCACCGGATGCACCTGAGGTGCGTTGGGTCGTAGGCGACTCCGCCTCGGACCAGGATATGGCCGCCGCCGTGGCCGCCGCCGACGAACGCCATCTGCAGATCACGGTGTGCACGGTGGGAGGCGGAACGATGGCTCCCCTCATGGCGTTGACCCCGCAGATCCTCATGAACGACTTCGAGCGCAATGTCGTCACCGCGCTCACTGCGATCCGGCACTCGGTTGCCGCCATGGCTCCGCGCGGAGGAGGGTCGATCATCTGCACCTCGTCGACTGCCGGCGGCTTCTCCTTCCCCTTCATGGGCTCCTACTCGGTCGCGAAAGCAGGACTCGAAGCACTTGTGCGTGTCGCCGCCGATGAATGCGGGAGACACGATATCCGCGTGAACGCTGTGCGTCCCGGGCTCGTGCCGACCCATGCCGCCAAACCCGGGATCCTCGCAACCGACCCGGATCAGCGCGCCGCCGTCCTGCGGGAGAAGCCGCTGGCGCGCGTCGGCACCGTGGGAGACATCGCCGAGGCGGTGCGCTACCTCGCCGGCAAGGAATCGGCCTGGGTGACAGGGGCGGTCCTTCCCGTTGAAGGAGGAAACCATCTCCGTCGCGCCGCCGATCTCGAGCAGCTCGCCCGGTCGGTGTGCGGCGACGACGTGATCGATCGGTCGCTGCAGGGCGAGTTCCCGCAGGAGAGCAGCCGATGACCACCGCGAAGACCGACTCCGTGACCATGGATCCCGCCATCGGAGATGCCGAGACCTTCGCCGAGATCCTCTGGTTGCGCCGCAACGATGACGCTGGCGGCATCAGATTCGGCGAGGAGAGCTGGAGCTGGCGTGAGGTCGTCGCGCACTCGCTGGTCCGGGCGGGGCTCCTCGAGCGCTGGCGTGCGGGGAACGCCCGCCAGCACATCGGTGTGCTCCTGGAGAACACCCCCGACTATGTCTTCTGGCTGGGTGCGGCCGCCCTCACCGGCGATGTGATCGTCGGGGTCAACCCGACTCGCCGTGGAGCTCAGCTCGCCCAGGACATCCAGCACTCCGACTGCAGCATCCTCATCGGGGAGAAGCGAACCCTGGAGCTTCTCGACGGGGTGGATATCGCTATCCCCTCCGACCGGATCTTCGACATCGACTCGGGAGAATATCGTGAACTGCTGGCCGACGCGGATCCTGTCAGCGACCCGGAGCTGCCGGAGGCGAGCGCGACATTCCTGCTCCTGTTCAGCTCAGGATCCACGGGCGCACCGAAAGCGGTGATCTGCTCCCAGGGGCGACTGGGCGGTTTGGCGCACGCGCTTGCCGATCGTATGCGGATCGCTCGGGACTCCATCACCTATCTGTGCATGCCGCTGTTCCATGGGAACGCGATCATGACCAACCTCGCGCCCGCGATCCGATCCGGGGCGACCGTCGTGCTGGCGAGGAAGTTCTCCGCGTCCAGCTTCATCGGCGACGTCCGTCGTCACGGCGTGACGTACTGGAACTACGTGGGTAGGGCTCTGGCATACGTTCTCGCCACGGAAGAACAGGCGACGGATATCGACAACCGCCTTGAGCTGGCTTACGGGACCGAGGCCTCGGCGGCAGATGCCGCGCGATTCTCCGCCCGCTTCGGGTGCGAGGTCATGGAGGGGTACGGCGCAAGCGAAGGCGGATTGCGGATCAACCTCACACCGGATACGCCCCGCGGTTCTCTGGGGCTTCCCGTCGGGCCGCGTCCCCTTGCGATCATCGATGAGGCAACGCTCGAAGAGTGCCCGACGATCGAGTTCGACCACCGGGGCCGACCCCTGAACCTGAGTGAGGCCATCGGCCAGATGGTCGTCCGCGGAGGTGGTCCGGCTTTCGAGGGTTACTACAAGAACCCCGGGGCGATGGCCGAGCGCGTTCGCGGGGAGGACTTCTGGACCGGCGATCTCGCGTATCGGGACGCGGCCGGCTTCGTCTACTTCGCGGGACGGACTGCGGACTGGATGCGCATCGACGGGGAGAACATCGCCGCGGCGCCCATCGAACGACTGCTCCAGCGGCATCCGAATATCAGCCAGGCGGTCGTGTACGCGGTTCCCGATGTGCGAACCGGCGATCAGATCATGGCGACGCTCGAACTCGTCTCGGGTGCGTCCTTCGATCCGGAGGAGTTCGCCGCTTTCCTGGCTCAGCAGTCTGACCTGGGAACCAAGTGGACTCCCCGCTACATCCGTGTGAGTTCCGGGCTCCCGCTCACCGGAAACGGGAAGGTCGCTCGTGCAGAGCTGCGCCAGGAGGCGTGGCGCACGTCGGATTCGGTGTGGGAGTGGATCCGTGGCATCGGGTACCGACCATTCGACGATCTGCGGGCGGACGAGATGGATGCCGAACTGCAGCGGCATGGCAGAGAGAAGCTGCTGCCGAAAGGACGAGATCGATGAGCGGAATCTCTGCACGACCGAAGCCTTTCGTGCTGGAATTCACCGAGTTCTGGTGGAGCGCGGCCCGGGAAGGGCGGCTCCTGGTTCAGAGGTGCGGCGGATGCGGAGCACTGCGGCATCCGCCGTCACCGGCCTGTCCGGCATGTCGTTCGTTCGAGTGGGACGCGGTCGAGTCGGCCGGACGGGGCGTGATCCACAGCTACACAGTGTCTCACCATCCTCAGCATCCGGCATTCGAGTATCCCCTCATCGTCGCTCTCATCACGCTGGAGGAGGGTACCCGCCTCGTCGTGAGCTGCGACATCCCCAGGGACGACGTGCGCATCGGCCTTCCCGTCCAGGTGGAGTGGTTTTCCGACGAGGAGGGCGTGGCCCTTCCCACCATCCGTGCTCGTTCTGAGGAAGGAAGAGATCGTGGTTGAGGGCTTTGCCGGGCAAGCGGCGATCGTCGGAATCGGTGCGACGGAGTTCTCCAAGGAGTCGGGCCGCAGCGAACTCGCGCTTGCGGCCGAGTCGACCCTGGCCGCGTTGGCGGATGCGGGACTCGACGCGGCAGATGTGGACGGCATGTCGACCTTCACGATGGAGACGAATCCGGAGAACATGCTCGCCCGCACGCTCGGAATACCGGAGCTCTCGTTCTTCAGTCGCGTGGGCTTCGGAGGCGGGGGTGGTTGCGCCAGCGTCATGCACGCGGCGATGGCGGTCGCCTCCGGCGCTGCGGAAGTCGTTCTCGTCTACCGTGCGTTCAACGAACGATCCGGTCGCCGGTTCGGCCAGGGGCCGCCGCCGGACAAGGTCGCGGTCACCACCGAGAACGAGTATCGGGCATGGGTCAATCCCCATGGGCTTCTCACCCCCGCGCAGCAGACGGCGATCGTCGCTCAGCGGTACATGCATGAGTACGGGGCGACGTCGGAGGATTTCGGTCGTGTATCGGTGTTGTCGCGAAAGCATGCGGCGACGAATCCGCGGGCGTGGTTCTTCGAGCGTCCGATCACGTTGGAGGAGCATCAGGCGTCGCGGTGGATCGCGGAGCCTTTGCGGCTCCTGGACTGCTGCCAGGAGACCGACGGCGGACAGGCGATGATCGTCACGTCGGTCGATCGAGCGCGCGATCTTGCTCGGCCCGCTGCGGTGATCAGCGCCGCATCCCAGGGGATCGGTCCTGATCAGCACACGATGGTGAACTACTACCGTCCCGACATCACGCACTTTCCCGAGGTCGCGGCGGTCGGCCGGCGTCTGTGGGAGCAGAGCGGTCTGCGCCCACGGGATATGGATGCGGCGATCCTCTACGATCACTTCACCCCCTATGTGCTGACACAGCTGGAGGACTTCGGCTTCTGCGGAGTCGGGGAAGCGGCGGACTTCATTTCGGACGGGCATCTCGAACTCGACGGCTCCCTTCCGACCAACACTCATGGCGGGCAGCTGGGCGAAGGCTATCTGCACGGCGTCAACGGAATCGCGGAGGGCGTCCGTCTCGTCCGCGGGGATTCGGTGAACCAGCCCGGCGGTGTCCGCAACGTCCTGGTGACTTCGGGTGCCGGAGTGCCCACGAGCGCGCTCGTCCTGAGCAGCATGCCGTGAACGGAGAGCGAGAGGATCCCACATGACCCACACGATCGACACACTTGCGCAGTTCGCTGCGGAGTCCACGGCGGCATCCATCCCGATGGACGCCCTCGAATACACGAAGCTCGTCCTCTGCGACACCGTGCTTTCCGGCATCTGCACGGGAGGGCTGGAGCGAGGGGATATGGCTCGGCGTCTCGCGCAGCGCATGGGCGGTGAGCCGGAGGCGCTGGTGCTGGGTTCGGCGGTGCGTTCCTCGGTGTTGTCGGCAGGGTACGCGAATGCCGATCTGATGAACCTCCTCGATGCCGATGAGACCTTCTTCAACGGTGCGCATTTCGCCGCCATGAGTTTCGGACCGGCTCTGGCGGTCGCAGAGCAGCGGCGCCGGAGCGGTGCAGATCTCCTGCGCGCAGCCGCCATCAGTTTCGACATCAACGCACGACTCAACCTCGGCACCTCGCTCATGGAGTATGACGGGGACAGCTTCCGTTTCTCGCAGCTCTCCTCGCACGGTTACGCCGCACTGGGAGCGGCCGTCGCCATGGGGCTGCTGACGGACCAGGACAGCGACCAGATGGCGGACGCGATGGGGCTGGCGACCTGGCTGGCGCCCACCGCGAAGAACGGGTACATGCGCTCCCGGAGGCGGTTCAACTCTCTGAAGTACGCACCCAACGGCCAGATCGCCCATGCCGGGATGACGGCGTCGATGATGGTCGCAGAGGGCTACGAAGGTGACCGCGACAGCCTCGACACGACGCCGGGATTCCTCGAGGCGCAAGGATACAGAGGCGGGGACCGCTCGGCCATCACTGCGGGACTCGGTGACAAGTGGTGGATCACCGAGACGAGCGTGAAGCCATATCCGGCATGCCGGTTCAGCCATGCGGCGATCGACGCGGTGCGGATGCTGCGCCGGGAACGAGGGATCCGTCCGGAGGACATCGTCGGCATCGACGTGGCTCTCAACCCGGCGGCCTACAGCATCTCGCAGTTCCGTGAGCCTCAGCCTTCCATCGCCGATGACCACATCGCCCCCTTCGCCGTGCAGTTCCACATGCCGACTCTGGTTGCCCTGGCGCTTCACGATGTCCCGGAGGGGCCGATGTGGCACCGCCCGGACGCCTTCGCCGCTGCGGAGGTCCGAGCCCTGGCCGAGAAGGTGACGGTCTCCGAGGACCCTGTCCTCGCCGAGGAATGGCGGGCGACGCTGACGAGCGGTGCGGGGGAGAAGGTCCGCCGCACCCGAGGCGCTCTGACGCTGCACACGGCCGCGGGCAGCGAACGCGTGGAGACCGACTTCGCTCTCGGCGACCCCTGGGAGGACAGCACACGGGTGACATGGGATCTGCTCGGTACCAAACTGTCGGCCTTCGCGGACGGCTGGATGGAGTCCGAACATCAGCGTGACCTGCTGGAGGCGTTCCGCACACTCGATACGCTCCAGGACGTCGCGACCGATCTCGTTCCTCTTCTCGTCCCGAGTACCTTGCGTGGAGAGACGCGCGGCTCATGAACGCTCCCGCTCGTGAGAGCATCCGCTTCTCATCCTTCGGTCGTTCGTGGCTGATCGTCGTCCGTGGAAAGCGGGGGATGGCCTTCGATCGCTGGCTCGTGCGCAAGACGGGCTTCTCGGTCGTATCGCTGCAGTATGCGCTCGCCGGTCGCTTTCGGTACCAGCCGACTCTGCTGCTGACCACGGTGGGAGCGAGATCGGGAGAACTGCGCGAGGCTGCCCTCCCGTATCTGCGCCACGGCGACAGCGTCGTCGTGGTCGGCTCGAAGGGCGGCGGACCGGTCAACCCCGGCTGGGTAGCGAACCTTCGGGCACACCCGCTGTGCTGGGTGCGCGTCCGTCGCAAGGACTCCCCTATGACGGCGCGCATCGCCTCCGGCACGGAGCGGGAAGAGCTGTTCGAATACGTGGTGGCCCGAAAGCGGAACGTCGCCCGATATCAGGAGCGAGCGGATACTTTCGGGCGGAAGATCCCGCTCGTGGTCCTTTCCCCCTACCGCGAAGAGCTGACGAAGGAGGAATCATGACCGATGTCGAGACGACGGGTCCGAGCACGCTGCCGCTTCTGGGGTCGCAGTTCCGGCTCGGGCACATGGAGCTGCGCAACCGCGTCGCGATGGCACCCCATTCCACCCACTACGCCGATCAGGTGGAGACCGAGCGACTCACCGACTACTACGTCGAGCGGGCGCGCGCCGAGGTCGGGCTGATCATCCACGAACCGGTCATCGTGCACCCGAGCAGTCTCTCGCGGGTGGGCAAGATCTGGGGGTACGACGAGCGGAACATCGAAGCCTATCGTCGAACGACGGATGCCGTTCATGAGCAGGGAAGTCGGATCGTCTGCCAGCTGATCCACAATGGTCGTCAGGTCGACGGTCATGAGTCTCAGATGCCCGCGTGGTACCCCGGTGAGGTCGCCCGCGGAGGCACGATCGAGTCGACGCATGCCATGACTCCGCCAGAGATCGCCGAGGTCGTCGAGGGCTTCGCGCGTGCCGCGGAGATCTGCGCGCGCGGCGGATTCGACGGAGTCGAGGTGCATGCGGCGCACGGCTATCTGCTGCAGGCCTTCCTCTCCCCGGCGACGAACTCCCGTGACGACGAGTACGGCGGGTCGCTGCAGGGGAGGGTCCGCATCGTACGAGAGATTCTCGAGGCGATCCGTCGGCGGGTCGCACGGCCGTTCGTCGTCGGTGTCAGGCTCGCCGGGGACGAAGGTCACGAGGGCGGGCTCGACGAGCGGGCCGCTGTCGACATCGCGCGGGAACTCGCGGACGAGGTCGATTACATCTCCGTCGTGTCAGGCAGCCTCGCCACTTACGACCGGATCGTTCCCGACATGTCCTTCCCTCGCGGACTGAATGTGCCCTACGCCTCTGCGATACGCGCGGTGGTGGCCCCGACCCCGGTGCTCGTAACGGGACGGATCGCGGATCCCCAGCAGGCCGAGGCGATCCTGGCCCGGGGAGACGCGGACCTGATCGGGCTCGCACGGTCTCTCATCGCCGATCCGCAGTGGGTTCGGAAGGGTCTCTCCGGTCAGTCGGACACGATCCGACCGTGCGTGTACGCCAACGACTGTCGGGATTCGATCGGCGGGCGCCGATCCCTCGTCTGCATGGTCAACCCTGCGGCAGGCCGAGAGGGCGTGAAACCGGCAGCGCCCGCCGAGAGCCGTCGGGTCGTTGTCGTGGGTGGTGGCGTAGCGGGACTGGAAGCCGCACTGACCGCAGCCGCGCGGGGCGATCGGGTGACACTGTTCGAGCGCTCCGCCGAGCTCGGCGGTCAGGTGCGAGACGCTGCTGCTGTGGAATCGCGCGCCGAGTTGCGCCGACTCCTCGTCTACCTGGCGCGTGAGATCGAGCGAAGCGAAGTCGAGCTCCGGCTCAACGCGGAGCCGGACGAAGCCGCTCTGCGTGCGTTGGCGCCGGATCTCGTCATCGTCGCCACAGGTGCGAAGGCGATGCGACCTGCGGATGACGCAGGCCCGACCGCGCTCGATGTCATCGGCGGTCTCGAGATCACGGCCTCGACGGTCGTGCTCCACGATCGTTCGGGAGGGAATTCCTGGCCGCTCCTGCTGGCCGCGGAATTGCTTGCTGAAAGGGGGCATCAAGTCGTTCTCGTCGTCCCTGCACACGCCTTCGCAACCGGTATCGAGGCGGCGAGTGTTCCCCCTCTGCTGCGTCGGTTGAGAGAGCGCCAGGTGCGGATCGAGATGCTGAGCACGGTTCTGGATTCCGATGCGTCCGGTGTTCGTATCCAGAGGAGGGACACCGGCACCGTGACGACGTTCCCCGGTGCTGTCGCTGTGGGTGAATTCGGGCGTCGCAGTGCGGGTTCCGCAGGCCCTTGGGACAGGCTGGGGACTGAGGTGAGGGTCATCGGCGATGCGCTTGCGCCGCGTCGTATCGGGACGGCGCTCAGGGAGGGGCGCGAAGCAGGTCTCTCGTCGTGAACCCGATCTGACCGACCCGCGTCCTGCGCACCTCTGCGTTGACTCCGCGCGATCCTCAGAGTACCGTAAAACAAGCGCTTGATTGGAGCAAGTACGTTGCTGTCATACACCCTCAAACGGTTGGCGATGCTCGTCCCCATCGTCCTGGTCGTGTCACTGGCGACCTTCGCGTTGATGCTGGCCGTTCCGGGTGACGCCGCCGCGGAGATCGCAGGACCGAACGCGACGCCGGAGCAGATCGACCGGATCCGGGAACAGCTGGGACTGGACCAGCCTGTGCTCGTTCAGTATCTGGCATGGCTGGGGAACCTCTTCCAAGGCAATCTCGGGAACTCGCTGATGTCCGGCCGCGAGGTGTCCGCGATGCTCGTGGAGCGGCTGCCCGTCACGCTCTCCCTGTCATTGCTCGCGCTGCTCATCGGAACCGTGTTCGGGGTCATCTTCGGTGTGATCGCCGCTCTCACTCGCGGCAGCGTGGTCGACCGGTCGGTGACGATGATCTCCGCACTCGGCATCGCGACGCCGAACTACTGGCTCGGTCTTCTGCTGATACTGCTCTTCGCGATCACGCTTCGCTGGCTGCCGTCGTCGCAGTACGTGCCGCTGGGGGACGACCCCGTCCAGTGGCTTCGTCACCTCATCCTGCCGAGTCTCGCGCTCGGTGCCGCGTTCGTCGCTGAGACCGCTCGGCAGGTGCGCAGCGCGATGCTCGAGGTGAAGGATCTTGCGTACATCACGACGGCGAAGGCCCACGGACACTCGTCGGGCGCCATCGTCAGCAAGTACATGGCCAAGAATGCGGCTCTGCCCGTCCTCACCGTGATCGGACTTCAGTTCACGCGAATTCTCGGTGGCGCCGTGCTCATCGAGCAGATCTTCAGTCTGCCGGGGATAGGAACGCTGATGATCTCTGCGGTGCTCAATCGTGACATGCCGGTTGTGCAAGGAGTCATGTTCTGTGCGGTGATCGTCGCCGTGCTGATCAACCTCATCGTCGATCTTTCGTACGCCGCTCTCAACCCGAAGGTGAGGACCCAATGGAGCTGAGGCCCAGCCGCATTCCGGGTGACAGCACCGTCATCCGAGTCGTCGAGAAGCCGCGTACCCGGCGGGTGAAGCGAACGAGTCGAGGCTTCGTGACGCGTCTCCGAGAGCAGCGGGCGCCGATGGTCGCCCTCGGATACCTCGCCATCCTCGTCTTCGCGGCGATCTTCGCGGATGTGCTTTCCACACACGATCCGAACCAGCAGGATCTCTACAACGTGCTCGCGAACCCATCGTGGGATCATTTCCTGGGTACTGACCAGCTCGGTCGAGACGTCTATTCGCGCATGCTCTATGCAGCGCGGCTCTCGTTGACTGCGGGAGCCATCGCCGTCGGCATCGGACTTGTCATCGGTACACCGATCGGCCTGTTCGCCGGATACATCGGCGGACGCGTCGATCGCTTCGTGATGTTCCTGATCGACGCGATGATGGGCTTCCCCCCGCTCCTTCTGGCCATCGGCGTTGTCGCCGCACTCGGAGCGAGCATCACCAACGCGATGATCGCGATCGGGATCATCTTCGTCCCCCGGACCGCGCGCATCGTCCGAGGAGCGACTCTGGCGATACGGAACGAGACCTATCTGGAGGCTTCGCGGAGCATCGGTACGCCGATCGTCCGAATCATCCGTGTCCATGTCCTCCCGAACGTCCTCCCGCCGCTGATCGTGCAGGCCACGCTCATGGTCGGATTCGCGATGCTCGCCGAAGCCAGCCTGAGCTTCCTCGGACTGGGGGCGCAGCCCCCGGAGGCGAGTTGGGGATCCATGCTCGGATCCGCTGCGCGTGACATCGGCCGACAGCCCCTTCTCATGATCTGGCCGGGATCGGCCATCGCGCTCACCGTGCTCGCACTCAACGTATTCGGAGACGGCCTGCGCGACTCTTTCGGAAGGGAACCGCGTCGATGATTGACAAGAGTGCACCCACGTTGCGGGTAGCGAATCTTGCGGTCGAGTTCCGCACGGCCGCAGGTCCCGCACGAGTCGTGGACGACGTATCGTTCGAGGTCGGGGTCGGGGAGACGATCGGCCTGGTGGGCGAGTCGGGATCCGGCAAGACGGTCACCTGCATGACGATTCCTCGACTGCTGCCCAGCAACGGCAGGATCGTCGGTGGATCGGTCACTCTGAACGGACGAGAGCTCACCACGCTGAGCGAAGCAGAGATGCGGGATGTCCGCGGCAAAGAGATCGGTGTCGTCTTCCAGGAGCCGTCCGCGAGCCTGAACCCCGCCTTCACCATCGGCCATCAGATCAGTGCCGTGATCAGGAGGCACGAGAACGCTACGCGGCGACAGGCGCGTGCGCGGGCGATCGATCTGCTCAAGCTCGTCGGGATCCCCCGTGCCGACATCCGAGTCGATGCCCACCCACACGAGTTCTCGGGCGGTATGGCGCAGCGGGCGATGATCGCGATGGCGCTGGCCTGCTCGCCGAGCGTGCTCCTTGCGGATGAGCCGACGACGGCACTCGACGTCACGATCCAGGCCCAGATCCTCGATCTTTTCAAGAGGCTCCAACGCGAACTGGGAATGGCGCTCGTCTTCGTGAGCCACGATCTTGCGGTGGTGGGTGAGATGGCGGACCGCATCCATGTGATGTATTCCTCGCAAGTCGTCGAACAGGGCAGCCGGGACGATGTCCTGGCGACGCCGCACCACCCCTACAGCGAGGGCCTGCTGAGCGCGATGCCTCAGATGGTCGATGAACAGGGACGGCTCAACGTCATATCGGGCCATGCGGCGTCTGCGACGGACTATGCGCTGGGCTGCCGGTTCGCGGATCGCTGCCGGTACGCCCTCGATGTCTGTCGGGAGGCCCCAGTGCCTCTCGAAGTGAGGAGTCCTATTGATCGCGCTGCGCGTTGCGTGCGTGTGGACGAGCTGGAATTGCGAGGGTGGAGATGAGTGACGTTGTCCTGGAGGCGAACGACCTCGTCGTACGCTTCCGAAAGAGATCCTTCGGCAAGACACAGCAGATCCACGCGGTCAATGGAGTCAGCCTTCGACTCGAGCGTGGGCGCACCCTCGCGCTCGTGGGGGAGTCCGGCTCTGGTAAGTCGACGACTGCGAGGGCGATCCTGAAACTCGTCGAACCGACATCAGGGTCGGTGCGGCTTCTGGGAACTGAACTGATGGGACTGCAGCGGAGGCCGTTGCGGCGCATCCGACGACACGCCCAGATGGTGTTCCAGGATCCTTATTCGTCCTTGGACCCGTCGATGGTGATCGACGAGATCATCGCCGAGCCCTTGCGGGTTCACACCAAGATGGCCAGGGCAGAGCGTCGCGCTCGGGTCCAGGAGGTCCTGGAACTCTCCGGACTCAACCGACGATTCCTCGGTCGTCGTCCCCATGAGTTCAGCGGCGGGCAGCGACAGAGGATCGCGATCGCGAGGGCACTGGCCACGAATCCCGAAGTCGTCATCGCCGATGAGGCCGTCAGCGCTCTGGACGTCAGCACTCGCAACCAGATCCTGAACCTCCTCAAGGATCTTCAAGACGAACTTGGCCTGTCGTACCTGTTCATCTCGCACGATCTCGGTGTCGTCGAGCACATCGCCCATGAGGTCGCGGTGATGTATCTGGGCAAGATCGTCGAGTACGGTGAGACCGCGAAGGTGTTCGCCGAACCGGCGCACCCGTATACGAGGGCGCTCATCTCTGCGGCGCCTGCGACGTCGCTCAGTCTGCCGAAAGAGCGGCAGCGCCTCGGCGGTGAGCCACCGGACCCGAGCAGTCCTCCTCAGGGGTGTGTCTTCAGCGGACGTTGCCCCAAAGTCATGGAGATCTGCAAGGTTCAGGCGCCGCAGCCGCAAGTCCTGCCCAGCGGGGTGGAGGTGTCCTGCCATCTTTACCCCCATGATGCCCGGCCGACTGCACAGGAGCAGACCGTTGCGCAGTGAGATCCACGACGCCGTCCTCCGCTACTGCCGTGCGGTCGACCGGTGCGACTGGGAGCTCCTGCGCACCGTCTATCATCCGGATGCGGTGATCGACCACGGCGCCTACCAGGGTGACGTCGACGGGTTCATCGGATTCGTGCAGTCGCGTCGTGTCGGCATCGTGCATTCGGCGCACTACCTCAGCAACCTCCTCGTGGAGGAGATCGATGGGGCGCAGGCGGCGACGGAAGCGTATGGCTGGGCGGTGCAGTCCTTCGCCGAGCCTTCGCCTTTCGTCCCCGCCGGCTTCAAGGGTGTGCGGCAGCGATCGATGTACCGATACGTCGACCTGTTCGAGTATCGCGATGACCGTTGGGCGATCGCGGAGGCTCACCTCGTGCTCGGGGACCTCGACGTCGAGCCCTTGTCCGAGGCGCCGACCCCGAGGGAAGGACTCTCGCAGCGTCCCGGTCTCGACGACCCTCTCTACGCACTCCACAGACGCTGGTTCCGCAGCTGAGGCATCCGTCGGGTTCGCTCACCCCTCGGCAGGACGGGGGTGTCGCACGTCACTCAGGCGCATCGAATCGATCGTGTATGCACGGCGCGCGAAGCGCCAACCCCCGGCGGTCCGCACGTATTCATCGTCGTAGTGCATGTGCCATTGATCGTCTTTGGCCGAGAAGAAGTGATGTGCGACGCACGCGGTGCGGCCCCAGGCGCGGTCGCTGGTCGTCGGATCGAGGTCGATCACATGGCCGGTGATCTCATGCACGGTGCCGTCGAGCGTCAGGACGCGACGGAGCAGGGATTCAATGGCATCGCGCCCCTCGAAGGCTTCGATCGGTGCGTATGACTCCGGGGGGCGCGGGACCACGAGTGCACCATCATGCGTGAACAGTTCTGCCGCCCCGCTCAGATCGAGGCTGTCGATGCACGCTGCATAGCGATGCACGAGGTCGGTCAAAGCAAGTCGATCGGCCGTCACCAGCATCTGTTCTCCTTATCGTTCTCGCCGTGCGTCGACCCGCGCGACGATCTCGGCGAGAGCGCGCCGCACGTCGTCGCGGTCGTAGCCGAGCCTGGTGACCTCGGCGGGGTCGGGCTCGTAGGCGATGACCGCACCGCGCCCCTGAACGATGAAGCGGTCGGGCTGGAAGGGATGCTCCTCGTCGCGCTCCTCGATGCTGAGCGTGCTTCCGGCGACCTCGGCCAACAGCTGGAAGTAGGCGCGGTAGGTGAGGTTCTGATCGCCGACGAGATAGGTGTGACCGGGCTCTCCGGCATCGAGCGCCCCCTGGACGGCCTGCGACAGCGAGTGCACCGACATGTAGTTGGTGCCGCCGGTGGGGGCGAACGGCTCCGGCTCGCCCGCCTCGCCGCGCAGCCAGGCGATCATCCGCTCGAAGTGGCGGAGGGGCCGGCCGCCGGAGGCGCCGACGATCGACGGCGGGTTCAGTGTGATCGCGGCGAACCCCTCGTCGGTCAGCGCACGCGTCCGCTCATCTGCGTTCTTGCGCGCGGCGACGTAGGGGATGCGCTCCGCCCACTCCGGGTGGAGCTGATGGTAGTAGCTGCCGATCTGCACGAAGCGGCCGACCCCGGCCTGCTTCGCGAGCGCGGCGAAGCGCGGGACGCCCGTGCTCTGCATCCGATCCCAGAAGCTCTCGTCCTCCTCGTCGGCGCCGACGTGGCGGATGTCGTTGCCGGCGGCGAACACGATCGCGTCGAAGCCTTCGAGCAGGCGTGGGGAGAAGTCCTCGGCGCTGTAGTCGCCGATGACCCTCGGGAGCCCTGCGACGGATGCCGGGTCGTAGGGCTGCGGCTCGTGCCGGGACTGGATGACGACCTCGTTCCCGCGGGCGAGGAGGTCGGCGGTGATGTGGCTGCCGATCATGCCGGTGGCGCCGACGACCAGTACCTTGCTGCTCATGCGTATACCGCCTTTCCCTCGGAGATGACGACGGTCTCGCCACGACGCAGATCGAAGGAGCCATCCTCCCAGGTGCGCAGCGCGAGCGCATCACCGGGGATGACCGGACCGGAGAAGCGCCCGGCGAGATCGGTGAGCTCTGCCGGGTGCGCGCCGACCTGTCGCGCGATGGACAGCGCGCTCGTCGCGAGCGTGCACAGGCCGTGCAGGATCGGTGTCGGCTGACCGATGCGTGCGGAGGCGTCGGGATCGACATGGATGTGATGACGGTCGCCGGTGAGCCGGTAGAGGACCGCCTGCTCGGCGAAGGTCTGCACGATGCCCTCCGCAGGTGCGGGGCGCTCCTCCTCGGCCGGTCGCGATGGACCGCGTTCTCCGCCGAATCCGCCGAATCCCGGAGCGAAGAGCGACCAGGTCGCGATGAACTGCTCGCACTCGACGATCACGTCGAAGACGGCGGCGCTGCCTTTGTCCCACACGTCGCCGACCCGCGCGGCCAGGCGCAGCTCGCCCTCGCGGGGCAGTGCCTTGTGCACGTGAAGCGTCTGGGAACCGTGCATGGCGCGATCGTCGAAGGCGCCGGCGCCGGCCAGCACGTCCGGCGCCCACTGCGCGAGGGTGAGCCCGAAGGTGGGGAGCACTCGCAGCCGCTCCTCGAAGACGAGGTCGAGTTCGTCCGCGCGCGCGCCGACCGCGAGCGCGTAGAGGATCGCATCCCGATGCGTGTAGGAGACGGTTCGCTCGCCGAGGTCTCGCCCGGCCCACTCGCCGGCGCTCATGCGCCGTACACCGGCTCGGGTCGGGCGCCCTCGGCGACGAGGGCTCGGACGGCATGGCCGACCTCCTCGGCGTGCCAGCGGCGGTCGAGCTGGCGGCGCGGGCCGTGTCGCCAGCCCTCTTCGAGGCAGATCGTGCCGCCCTCGATCTCGAGCACGCGACCGGTGACGTCGCAGTCAGGACTGGCGAGCCAGGCGACGACGGGTGAGACGTTGGCGGGGTCCATGCGATCGAAGCCGTCCCCGGGAGCGGTCATGGCCTCGGCGAAAGGCCCCTCCGTCATACGTGTGCGCGCCGAAGGGGCGATCGCGTTGACGGCGATGCCGTAGCGAGCGAGCTCCTGCGCGGCGACGAGGGTGAGCGAGGCGATGCCTCCCTTGGCCGCGGAGTAGGCCGCTTGGCCGATGCTGCCTTGGAGGCCTGCCCCGGAGGAGGTGTTGATGACGCGGGCCACTGGCATCCGCCCCTCTTTGGCCTCGGTGCGCCAGTGCCCCGCAGCGTGCCGCAGCGGGGCGAAATGGCCTTTGAGGTGCACGCGGAGGACGGCATCCCATTCGTCCTCCTCGGCGTTGACCAGCATCCGGTCGCGGACGAATCCGGCGTTGTTGACGAGGATGTCCAGACGTCCGAAAGCATCGATGGCCTGTGCGATCATAGCCTCTGCCTGTGCGAAGTCGGCGACGTCGGCGCCGTTGGCCACCGCCTCGCCACCCAGGGCGCGGATGGTCTCGACCACCTCGTGAGCGGGGCCTTCGGAGACGCCGTCGCCGTCGAGGGAGGTGCCGAGATCGTTGACGACGACCCTCGCGCCCTGCCGGGCAAGCTCCAGGGCGTGCTCGCGCCCGAGGCCGCGACCGGCGCCGGTGACGACCGCGACGCGACCGGTGAGGATACCGCTCATCAGACTCTCCTTCGAGACTGCGTCGTGCGACGCGGGGTTATGACAGTGCCAGGCTACCAACCAAGCAATTGCTAGGGCAAGGGGGAGGTGGGACTATTGCATGCACCAAGCAGGTGCTAGGGTGACAAGCAAACGTTAGGTCAGGTGTCGAAGATGTCGCTTTCAACCATCCTGCGGCCAAGCGGAGTCCGCATCATCACGATGGATTATCCTCCGGTCAACGCGCTGCCCGTCGCCGGGTGGTTCGCCGTGGCGGAGGCCATGCGCGAGGCCTCCGCCGACGACGCCACCCGCGCTGTCGTCCTGCGCGCCGAGGGGCGCGGCTTCAACGCCGGTGTCGACATCAAGGAGATGCAGCAGATCGAGGGCTTCTCCGGCATCCTCGGCGCCAACCGTGGCTGCTACGAGGCTTTCAAGGCGATCTACGAGTGCGCCTCCCCGGTGATCTCGGCCGTGAACGGCTTCTGCCTCGGCGGTGGAGTGGGCCTGGTCGGCAACAGTGACGTCATCGTCGCCTCCGACGACGCCTACTTCGGCGTTCCCGAGGTCGACCGGGGCGCGCTCGGCGCCGCCACGCACCTCTCCCGCCTGGTCCCCCAGCACATGCTGCGCTCGATGTATTACACGAGCCGCACCGTCACCGCCCAGCGCCTCGAGGAGTTCGGCTCGGTCAGCGCCGTCGTCCCGCGCGCGGAGCTCGACGCCGCCGCCCTCGGATTCGCCGACGAGATCGCCCGGAAGGATCCGCGCGTCATCCGCGCCGCCAAGGAGGCCCTCAACGGCATCGACCCGATCGACGTCAACCGCAGCTACCGCTTCGAGCAGGGATTCACCTTCGAGCTGAACCTCGCCGGCGTCGCCGACGAGCATCGCGACGAGTTCGTCGCCAGCGGAGAAAACCTGGAGACGTGATCGGCATGGCCGGCATCCTCGGCGATCCCGCCGAGCTCATCCGCGACGGAATGACGATCGGCATCGGCGGCTGGGGCTCGCGGCGCAAGCCCATGGCCCTCGTCCGTGCGGTCGTGCGGTCAGGGGCGAAGGACCTCACGGTCGTCAGCTTCGGTGGCCCCGATGTTGGGATCCTCTGTGCCACGGGTCAGGCTACGACGGTCGTCCACGGCTTCGTCTCGCTCGACTCCATCGCGATCGACCCGCACTTCGCGGCGGCGCGGCAAGCCGGACGCATCCGCAGCGTCGAGCTCGACGAGGCCATGCTCGTCTCCGGCCTGCGCGCCGCCGCCCGGCGCCTCCCCTTCGAGGCGACCCGCTCGGGCCTCGGATCGGATGCCGTCACGCGCAACCCCGGCATCCGCACCGTCGACTCCCCCTACGAGGACGGCGAGACGCTCGTCGCCATGCCGGCGATCCCGCTCGACCTCGCACTCGTGCATCTGGACCGGGCCGACACCGGCGGCACCGCCGTCTGCCTCGGACCCGATCTCTTCTTCGACGATCTCTTCGCCGGAGCCGCGGCCGAGACCCTCGTCAGCGTCGAGCGCGTGGTGCCGACAGCGGAGCTCTTCGCGGACGCCCCTCACACGACCACCGTGCTCGACCCGACCTTGACCGGCCGGATCCTCGAGGCGCCCGGCGGCGCCGGCTTCACCGCGCACCCGCCGCACACGGCGCGCGACGAGGCCCTGCAGCGCGCCTACGCGGATGCCGCGGCATCCGAGGAGGCCTGGAACGCCTTCGCCGCCCGCTTCCTGCTGGTCGACGACGAGCAGTACCGCTCCGCCGTCGACGTCTTCCACCGGGAGGGGCGATGACCGGAGCCACCCGGGCTGAGGTCGCCGCCACGGCCTGCAGCGACCTGTTCCTCGGCGCGGGCCGCATCCTCGCGAGCCCGATCGGCCTGATCCCCTCGATCGGGGCGCGCCTGGCCAAGCTCACCCATGCCCCGGAGCTGCTCCTGAGCGACGGTGAGGCGACGATGTTCGCCGACGTGCCGGCGGTGGACGAGTCCTTCGCCGAGGTCCAGTCCCCCTTCCCGTATCGCGACCTGTTCGAGCTCATCGCCCGCGGTCGAAGGCACGTGATCATGGGCGCCGCCCAGATCGACCGGCATGGCAACCAGAACCTCTCGGCGATCGGCGACCGCGATCGGCCCGCCCGCCAGCTCCTCGGCGCCCGCGCCGCGGCCACCAACACGGTCAGCCACGCCACCAGCTACTGGATCGCCCGGCACAGCCCGCGCGTCTTCGTCGAGCGCGTCGATGTGATCACCGGCCTCGGACCGGCCCGTGCCGGTGCCGCCCGCTTCCAGGACCTCCGCCGCATCGTCACGGACCTGGCCGTGCTGGACTTCTCCGGCTCCGGAGGCACCGTCGCGCTCGTGAGCACGCACCCCGGTGTGTCGGTCGACGACGTTACCGCCGCCACCGGCTTCCCCCTGCACCTCCCGGGCGACGTGCCCGAGACCCGCCTGCCGACCGAGGTCGAGCTCGCCCTGATCCGCGAGCGCATCGATCCGCGTCGCCTCCGAGACCGAGAGGTACCCGCCGCATGAGCACGCCCCCGACTATCTCGACGCCGCTGACTCGGATGACCGGCATCGCCCACCCCGTCGTCCAGACGGGCATGGGCTGGGTCGCCGGCGCCCGTCTGGTCAGTGCGAGCGCCGAAGCGGGTGCTCTGGGACTGCTCGCCTCGGCGACGATGACCCTCGGCGAGCTCGAGCAGCAGATCATCGAGGTCAGAGAACGCACCGACAAGCCCTTCGGCGTGAACCTGCGGGCGGATGCCGGCGATGCCGCCGAGCGCATCGATCTGCTCATCCGCCACGGCGTGAAGGTCGCCAGCTTCGCCCTCGCGCCCCGCCCCGAGCTCATCGCACGGCTGAAGGACGCCGGCATCGTCGTGATCCCCTCGGTGGGCGCCGTCCGTCACGCGGAGAAGGTCGCCGCCTGGGGCGCCGACGCCGTCATGGTCCAGGGCGGCGAGGGCGGTGGGCACACCGGCGCCGTGCCCACCTCGATCCTGCTGCCCTCGGTGGTCTCGGCCGTCGACATCCCCGTCATCGCCGCCGGCGGTTTCCACGACGGTCGAGGTCTTGCCGCCGCTCTCGCCTACGGCGCGGCCGGTGTCGGGATGGGCACGCGCTTCCTCCTCACCAGCGACAGCTCCGTGCCCGAGGCGATCAAGAGGCGCTATCTCGAGTTCGGTCTCGATGGCACGGTCGTCACGACGCGCGCCGATGGGATGCCGCACCGACTGCTGCGCACCGAGTTCGTCGACGACCTGGAGAAGGGCAGCGGTGTGCGGCGGCTCCTCCCGACGATGAAGCGCACGCTGGCGTTCAAGAGGATGTCGGGGCAGAGCTGGCCGTCGCTGGCGAAGGACGCCCTGTCGATGAAGAGGTCCTCCGGCCGCAGCTGGCTGCAGATGACGCAGGCGGCGAACACCCCCATGCTGCTGAAGGCGGGACTCGTCGACGGCGATACGGGCGCGGGGATGCTCGCCTCGGGCCAGGTCGTAGGACTCATCGACGACCTGCCCAGCTGCGAGGAGCTCGTCGACCGCGTCGTGCGGGATGCCGCGGAGCAGCTGAAGGTCGCCGCCGCACAGATCATCGTTTGAGATCGTGACCCGGGAGGGGGGGAGACGCTGTCAGAGGCGCTCGATGATCGTGACGTTCGCGACGCCGCCGCCCTCGCACATGGTCTGCAGGCCGTAGCGGCCGCCCGTGCGCTCGAGCTCGCTCAGGAGCGTCGTCATCAGGCGGGTGCCGGTCGCGCCGATCGGGTGGCCGAGTGCGATGCCGCCGCCGTTGACGTTGACGCGGTCGTGGGAGGCGCCGGTCTCCTTCATCCAGGCCAGCACGACCGAGGCGAAGGCCTCGTTGACCTCGAACAGGTCGATGTCGTCGATCGTCATCCCGGCGCGCTCGAGAGCATGGTGGGTCGCCGGGATGGGAGCGGTCAGCATCCACACGGGATCCGCGGCGCGCACCGAGAGATGGTGCACCCGCGCCCGCGGGGTGAGGCCGTGCTCGGCGACGGCCTTCTCCGAGGCGACGAGCACGCCGCTGGAGGCGTCGGAGATCTGCGAGGCGACCGCCGCGGTCACCCGGCCGCCCTCGACGAGGAGGGGAAGTCCGGCCATCTTCTCCAGCGACGTGTCCCTGCGGGGGCCCTCGTCGGCGTTCAGGCCGGCGAGCGGCGCGATCTCGTTCGCGAAGCGCCCCTCGTCGGTCGCGGCGATCGCGCGACGATGGCTCTCGAGCGCGAACTGCTCCATCTGCTCGCGAGAGAGATCCCAGTGCTCGGCGATCATCTCGGCGGCCCGGAACTGCGAGACCTCCTGCTCGCCGTAGCGGGCGACCCAGCCGGGCGACTCGGCGAAGGGCGTCGTGAAGCCGTACTCGGCTCCCGCGGCCATCGCCGCCGAGATCGGGATCGCCGACATGTTCTGCACGCCGCCGGCGATCACGAGGTCCGCCGTGCCGCTCATGACGGCCTGGGCGGCGAAGTGCACCGCCTGCTGGCTGGAACCGCACTGGCGGTCGACCGTGACGCCCGGCACGTGCTCGGGGTACCCGGCGACGAGCCAGGCGGTGCGGGCGATGTTCCCGGCCTGCGAGCCGAGCGTATCGGTGCAGCCGAGGATGACGTCGTCGACGGCCCCGGGGTCGATTCCGGTGCGCTCGACGAGGGCGCGGATCGAGTGGGCGCCGAGGTCGGCGGAGTGAATCCCGGCGAGGGAGCCGCCGCGCTTTCCGACGGGGCTGCGGACCGCGTCGACGATGTAGGCCGTGGTCATCGGTGTCTCCTGTTCGATCAGGCGTGCTGGCTGCTGACGGAGACGACTTCTCCGGTCATGTACGAGGAATAGGCACTGGCGAGGAACACCATCACATTGGCGACCTCCCAGGGCTCGGCGCCGCGGCCGAAGGCCTCCCGGGCCTTGAGCTGCTCCAGCAGCTCGGGCGTGGTCACCTTCTCCAGGAAGGGGTGCATGGCAAGACTCGGCGAGACCGCATTGACGCGGATGCCGTGGGCGGCGAGATCCATGGCGGCGCTGCGGGTGAGAGCCATGACGCCGGCCTTCGCGGCGGCGTAGTGCGCCTGCTCGGCCTGCGCGCGCCAGCCGATGACCGAGGCGTTGTTGACGATGACGCCCGAGGTTCCGGCCGTGACCATGCGCCTGCCGACCGCGCGGATGCAGCGGAAGGTGCCGGTGAGGGTGATGTCGAGCACCCGCGACCACTCCTCGTCGGTCATCTCCAGGATCGGCGTCGATCCGCCGAGTCCGGCGTTGTTGATCATGACGTCGATGGGCCCGAGCTCCTCGGCGGCGTCCAGGAGCTCGGTGATCTGCTCCTCCCGGGTGACGTCGCAGACGACCGCGCGGACCCGCTCCGCCCCGAAGCGCTCGCCGAGCTGCTTCTCGGCCTCGGCGAGACGGCCGGCGTGCGTGTCGCCCAGGACGACGGATGCGGCGCCCTCCTCCAGACATCTCAGGACCGTGGCCGAGCCGATGCCGGCGCCGGCGGCCGCCGTGATGACGAGACGCTTGCCGCTGAGCAGGCCATGGCCGGGGACATAGTCGGGTGCGGTGCGTGCGCTCATGGGCGTGCCTCCCTGGGTAGGCCGAGGATGCGCTCGGCGATGACGTTGCGCTGGATCTCGTCGGAGCCGCCGTAGATCGTGTCGGCCCGGCTGAACAGGAACAGGGTCTGCAGGTCGTCCAGCCCGTAGGGCGGCTCGGCCAGGAGCAGCCCCTCGGGGCCGCAGACGGCCATGGCCAGCTCGCCCAGCGAGCGGTGCCACTGCGACCAGAGGAGCTTGGTGACCGATGCCTCATGCCCCTGCTCCCCGCCGAGATGGCGGAGGGCGTGCTGGCGGATGACCTCGAGCCCCATGTGCGCGTCGACGAGCCGGTCGCGCAGGATCGGGTCCTCGATCGCTCCGGTGCGGCGAGCGGTCTCGATCACGGTGTCGAGCTCGCGGCGGAAGGCGATCTGCTGGGCGAGCGTGGAGACGCCGCGCTCGAAGCCCAGTGTCGCCATGGCGACCGAGAAGCCGTCGCCCTCGCCGCCGACGACGAGGTCGGCGTCCGTCCGGGCGTCGTCGAAGAAGACCTCGTTGAACTCGCTCGTGGCGGTCAGCTGCAGGATGGGGCGCACCTCCACGCCGGGCTGATCCATCGGGACGAGGAGGTAGGACAGCCCCTTGTGGCGACTCGAGCCCGGCGTCGTGCGGGCGATGACGAAGCACCAGTCGGCGTGCTGAGCGAGCGAGGTCCACACCTTCTGGCCGTTGACGACCCACTCGGAGCCTTCGAGCGCGGCCTTCGTCGAGACGGCGGCGAGATCGGAGCCCGCTCCCGGCTCGGAGTACCCCTGGCACCAGAGCTCCTCGACCGCGACGATCTTCGGCAGGAAGCGCGCCCTCTGCTCGGGGGTGCCGTGCGCGATCAGGGTCGGTCCGAGCAGCTCCTCCCCGAGATGGTTGACGCGGGCGGGCGCATCGGCGCGCGCATACTCCTCGTGGAAGATCACCTGCTGGGCGATGCTGAGCCCACGCCCGCCGTACTCCTCCGGCCAGGCGACGCAGCTCCAGCCGGCGGCCGCCATGCGCCGGTTCCACTCGAGCCGGCCCTCGAAGTCCTCGTGCTCGCGCCCCGAGCCCCCGCGTCCGCGCAGCTCGGCGAAGCGCCCGACGAGGTTCTCCTCGAGCCAGCCGCGGATCTCCGCGCGGAACCGCTCGTCGGCCTCATGCTGCGTCACATCCATGTGTCCTCCTCGTCGAGATCGTGGCCAACAGGGCACCTCTTCACGTATAGTATCAAGGAAACCAAGCAATTGTTTGGTCAAGTATTGCAGCTCGCCGTTCAGAGAGGAACCCGCGATGACCGACACCGGCAGCGAAGTGGTCACCTATGAGGTGCGCGGGCCTACGGCGATTATCCGCCTGAACCGCCCGCAGTACCGCAACGCGCAGAACTCCAAGGTCACCTACGCGCTCGACGCCGCCTTCACCCGCGCCGTCGACGACGACGAGGTCAAGGCGATCGTCCTGGCCGGCAACGGCGACCACTTCTGCGCGGGACACGACATCGGCACCCCCGAGCGCGACGTCCACGAGAGCTTCGAGCGCAAGGCCGTGATCTGGTGGGACCACGTCGGCGCGGCGGGCGTCGACTCCCGCTTCGCCCGCGAGTCCGAGGTGTACCTGGGCATGTGCCGTCGCTGGCGCGAGATCCCCAAGCCCACGATCGCCATGGTGCAGGGCGCCTGCATCGCGGGAGGCCTCATGCTCGCCTGGTCGTGCGACTTCATCGTCGCCTCCGACGACGCCTTCTTCCAGGATCCCGTCGTGATGATGGGCATCCCCGGCGTGGAGTTCTTCTCGCATCCGTGGGTGACGAATCCCCGCGCCGCGAAGGAATGGCTCTACACCGGAGACCGGATGCCGGCGGCCCGCGCCCAGGAGCTCGGCATGGTCAACCACGTGGTGCCGCGCGCGGAGCTCGAGGAGCACACTCTCCGGATCGCCGAGCGCATCGCGCGGATGCCGCGCCTGGGCCTGGCGCTGACGAAGAAGGCGGTCAACCAGGCCGAGGACCTGCAGGGCCTGCGCGCCGGGATGGACTCGGTGTTCGGCCTGCACCACGCCGCCCACGCCCACAACGCCGAGGTCCAGGGCGACTCCCTGGCCGGCGTCGACGTGAAGAAGATCCGCGACGAGGAGAAGAAGTGAACCTCGACCTGACTCCCGAGCAGGAGGCCTTCGCCGCCGAGGCGCGTGCCTGGCTCGACGCGCACGTCCCGGCGGAGCCGCTGCCCTCGATGGACACCGAGGAGGGATTCGCCGCCCACCGCGAGTGGGAGGCGACCCTCGCCTCCGGCCGCTGGTCGGTCGTCGCCTGGCCGGAGCAGTACGGCGGACGCGACGTCGGCCTGGTCGAGTGGGTGCTCTTCGAGGAGGAGTACTACCGCGCCGGCGCCCCGACACGCGTCGCGCAGAACGGCATCTCCCTGCTCGCGCCGATCCTCTTCGAGCACGGCACCCCCGAGCAGCACGAGCGGTACCTGGGCCCCATGACCGACGGCTCGCTCATCTGGGCGCAGGCCTGGTCCGAGCCCGGAGCCGGCAGCGACCTCGCCGCGATCCGCAGCACCGCCCGCCGCGACGAAGCCCGCGGCGGATGGATCCTGAACGGCCAGAAGATCTGGAGCTCGCGCGCCGTGTGGGCCGATCGCGGATTCGGGCTGTTCCGCTCCGACCCCGCGGCGGAACGCCACCGGGGCCTGACCTACTTCCTCTTCCCCCTCGACGCCGAGGGCATCACCGTCCGCCCGATCGCGCAGCTGGACGGCACGACCGGATTCGCCGAGATCTTCTTCGACGACGTCTTCGTCCCCGACGCCGACGTGCTCGGCGCCCCCGGCGACGGCTGGCGCGTGGCGATGAGCACCGCTGGCAACGAGCGCGGTCTCTCGCTGCGCGCCCCGGGCCGCTTCCTCGCCGCGACCGATCGCCTCATCGAGCTGCAGTCGACCCATCCCGAGGTCGATGAGGCGGATGCCGTCGTCGACGCCTGGATCGGCGCGGAGGCCTACCGCCTGTACACATGGCAGACCGTCAGCACCGTCCTCGAAGGAGGCGCGGTCGGCGCAGAGGGCAGCATGAACAAGGTCTTCTGGTCTCAGCTCGACGTCGACATCCACGAGACCGCGCTGCGCATCCTCGGACCTCTGGCCGAGCTGCGCGGCCCCGGCGCCGAGCGCGGCGGCCGCTGGGCGGAGGACTACCTCTTCTCCCTGTCCGGCCCCATCTACGCCGGCACGAACGAGATCCAGCGCAACATCATCGCGGAGCGGATCCTCGGTCTTCCCCGCGGCGGAGACGGAAGGCGGGCATGATGAGGTTCCTCCCCAGCGAAGAGCAGGCCGTCTTCGCCGAGACCATCGACGAGATCGTCGAGGGGCACGGCGGGTCCGACATCGCCCAGCAGTGGGCGGCCGGAGAACCGGATGCCGGCCTGGCCCTGTGGGCGCAGTTCGCCGAGCTGGGGCTGACGGCGTTGCGCGTGCCCGAGACCCAAGGCGGTTTCGGCGGGTCGCTGAGCGACCTCGCCATCGTGTTCGAGCGTCTCGGGTACCACGGGGCGCCTGGACCCTACATCGAGTCGATTGCGTTCCTGCCCGCGCTCGTGGACGAGGCCACCCGCGACGCCATCGTCGCTGGTGAGATCGCCACGGTCAGCATTGACGGTTCGGTCCCCGCAGCCCTGGACGCCGCCGTCGCCGCCCACCTGTTCCATGTCCGGGCCGGCGGACTGCACCGCGCGATCGTCCGCGAGGAGACCGGATCCCTGGCTCCGACCCGCCGGCTCGCCTTCCTCGCCCCGGAGGGCCCGGCGCAGAGCCTGGATGCGACCGCGCTGGCCGCGGCATCCGACGAGGCGTCCTTGGCGGCCGCGGCCATGCTGATCGGCGCCGGCGAGCGGCTCCTGGACGAGGCCGTCTCCTATGCGAAGGTCCGCGAGCAGTTCGGGCGCGCGATCGGCGAGTTCCAGGCGCTCAAGCACCAGCTGGCCGATGTGCGCATCGCGCTGACCTTCGCCCGCCCTCTCGTCTGGAACGCGACCAGGGAACTCGGCACGGAGACCGGGGAGCGCGCCGTCTCTGCCGCCAAGGTCGCCGCTTCCGGTGTCGCAGCCCTCGCCGCACGAGCCTCACTGCAGGTGCACGGTGCGATCGGCTACACCTCGGAGCACCCGCTGCGCATCTGGCTCGGCTTCGCGACCGCGCTGCCGGCCGTGTGGGGGACGACGGGTCACCACCGCGCACGCGTCGCCCGTGCGATACTGCCTGACTACGCCGCCTGAACGAGAAGTGACGCCATGACCCTCGACCTCACCGAAGAACAGCTCGAACTCGTGAGCATGCTGCGCACGATTCTGGCGCAACGGTCCGACAGCGCTGCGATCCGTCGTGCCGTGGAGTCCGCGGAGGGCTTCGACGCGAGGCTGTGGTCCTTCCTGTGCGAGGAGATCGGCGTCGCCTCGCTGGCGATCCCTGAGGAGTTCGGGGGCGCGGGCTTCACGCTCATGGAGAGCCAGGTTACGCTCGAAGAGCTCGGATATGCGCTCGCGCCGTCACCGTACCTGGGCTCGATCGGGATCGCCGCGCAGGCGATCCTCGCCTCCGGCGATGCGGATGCCGCGGAACGCCTGCTGCCGGCCATCGCCGCGGGCGAGTCGCTGGCGGCCCTGGCGTGGGCTGCACCTGACGGGCGCTGGAACCCCGGAGGTGTCGCCATCCAGGCCTCGCGGGGCGACGCCTGGACCCTGACCGGGAGCACACCCTTCGTTCTCGAAGGGGCCGCAGCCGACGTCCTGCTCGTCATCGCACGGACGTCCACCGGTCCCCGGCTGTTCGAAGTCATCGACCCTGCGACGGTGACCCGCACCGCGACGCCGACGATGGATCTCACGCTGCGGGTGGCGAGCCTCGCCTTCGACGGGACCCTCGTCCGGCCTCTCGGAGAGAGCAACGGCGACGTGCTCGAAACCACTCGCGCGTTTGCGCTCACTGCCGTGTCCGCGGTCCAGGCGGGCACCGCCTCGCGCGCGCTCGACATGACCGTCGAGTACGCGAAGCAGCGCGTGCAGTTCGGGCGCACGATCGGTTCGTTCCAGGCGATCAAGCACCGCCTCGCGGACATGCATGTGCAGGCGGAGATCGCCCGAACGACCACGCGAGCCGCCGCCACGGCACTCGCGAACGGGGCCGCGGATCGCCTCGCGCTGGCTGCGCTCGCCAAGATCACCTGCTCGCAGGCGCTGGAGACGATCGCCGCCGAGACGATCCAGCTGCACGGCGGTATCGCGATCACCTGGGAGCACGACGCGCACCTGATCTTCAAGCGGGCTCACGCCCTCGGGGAGCTCTTCGGCACGGCGCGCGAACTGCGAACCGAAGCCGGGGAACCGGTCCTAGGAGCCTGAGCGCTTCACGGGCAGCAGCTCGGCAGCAACCGTGACGGAGGTGAGGCCGGGCCGGTCTCCGTGGTAGCTTAGTTCCCAAACAAGCGCTAGGTTTTAAGGCATGGGATGCAAAGCGTGCATCGTTGTGAGAAGGAGCATGGATGTCGGACAAGCGAGTGGGCATTGACGAGGCGGTGGCCTCGCTCGAGAGCGGGATGACAATCGGGATCGGTGGATGGGGCTCGCGCCGCAAGCCCATGTCGCTGGTCCGCGCGATCCTGCGCAGCGGCCTCACAGATCTCACGGTGGTCACCTTCGGGGGTCCCGATGCCGGCCTCCTCGCCGCCGCCGGGAAGATCCGCAAACTCGTCTGCGGCTTCGTCTCCCTGGACTCCATCCCGCTCGACCCGTTGTTCACCCAGACGCGCGAGCGCGGCGCGCTTCAGATCGAGGAGTACGACGAGGGCATGTATGTCGCCGGTCTTCGCGCCGCCGGTTCACGTCTGGACTTCCTTCCGATCCGTGCCGGTCTCGGCTCGGACGTGCTCCCTGCCAACCCGCACCTGCGCACCGTGAGGTCCCCGTACTCCGACGAGGAGTACGTCGCGATGCCGGCGTTGAACCTCGACGTCGCCCTCGTGCACGTCAATCGCGCCGACGCGAAGGGCAACGCCCAGTACCTCGGACCCGATCCGTATTTCGACGATCTCCTGGCCATGGCGGCCCAGCGCACCATCGTCTCCGCGGAGAAGGTGATCCCCACCTCCGAACTGCTCGAGGAGGGCGGCTTCCACACGTTGCTGTTCAGCCGCATGTTCGTCTCCGGCGTCGTGGAGGCGCCTCACGGCGCCCACTTCACGACGTGCGAACCCGACTACGGCCGAGACGAGGCCTTCCAGCGTCACTACGCCACCGCGGCCAGGGATCCTGAGAGCTGGGCGGAGTTCGAGGGCGCCTTTCTCCAGACCGACGAAGCCGGCTATCACGCCGCTGTCGCCGCCTTCCACGCCACGCAAGGAGCAGTATGACCACCGACGCAACCCTCGCCGAGATCTGCATCGCGGCCTGTGCGGACACCTATCGCGAATCCGGCGAGGTCCTCGCCCATGCCGTCGGGATCATCCCGACCCTCGGTGCGCGCCTGGCCAGACTCACCACCGCTCCCGATATCGTCCTCAGCGACGGCGAGGCGTTCTTCCTTAGCGGGCCTCCGACGCCCGGCGCACCAGAGACGGAAGACTCCGTCATCGAGGGCTGGGCGCCGTTCCGCCGGATCTTCGACATCCTCGCCACCGGCCGCCGTCAGAGCATGATGGGCGCGAGTCAGATCGATCGTCACGGAAACCAGAACATCTCCCTCATCGGAGACTGGGACCGTCCGAAGCGGCAGCTCATCGGCGTGCGCGGCGCGCCGGGCAACACCGCGAACCACCGCGTGGACTACTGGATCTCCCGGCACAGCACCCGCATCTTCGTCGACAGCGTCGACATGGTCTCCGGCGTCGGCAATGACCGTGCTCGCGAAGCGGGTCTGAAATATCATCATCTCGGCGTGATCGTGACGAACCTCGCGGTCTTCGGCTTCGACGCCTCCGGTCTCGCAGTGCTGCGGTCGATCCACCCCGGTGTGGATCCGCAGACGGTGGTCGACAACACGGGCTTCGCCGTCGAGGTCGAGGGAGTGCCGGCCACGCGGGTGCCGGACGCCGAGGAACTGCGCCTCATCCGCGAGGCGCTGGACCCCCGCGCCACCCGCGCTCGTGAAGTCGCGGAGTGACGCGGCGTCGCCGCTCAGTCTGCGAGGAGACCCTGGTGGAGCAGTTCGAGGAAGTTCTCGGTCAGGCTCTCCGCCGTGTGCCCGCGGCCCGGGCGGTACCAGCCGACCGAGGACCAGACCGCGTCACGGATGAAGCGGTACATGATGCCGGCATCGAGGCTGTCGCGGAAGACACCGACGCGCTGACCTTCCTGCAGCTGGCCGAGCCAGATCTCCTCGATGCGGATGCTGTTCTCCTGCACGAACTCGAAGCCCGGCTGCTTGGCGAGGAAGGACAGTTCGTTCTGATACAGTCCGACGGCATCGGGTTGACTCTCGATCGTCGCGAAGGCATGGGCGACGAGCTTGTCGAGCACGACGCGCGGGGTTCCGTCCTCGGCGACGATCTCCTCGAAGCGCTCGAGCAGCCCTGTCATGAAGTTGCGCAGGATCTCCTGCAGGATCGCCTCCTTGGAGGAGAAATGATGGTAGAGGCTGCCCGAGAGGATGCCGGCCTCGTCCGCGATGTCGCGGACGGTCGTCGCCGAGTATCCTCTGCGGGCGATGAGTCGAGCCGCGATGTCGAGGATCTGCTCGCGACGATCAGAACTCTGCTCCTGAGCGTTGAGCCGCACACTCGTTGCCATAGGTACTCCTTACATGGTGAGCGATCTTGATGACAAGCGTTTGTTCAAGTTTGCCCCATCATCGGTGCGAAGTGCGCCATGGTTTCGGAGTGTACACATGCTAACGGAAAGGAAAGACGATATGCAGTCACGGGCGATGACGGTCCCGACCCTTCTCCAGGAGATGTCTGCTCGAGGAGATCATCCTGCGATCGTCGACGGGGAGACGTCCTTGAGCTACGCGCAGCTGGCAGCTCGTATCGAGAAGGTCGCCCGCGCCTATCTCGCCCAGGGCGTCCGCCACGGCGATCGCGTGGCCGTCTGGGTGCCCAACCGCCTGGAGTTCATCCTCGCGATGCTGGGTGCGCAGTCGATCGGAGCGGCTGTGATCCCGCTCAACACCCGCTACACCGGGCACGAGGCGGCGGCGATCCTGGCCCGCTCCCGCGCCTCGGCGATCGTCGTGGCCGAGGGCTTCCTCGGGAAGTCCTATGCGAAGGAGCTGCGCGAGGCCGCCGCGGAGCTCGGAGTCGAGGGCACGGTGTGCCCTGGCCTGCCCCACCTGCGGTTCCTCGTCGCCCTCGAGAAGACGTCGGATGCCGCGGTGCTGCCCTGGGACGACTTCCTCGCCTCGGGCGCAACCGTTCCCTCCGCGCAGCTCGACGCCGCCATCGACGCGGTGGGTCCGGACGACATCATGGACATCCTGTTCACCTCCGGCACCACGGGCGTGCCCAAGGGCGTCATGAGCGCGCACCGTCAGTCGATCGGCGTAGCCCGCGCATGGGGCCTGGGCGCCGAGCTGACCGAGCAGGACCGCTACGCCATCGTGAACCCGTTCTTCCATGGCTTCGGCTACAAGGCGGGGCTCATCACCTCGCTGCTGTACGGCACGACGATCTACCCGGTCGCGGTCTTCGACACCACCCTCCTGCTCGAGCTCGTGCAGAGCGCCCGCATCACCGTCCTCCCGGGCGTGCCGACGATCTTCACCTCGATGCTGGACCATCCGCGCCTGGCCGACTACGACCTCTCCTCGCTGCGCTTCGCGATCGCGGGGGCGACGGCAGCGCCGGCGACCCTGTTCCACGACATGGTGAACACGCTCGGCTTCCGGACCGTGGCGCAGGCCTACGGTCTCACCGAGTGCGTCGTCGCGACGCTGTCCAGGCCCGGCGAGTCGCTCGAGCACGCCGCCCAGACGACCGGACCGGCCGTCTCCGGCATCGAGATCCGCACGGTCGACGCCGACGGGGTCGATGTGGGCGTCGACGAGGACGGTGAGATCCTGCTGCGCGGCGACAACGTCATGCTGGGCTACTTCGAGGACGAGGAGGCCACGCGCGCGGTATTCACGAAGGATGGCTGGTTCCGCACCGGTGACATCGGTCGGCTCGACGAGCACGGATGCCTCAAGATCACCGACCGGCTGAAGGACATGTTCATCGTCGGCGGCTTCAACGTGTATCCGGCAGAGGTCGAGAACGTGCTGCGCAAGCATCCGGCCGTCAACGAGTCCGCGGTCGTCGGCGTGCCCGACGACCGGATGGGCACGGTGGGGCGCGCCTATGTCCTGCTGCTGCACAACGCCGAACCGAAGCCGGATGCGGCTGCGCTGGAGGCGTTCTGCCGTAGGCATCTCGCCGGATTCAAGGTGCCGCGTGAGTTCGTCTTCGTCGAGGACTTCCCCCGCAACGCCACCGGCAAGATCCTCAAGACCGATCTGCGCACCGAGACCTGAACGGCTGCGGTGGGAGAGGGTCGGCATCCGTTCGCCCGGATGCCGACCCTCTTGCGCGTGTCCGACCTCAGCTGAGCCGTTCGAGCACGAGCGCCATGCCCTGACCGCCGGCTACGCACATCGTCTCGACGGCGAACTGCTCGTCGCGCTCCTGCAGCGCGTGGATGGCGGTCGTCGTCATGCGGGCGCCGGTCATGCCGTAGGGGTGCCCCAGCGCGATCGCTCCGCCGTTGACGTTGACCTTCTCGGGGTCGATGCCCAGATCGTCGATCGAGGGCACGACCTGGGCGGCGAAGGCCTCGTTGAGCTCGAGGATGTCGATGTCGGAGATGGACATGCGCGCGTGGGCGAGCGCCCGCTCGACGGCGGCGACCGGACCCAGGCCCATGATCTCGGGTGAGAGTGCCGATACGCCGGTCGAGACGATCCGGGCCAGAGGTGTGAGGCCGAGCTCGGCGGCGCGCGTGTCGCTCATGATCACGAGGGCGGCGGCGCCGTCGTTGAGCGCGCAGCAGTTCGCCGCGGTCACGGTGCCGTGCGGACGGAAGACCGGCTGCATGCCGCTGATGCCCTCCAGCGTCACTCCTGAACGCGGCCCGTCATCGCTGCTGACCACCGTTCCGTCGCCGAGGGTGACCGGGGTGATGTCGCGCTCCCAGAAGCCGCGCTCGCGCGCCGCTTCGGCGCGATTCTGGCTGAGGACCGCCCACTCGTCCTGCGCCTGACGGGAGACGCCGCGCAGCGAGGCGACGTTCTCCGCGGTCTCGCCCATGGAGATGTAGATGTCGGCCAGCTCCCCCCGCGCCCGCGGGTCGGACCACACATGGTCGGGATCCTGCGCGTGACGCGCGGTGCGCGCCGCGGCCTCGTCGTAGCGGGGATTCTTGGTGTCGGGTCCGCCATCGGACTTGCCGAAGCCGAACTGCGAGATCGCCTCGACCCCGGCGGAGAGGAACACGTGCCCCTCTCCCGCCTTGATCGCATGGAAGGCCATGCGCGTCGTCTGCAGGGACGAAGAGCAGTAGCGGTTGACCGTGGTGCCCGGCACGGTGTCCCAGCCCAGCTGGAGGGCGATCATGCGTCCGAGGTTGTAGCCCTGCCTGCCTGCCGGCTGCGCGCAGCCCACCATGAGGTCCACGATCTCGCCAGGGTCGAGTCCCGGCGCGGCCTCGACGGCGGCCCTGACCATCTGGACGGCCAGATCGTCGGCGCGGATGTCCTTCAGGCTGCCCTTGCCCGCGCGGCCGATCGGCGATCGCGCCGCGGAAACGATGACTGCTTCGGTCATGAATGTGCTCCTTGCTCAGAGTCGGTGTGCTCGGCGCCGCCGAAGGCGCCCGCGTGGGGCGTGTGCGCCAGGAAGGCGGGCAGCTCGCCGCCGCCGTCGACGGGGACGACCGCTCCGGTGAGGTGCGCGGCCAGGGGTGAGGCGAGCATGACGCAGACGCGCCCGATGTCCGCGGGCTCCGCCAGCCGTCCGCGCGGGATGGTCCGGGCGATCGCAGCATACTGCTCGGGCGTGCCGTAGTGATCGACCGCCGACTCGGTGGCGACGAGGCCGCTGCTGACGGCGTTGACCCGGACTGTGGGCGCCCACTCGGCGGCGAGGCTCCGGCTGAGGCTCTCGAGTGCCGCCTTGGCGGCCCCGTACACGGCCGTGCCGGGACTCGGCCGGCGTGCGCTGATCGAGGTGATGTTGATGACGGAGCCGCCGGTGACGCGCAGCGCCTCGTACGCAGCGCGCGAGGCGATGGCCGCAGAGAGGAAGTTCAGCTCGGTGAGGGCGCGGATGTAACGCGGGGACCCCGTCTCGAAGCGACCGAACGGCGACCCGCCGACGTTGTTGACGAGCACGTCGAGGCGCCCCCTGCGGCGCACGATGCCGGCGATCCATTCCTCGACCTGAGTGTCGTCGCGCACATCGACGCCCGTGAAGGCGGCGGTGCGTCCGTCGTACGCGGGCGGTGCCTCCGGTATGTTGCGCCCGCAGATCTCGACCTCCGCGCCGGCCTCGAGGAAGGATTCGGACACGCCACGGCCCACGCCGCGTGCGCCACCGGTCACGGCAACGATCTTGCCGGCGAAATCGAGAACCATACTCACGGCGTCTCTCCTCTGACTCTTCTCGTGCATACGCTGCGCGAAGGAACCTGTCCATCCTACCAACCAAATGCTAGGTTTGTTCAATGGTCAACGTCGCCCCTTCTCCATCCGGTCGCCGTGTCGTCGTGGTCACCGGGGGAGCCCTCGGGATCGGCGGCGGCATCAGTCGCCGTCTCGCCGCCGACGGCGACCATGTCGTCCTCGTGGACATCGACGCGGATGCGGCGGCCGTTGCGGCATCCGACATCGCCGCCGCAGGCGGTCTCTGCACGACGGTCATCGGTGACATCACCGACGACGCGACCGTGATCGCACTCACGGACGAGATCGAGCATTCCCATGGGCGCGTGGACGTGCTCGTCAACAACGTCGGCGACTTCCGTCCGGCGAAGTCATTCTTCGCCAAGAGCCCGCCCGCGCAATGGCGGCGTCTTCATGAGCTGAACCTGTGGCACGTGTTCACCGTCACCCACGCGCTTGTCCCCTGGATGCTCGAGCGGCAGAGCGGCTGCATCGTCAACGTCTCCACGGTCGAGGCCTACCGGGGCATCCCCGGCCATGCCGTGTACTCGGCCTACAACGCCGGTGTCTCCGCCTTCACGAAGAGCCTCGCGGTCGAGCTCGGGCCGTCCGGAATCCGCGTCAACGCGATCGCCCCCGACCTCGCCGACACCGAACAGACCCCGGCCGGGCTCATGCTCGGGGGGCGCGACCCGGCACTTCTGCGCTCCTGGCTGCCGCTCGGCCGTTTCGGTACGCCTGCCGATTTCGCGGGCGTCGTGGCGTTCCTCGCCTCCCCGGACGCGTCCTTCGTCACCGGACACACGATCCCCGTCGACGGCGGCACGCTCGCGGCATCCGGCTGGTACGGCAAGGCGGAGGGCCGAGGATGGACGAACTTGCCGGATCGGGCCTGAGCGCCAACGGCCGGAGTCGTATCGAGTAAAAGCGAGCGAGCGATTGCTTGGTAGTGGAGAACGTGCTAGGTTCCGGCCATGACGCAACGAACGACCCCCGGCGGATCCGGGCTGGCGGATCTACCCGGCGTAGCCCTGGTCACAGGGGGTTCCGGAGGCATCGGCTCCGCCATCGTCCGGAACCTCGTCACTGCGGGTGTGCCCACGATCCTGACCTACCGCTCTCGCGTTCCGCAGGACCTTCTCGACGAGCTCGGCGACAAGGTCGAGGCGCACCCCCTCGACGTGCGCGACTCCCCGGGAGCACAGAAACTCGTCGAAGCGATCCTCGGGAGGCACGGTGCGCTCCACACCGTCGTGCACGCGGCAGGACCGCATGTGCCGATGGTCCATTTGTCGAAGGTCTCGGTCGAGCAGTTCGCCGAGCAGGTGGATGATGATCTTGTAGGTTCCTTCACCGTTGTCCAGGCGGTGCTTCCAGCGTTGCGGGAGTCCTCGGGCTCGCTCACGATGATCACATCGGCGGCAACGCGCCGCTATCCCGTGCGCGATGGCCTGTCTGCTGCGCCCAAGGGCGGAGTCGAGGCGCTTGCCCGGGCTCTTGCGGCGGAGGAGGGACGGTTCGGCGTGCGCGTGAACTGTGTCGGGCCCGGGATGCTCTGGGACGGGATGGCGGCGCGCCTCATCTCCTCGGGCGATCTTGACGAACGCTCCCTGGACGTTGCGCGATCCAATATTCCGCTTCGGAAGTTCGGCACTGCGGCGGACATCGCCGCGGCGGTGGGGTTCCTCGCCTCTCCGCAGGCGGGCTTCATCACGGGACAGAAGCTCGATGTGGACGGCGGATACGGAGTCTGAGAAGCAGCCGATGACGGAGGGGAGAGGTCGATGAGGGTGCCGCTGGGAATCGGAAGTCCGATCGTCACACGGGTTCCGGGAAGACATGCCCGCTGGGAAGGGGATGCGGGCATCGACGAGCTGGCCGAGGTCGCGCACGCTGCCGACAGGCTGGGATTCCATCACCTCACGTGCAGTGAGCACGTGGGGGTGCCGACGGAGAGCGCACGGCAGCGCGGAGGCACCTATTGGGATCCTCTGGCGACGCTGGGTTACCTGGCGGCAGTGACGATGCGCATCCGGCTCGCTACGAATGTGCTGGTCCTCGGGTACCACCACCCGTTGGAGATCGTCAAGCGTTACGGGACGCTCGACGAAGTGAGCAAGGGGCGGCTCATCCTCGGGGTCGGCGTCGGTTCGCTGGAAGAGGAGTTCGAGCTGATCGGTGCACCGTTCGAGAATCGAGGGGAGCGGGCGGACGACGCTTTGCGCGCCATCCGACAGAGCTTCGGGCGCCGGCGCCCCTCGTACTCCGGTAATCATTACGAATACACCGACTGGTTCGTCGATCCGGCAGGAAGGCAGGCGCCGCCGCCCATCTGGGTCGGAGGGCGCACGGCCCGCTCCCTGCGCCGTGCTGTCGATCTAGGTTCGGGTTGGGCGCCGTTCGCGCTGAGTCCGTACGAGTTGCGACGGCTCTTGCGCGCCCGAGCGCTGCCCGCCGGTTTCGACGTGGTTCTCTCCGTCGCGCCGGCGGTCGACCCTATGGCGAAGCCCAATGACTGTGTCGAGGCGATCGAAGAGCTGCAGGGAGTCGGCGCGACGGTCGTCAGCTGCAATATCTTCTCGACGTCACTGGAGCACTACCTCGATCAACTCGAAGCGCTTGCCGAGCTGTGGGAGCTTGTCCCGCACGACGAAAGGGGATGACCGTTGAACCTCGTGGACATGCAGGAGCTCATCGCAGTGATGCGGGGGCTGAAGGACGAGTCGGAGATCCGGAACCTCATCGCGACGTACGGGCCGCACGTCGATCATGGGGATTCGGAGGCCGTTGCGGCCATCTGGGTGCCCGACGGAGTCTATGACGTCGACGGCGGTGCGGGCGGCTATCGGGGACGGGAGGAGATCGCGGCGATGGTGCGCTCCAAGCCGCACCAGGATCTGATCGACGGCGGGTGCGCCCACGTTCTCGGTCCCCTGCATGTGGCGGTCTCCGGCGACGAAGCCACCGCCATCGGCTACTCGTTGCTGGTTGCGGCGCAGGGCGAGCAGCATACGATCCTCCGGATGAGTGCGAACACCTGGTACCTGGTGCGCACTGACGAAGGCTGGCGAGTGACGCGACGTGTGAATCGTCGTCTTTCGGGTTCCGCCTCAGCTCATGCCGTGCTCGTCGAGGCTCTGGGGCCCTAAGCCGCCTATCGTTCTCGGCGCAGGGGGCGAGGGGAACCCCCGCCGACCCGATTCGGCGGGGGTTCTCGGCGGCATGGAGAATGCCGCAACGCGGGAAGCCGAGGGGGACCGCCCCGTTCCGGTCGAAGTCCTGCTCGCCCCGCGTGCTCCCTTTTATAGATGGCGGAGGCGAGCGGGAGGTGAACGCCGTCGGAACACTGTGGGTCGCATGCGGCGTTCGTCCTCATTATGGATTCCCTCGCAATTACTAGGATGTCCATGTAAAATGACTTTGTGCCAACGACGGCACGAAGGGACGTCACAAAATGACTCGCACCATCCCCCATTTCATCAACGGATCGCCTGTTACACCGGAGACCGGTCGCTTCGCGGATGTCTTCGACCCCGCGACCGGGGAGGTGCAGGCGCGCGTACCGCTGGCCGGCGCCGATGAGGTCGCGAAGGCCATCGCCGATGCCGAGGCCGCGCAGCCCGCCTGGGCGGCGACGAACCCGCAGAAGCGCGCCCGCGTGCTCATGCGCTTCCTCGACCTCGTCCACCGCGACATGGACGAGCTCGCCGCGCTCCTCTCCAGAGAGCACGGCAAGACCTTCGACGACGCCAAGGGCGACATCCAGCGCGGTCTCGAGGTCATCGAGTTCTCCGTCGGGGCGCCGCACCTGCTCAAGGGCGAGTACTCCACGAGTGCGGGCGCGGGCATCGACGTCTACTCGATGCGCCAGCCCCTGGGGGTCGTGGCGGGCATCACGCCGTTCAACTTCCCCGCGATGATCCCGCTGTGGAAGGCAGGCCCCGCGCTCGCCGCGGGCAACGCCTTCGTGCTCAAGCCCTCGGAGCGCGACCCCTCCGTGCCGGTGCGCCTGGCCGAGCTCTTCCTCGAAGCGGGGCTGCCGGCGGGTGTTCTCAACGTCGTCCACGGCGACAAAGAGGCCGTCGACGCGATCCTGCAGGACGATCGCATCAAGGCGGTCGGCTTCGTCGGCTCGACGCCGATCGCCGAGTACATCTACTCTGAGGTGACCTCGCGCGGGAAGCGCGCGCAGTGCTTCGGCGGCGCGAAGAACCACATGATCGTGATGCCGGATGCCGACCTCGACCAGGTCGCCGATGCCCTCATCGGCGCGGGCTACGGCTCGGCGGGAGAGCGCTGCATGGCGATCTCGGTCGCCGTCCCGGTCGGCGAGGAGACCGGCGACG
>CAYOTY010000003.1:0-1145 GCA_964406995.1 uncultured Microbacterium sp.
GCCGACGTGACGGCCGAGGAAGAGCACCGAACGGGTGTCGGCCATCCACGCGGCGAACTGCTCGATCCGCTCCTGCTCCTGCTCGAGCACCCGGGCGATCTTGGCGGGGATCGCTTCGAGCTCGGCGATGGCGACCGAGGCATCCGCCACCGTGCCGCGCACGCGCGCGATGTGCAGCCCCATCAGGTACAGCGCGGTGATCTGCGCGACGAAGGCCTTCGTCGAGGCGACGGCGACCTCGGGGCCGGCGTGCGTGTAGACGATCGCGTCGGACTCGCGAGGGATCGTGGCGCCCTGCGTGTTGCAGATCGAGAGCGTCTTGGCGCCGCGCTGGCGGGCGTACTTGACCGCCATGAGGGTGTCCATCGTCTCGCCCGACTGCGAGATCGAGACGACCAGCGTGTCGGGGCCGACGACCGGGTCGCGGTAGCGGAACTCGTGCGCGAGCTCGACGTCGACCGGGATGCGGGTCCACTGCTCGATCGCGTACTTTCCGGTCCGGCCGGCGTAGGCGGCGGTGCCGCAGGCGATGACGATGATGCGCGAGATGCCCGTGAAGAGCTCGTCGAGCCCGTCGAGCTCGGGAATGACGACCTCGCCGTCCCGGATGCGGCCGCGCAGCGTGTTCGCGACGGCCTCGGGCTCCTCGGAGATCTCCTTGGCCATGAACGAGGGCCAGCCGCCCTTCTCGGCCGCGGCGGCGTCCCAGGTCACCTCGAAGGGCTCCACCTCGACGGGAGCGCCTGCGAAGTCGGTGACCTCGACGGCATCCGGGCGGATCGCCACGATCTGGTCCTGGCCGATCGCCAGGGCGTTGCGGGTGTGCTCGACGAAGGCGGCGACGTCGGAGCCGAGGAAGTTCTCTCCCTCTCCGATGCCGATCACGAGCGGGGAGTTGCGACGGGCGCCGACGACGAGGCCGGGGTGCTCCTGGTGCATGGCGAGGAGGGTGAAGGCACCCTCGAGGCGGCTCACGACATCGCGGAACGCGGCCTGCAGATCGCCCGTGCGACGATACTCACGGCCCAGGAGCGCCGCGGCGACCTCGGTGTCGGTCTCGCTGAGGAAGGTGTGGCCCTCGGCGAGCAGCTCTTCCTTCAGCTCGGCGAAGTTCTCGATGATGCCGTCATCCACAACGGCATCAT
>CAYOTY010000003.1:1155-54689 GCA_964406995.1 uncultured Microbacterium sp.
CCGATGCCGGTCGTGCCGTCGGCGAGGGGGTGCGCGGCGAGGTCTTCGCGCAGCACCTTGAGCTTGCCGGCGCGCTTGCGCATGCCGAGGTCGCCGGACTCGTCGATCACGGCGACTCCCGCCGAGTCGTAGCCGCGGTACTCGAGGCGGGCGAGCCCGGCGATCAGGATGTCTCTGCTCGGGCGCGGGCCCACGTATCCGACGATTCCACACATGAGTTCAAGGATACGGCCCGCGACCCTGTGCACACGCCGGATGCCGCCGCGTCAGAGCTTGCGGAGCAGAACGCTGTCGACGGCGTGGTTCTCGCCCTTGTTCAGCACGAGCGTCGCCCGGTGCCGGGTGGGCATGACGTTCTCGACCAGGTTGGGCATGTTGATGTCGCGCCAGTAGCCGAGCGCGGCCTGCTCCGACTCGTCATCGGTCAGGTGCGCGAAGACGTTGAAGTAGGACGCGGGGTTGCTGAAGGCCCCCTGGCGCAGCGCGAGGAAGCGGTCGACGTACCAGCGCTCGATATGGGCGGGGTCTGCGTCGACGTAGACCGAGAAGTCGAAGAGGTCGCTGACGGCGACGTCGTTGGGTGCCGGCGGCGGCTGCAGCACGTTGAGTCCTTCGACGATCACGACGTCAGGACGTCGCACCACGACATGCGCATCGGGCATGATGTCGTACTTCATGTGCGAGTAGAAGGGTGCGCGCACCTCCGGGGCCCCGCTCTTGACCTTGGTCATGAACTCCAGCAGCGCTCGGCGGTCGTACGACTCGGGGAAGCCCTTGCGCGCCATGAGCCCTCGGCGTTCGAGCTCGGCGTTGGGGTAGAGGAATCCGTCGGTGGTGACGAGCTCGACCCGCGGGGTGCCGGGCCAGCGGCTCATGAGCTCGCGGAGCAGTCGCGCGATGGTCGACTTGCCGACGGCGACGGAGCCGGCGACGCCCACGACGAAGGGGGTGGTGGCGTCGTCCTCCTGGAGGAAGTCGCTGACGGCCGCGCCGAGCCGCCTGGTCGAGGACGCGTAGAGGCTGAGGAGCCTGCTCAGCGGCATGTACACCTCGCTGACCTCGGTGAGGTCGAGGCGGTCGCCGAGTCCGCGGATCGCCACGAGCTCGGTCTCGGTGAGCGGCTGGTCGAGGTCGGCGGCCAGGCGGGCCCAGTCGGCACGGCTGATCTCCCGGTACTGGGAGTGCTGCGTTGTCGGGTCTTCGCTCACGCGTACATCGTATCCGGCGCGGCTCGGGCGGCACGTACGCATCGAGGTGGCGGTCGTCGCCGCATCCACCCGTTGAGGAACGACGGCAACCGCCATCGGAACGTCGCTCGCACGCGCAGGCCGCACCGATGGGGAGGACGGATGCGGCGGGAAGGTCCTACCCTGGAGAGATGCACGAACGGGACCCCGACGGAATCCGACTGAGCCGGCGCGAGCTGCGACGGCGACAGGCCGAGCAGCAGGCGCAGCAGGACCGACCGCCGGCAGCGGAGTCTGCCGCGCAGCCGTCCGCCCCGGTGCCGGCGGCCCAGCCCTGGGCCCCCGCGGCGGCCGTACCGGCACAGCCCACGCCGGCGGCACCCGTGCAGGCGGCGCCCCCCGCCGCGGCATCCATCCCCCTCCCGGCATTCGCGACTCTGGCCACGACGCCCTCCCACGCTGCGACCATCCTCACGGTCTGCACCGGCAACATCTGCCGCTCGCCGATGGGAGAGGTGCTGCTGCGTGCCCGGCTCGGCGATCTCGGTGTGCGCGTGCACAGCGCGGGCACGCACGCCCTGGTCGATCATGGGATGACCGAGCAGGCCAGCCAGCTCGCGGTGGCGCGGGGGGCGAGCGAGGCGGATGCCGGTGCGCACCGCGCCCGCTACCTGACCGAGCCGATCCTCGCGGAGACCGATCTGGTGCTGGCGATGACGCGCGAGCACCGATCGTACGTGGTGCAGATGGATCCGCGGCTGCTGCGACGCACGTTCACCGTGCGGGAGTTCGCACGCCTGGCCTCGACGCTGTCCGACGATCAGGCCCGCCAGGCAGTGCAGGACGCCACGGATGCCTCGTCCCGCCTGCAGGCGCTCGCTCTGGCCGTCGGCGCGCAGCGCGGTCTGACCCATGCGGCGCCCGAGGACGACGATGTGATCGACCCCTACCGCCGTTCGCAGGAGACGTACGAGCTGTCGGCGAGCCAGCTCGTCCCCGCGCTGGACGAGGTCGATCGCCTGGTCCGCGCCGTGCTGACCTGACCACGAGCCCGCGACGGAGGGGAGAAGGGCTCTGGCTGGCTCGCCCACTGAGTATCACTCCGCCCAGCGAGTACGTGAACTGCGGGGTTTCGATACTCACTGAGCGTTTTGATGCTCAGTCGGCGATATCGGCGCCATCGGCCGCCCTTCCTCCCACGAGCAGTTCCTCCGCGGCGAGCGACGACTCATCCTCTTCCGCGCAGCCTCGGCACGTTCACGATGTAGAGCGCGGCGAGCACGGCGCCGATGATCGCGACGACCATGAGAAGCTGGGACACGCCCGAGACCGCGTGGATCAGGATCAGCGGATACGCCATGGAGCTCACCCGGCTGATGATCGCTCCGAACGCGAACGCGCGATGCCTGTTCTCCAGATCCGTCCCGAGGTACAGGTGCACGTTCGTCGCCATGATGGCCACGCTGACCGTCACCCCGTGAAGGGCGAAGAGCACGACGAAGGCGATGCTGTCGGTCACGAAGACCGCGGCGAAGAGCCCGGCGACCCCGATCACGGTGCTCCAGATGAGCGATGCCGTGAGGTTGAGCCGCCCTGCGAAGGGGGCGAGCACGAGCGCCGCCACGATGGCGACGACCTCGCGGGCGACCAGCGCGGCGGCACCGGTCTCCGACGCGAACCCCTGATCGTTGAGCACAGCCATCGGGAAGTACGAACCGGCGAAGACGAGCAGGAGCGGGATGAGCAGTCCGACGATGAGCCCCAGCTGCACCTGAACACTGGCCAGCACGCGCGGTGACCCCTCGGAGGCCTTGGGCGCGGGCGGACTGCCCGGATGCTCCACCGGGCTTCCCGAGACCGCACGGATCGCTCGCCTTCCCGCGAGCGCGGCGCCCATCACACCGATGACGATCGCGAGCACGATCGCGGAGACGGCGGCGAACTCGACGCGTCCGGATGCGAGCACCGTGGCGACGACCAGGCTCGTCAGGAGCCCGCCGCCTCGCTGGATCGCCGCGCTCAGCAGCTGCGCCCGCACCTGGCTGCTGCCGGCGAGCGTGGCGAACGCACTGAGGAGCGGACCCATCAGGAAGGCGGTCGACACACCGACGATGATCGCCCCGGAGAAGGCGAGCGCCTCGCCCTGGGCGATCATCAGCAGCACGGTGCCGGCGGTCGCGAGCGCACTGCCGATGAGGACCGTCCCCCTCAGCCCGAGCCGCGCGGCGGCCGCTCCGGCGGGGATGTCCGCGAGGGCGGCGCTGCCCATGTATGCGATGAGGAGCAGCGCCGACACCTCCGCCGAACCCCCGACCCGCAGCTCGTTGACCATCGGGAGGAGCGTCAGCATCAGCGTGTGAAGACTGAAGTAGAGCGCGACTCCGCAGAAGACGGCGATCACGTCGGCCGGGGGTTCGCGGCGGATCTCACTTGAGCCCGCTCGTGGCGAGCCCTCGCACGAAGTAACGCTGGAGGAACAGGAACAGGATGATCAGCGGCAGGGTCGCGATCGCCGCCCCCGCGAAGGTGAGCCCCCAGTTCGGGAGTTCGCCGGGCGCCGTCGACTGCGAGATCGCCACCTGCACCACTCGCCTCTCGGGCGACTGGATGACGACCAGCGGCCAGAGGAACGAGTTCCACGAGAACATGAAGAGCACCAGCACCATGGTCGCGAGGCTCGTCTTCACGTTGGGCAGGATCACGCTCCAGAACACCCGGAGGTGATTCGCCCCGTCGAGCAGGGCCGCCTCGTCCAGCTCCTTCGGGATCTGCTCGAAGTGCTGCTTGAGCAGGAACAGGCCGAAGACGCTCGCCACCCAGGGAAGCGCGACCGCCAGGAGGGTGTCCTGGAGGTTGAGCCCCGAGATGACGCTGTACATGGGCACGACCATGGCCTCGGTCGGCACCATGAAGGTCACGAGGATGAAGGAGAAGACGATCGAGCGTCCCCGGAACTTGATGCGCGTGAGGGCATAGGCCGCGAGCGTGCAGACGATCAGCGCTCCCCCGACCTGGATCACCGCGACCAGGAGCGAGTTCAGCAGCGCGCGGCCGATGCCGCGCTCGGCGAACAGCGTCCCGACGTTCTCGAAAGTGGGGTTGACGGGAACGAAGGTCCGCCAGGAGATGGGCGAGACGTCGGAGAAGATGTCCGTCTGGGACTTCAACCCGGAGGAGACGACCCACAGGTAGGGCAGGAGGAAGACGACCGTGATCAGGATCATCACCGCGATGGAGAAGATCCAGATGCGCAGCGGCGTCCTTCGCACACGGCGCGGAGCGACGTCGGCGACCGTGAGGGTACGAGTTTCAGACATCAGTAGCTCCAAGTGGTCTTGAGGACGCGCATCTGAATGAGCGAGATCGTCATTGCGATCGCCAGGAGCACCACGGTCATCGCCGAGGCGAACCCGGGCTGCTGCAGGTAGAACGCTGTGCGGTAGATGTGGAAGATCAGCAGGTTCGTCGTGCCCTCCGGACCGCCGGAGGTCATGATGTACGCCGGCGCGAACGCCTGGAGCCCGAACACCGTCATCACGACCACGATCAGAAGCGTCGAGTGCGACAGCAGGGGGAGGGTGATGCTCCAGAGACGCCGGGCCGCGGATGCCCCGTCGACCTGTGCCGCCTCGACGAGCTCTGCCGGGATGGCCTGGAGGCCGCCGAGGAAGAGCACGGTGGCGAGTCCGACCTGCTGCCAGACGGTCATGACGATGATCGCCGGCAGGGCGAGCTTCGGATCGGTGAGGAACCCGATGGGACCGACGCCGATCGAGGCCAGGGCCGAGTTGATCAGTCCGCTCTGATTCAGCATGAACATCCACATCACCGAGACGACGACCGAGGACGTCACCACGGGGAGGAAGATCATCGTGCGCAGCAGCGCCCTCGCGGGGAGCCGGCCGTTGAGGTACACGGCCAGCAGGAAGGCTGCGGGAATCACGAGGATGAGCAGACCGGCCATGAACAGCAGTGTCACCACGAGCGAGGTGAGCGTGGCGCGGTCGGTGAAGACGCGCACGAAGTTGTCCACGCCGACGAATGTCGCGGCATCGGGGTTGAACAGCGTGTAGTCGTAGAGCGAGTTACGGGCCATCGCCAGCAGCGGCAGGTACTGGAACAGCACCAAGAGGATCAGGAAGGGTGTCAGGAACCCGGATGCGGCGACGAGGTTGCGCCGGTTCGGATTCCAGTGGAACCCGGTGGAGGGGCGCTTGCGCCCCTCCACCTGTCCTGCCGCGCCGGACGCCGCCTGCGCTGGTGCAGTGTCCGTCACGTGCATGATCGTGTCTCCTTATCGGTTCAGCAGCGGCTCGATGGAGGACACCGCGGCGTCGAGCGCCTGCTGCGGGTCCGCACCATAGGCGATGTCGCGGAGAGCGTCGCTGACGTACTGGTTGTACTGGACGAACTGCGGGCTCGGCGGGCGGGGATGACCCCACTCGCGGATCGACTCGTTGAACACGGCCATCGGGAACTCGTTCAGCTCCGGGATGGAGTCGGCGACCGACATCAGGACGGGAGGACGCTTGGCGGTGATGGCGTAGTCGCGCAGCATGTCGCCCGTGGAGAGGGTGATGATGAAGTCCGCCGCCTCCTCCGGGAAGCCGGTCTTCGCCGATACCGCGAGGGTGACGGCTCCGGTGTGGACGATCGGGGTCTTGAAGTACGGCAGCGGCGTCAGGCCCCACTCGAAGTCGAGATCGGCGTCGGTGAGGAAGCCGATGTTCTGAGTGGTCTCGATGTCGAAGCACGCCTTCCCATCGATCAGCGCGTTGGGCAGGCCCGTCTTCGAGGTGACGGCACCGGGGCCGTTGAAGAGTCCCTGGAAGAACGTCGCGGCCTCGATGGCCTCCGGCGTGTTGAGCCAGCCGTCGACCTCGGTCGAGTCCGGCGAGAGCGCCCAGAACGTGCGGTATGCCGAGGAGTCCTCGGGCGCCGTCGGGTCGCCCGCGCTGCGGAGGAAGAGCAGGTCGCGGTACGCGAAGCCGGGGGTTCCGCCGCCCAGTCGCGACGGGGCAAGTCCCCACACCTCGGCGCTCTCGCCCACTCCGACCTGGCAGGCCTCGAACGCGGCGCGCGCCTCATCCCAGGTCCACGCGTCGCTGAGCTCTGTCGGCGGGGTGATGCCGAGCTCGTCGAGCATGGTCTTGTTGTAGAACAGGGCCAGTGCGTCCTGCATCACGCCAGGCGAGTACACGCTCCCGTTCCACGAGTGCTCGGCGAGCGTGGCGGGGAGGACGTCGTCGAACCACTCGGCGGGAAGGTAGTCGTCCAGCGGCAGGAGGATGCCCTGCGAGGCGTAGCTCTGCGTGTTGGGCCCGTCGTGTCCGAAGATGTCGGGCGGGTTGTTCGAGGATGCGGCGACGCTGACCTTCTCGGCGAACTGGCCGAAGGGCACCTCTTCGACGTCGAAGTCGATGCAGCCGTTGATCTCCTTGTAGGCCTCCATCTGGGCATCCGTCGGGATGCTCCGCTCCACGCGGAGCACGGACAGGGTCACGGTGCCGTCGGGGCACTCCTCGGTGGCGTCGCCGCGGGTGGGCTCGCTCGCGGAACAGCTGGTGATCAGGAGTGCGGCGACTCCGATCGCTGCACCGACGGCCAGGCGGCCGCGCTGTGTGGTGTTCATCATTCTCCTTTGGATGAGTCGTGCGGAAGGTGTTGCGGTGTTCAGTTGTCGGTGCTCAGCGCGCCAGGACGTCGAAGAGCAGTTCGACGAATCGCTCCCGGTCGGCGTGCAGGGCGACGAACCCGTTGGGTGCACGGGTTCCCCGGTTGCGCACGTCGAAGATGGTGCGACCGAAGGTGAAGGGGCTCAGGGTGTCGACGTGGATGTTGCACTCGGTGAGCGAGAGGATGTCCGGGTCGATCAGATAGGCGATGCAGAGCGCGTCGTGGATCGGCGCGGAGGCGGGCACATCCATCGGCTGGGTGCTGGTGTAGCCCGCGATCCGCTGGGCCAGGAAGTCGGCGGTCGCCACCGCGGCCGGCGCCCCGGTCTGACGGAGCCGTTCCCCTTCTTCCGCGGTGACATAGGCCTCGTGGGTCGCATCCAGCGGCAGGATGACCAGGCGCTCGAAACCCGCCTGGAAGACGACGTCGGCCGCGACCGGATCGTGCCAGATGTTCGCTTCGGCGCTCGGCGTCACGTTTCCGATGGCGTGACCGCCACCCATGATGACGACCTCCTCGACGGCGTCGACGATACGGGGGTCCAGAGTGATCGCGGCGGCGATGTTGGTCAGCGGCGCGACCGGGACGAGGGTGACCCGGTCCGTCGTCGAGCGCAGCGTCTCCACGAGCCATTCGACGGCCGGTGTCGGCTGCGCTGCCGAAGTCGGCTCGGGGATCGGGAGGTGCTTGGCATGGATGCTCCCCCGGCTCCGGTCGACGCCGTTGTCGAAGGTGAAGGGAATGGGCGCGTAGGGCTTGCCCAGACCACGGTAGACGGGGATGTCGCCTCGACCGATGTGGTCGAGCACCCGGAGTGTGTTGTCCGTGGTGTATTCGATGCCGAGGTTTCCCCAGACCGTCGTGCACGCGACCAGTTCGGTGGCGGGCGACAGCGCCGCCATGAGAATGGCTACGGCGTCGTCGCTGCCTGTGTCGACATCAAGAATGACCTTACGAGTCATCGGATTCCTCCTCGGTTGTGGGGTGTTGGGGGGGTTCGAAGCGGGATGGATCCTTCGCGGGGTGCGCTCCGCACGATTCGCGCTGCACGAACACGTGCTCGCACAGGACGTGGCGGGAGGAGTCCGCGTCCGCGCTCAGGAGCAGTCGCACCGCCTCTCGGGCGATGGTGAGTATCGGCTGGGTGATCGTCGAGAGCTGCGGAGTGGTGAACTCCGACTCGGGAGTCCCGTCGAACGCGACGACGGCCACATCCTGCGGCACCCGCAGCTGCGCCTCGGCCGCGGCGCGGAGGAGTCCGATGGCCTGCTGCTCGTTCGCCGCGAACACTGCTTGCGGCGGGGACTCGGCGAACAGCACGCGGCCTGCCCGAAGCCCTCCCTGTCGCGTGAACGGCGCCGCCATCAATCGCGGCTGACGTTCGGACAGATGCGCCGCCAGCGCGTCCGTGTACCCGGCGATGCGGTCCTGCGCCACGGAGAGGTGAAAAGGACCGGAGACGTGGACGATGTCGTCGTACCCGTGCTGGATGAGGTGCTCCGTCGCCTCCCGGGCCGCAGCGACGTTGTCGATCGAGACGGACGCGGCCTCTGTATCGGCGTCGATGCGGTCGAGCACCACGACGGGGACTCCGGCGCGTGATGCCATCTCGACGCTCGAGTTGGCATCCACCCCGACATAGAACAGGCCGTCCACCCGGTTCTGCAGGAAGGTGCGCACGACCTCGACCTCGCGCTGCTTGTCCTCGGCCGCGTTCCCGAGAAGGAGCGAACGTCCGTGCGCGAACAGCTCGTCCTCCAGTGCGTGCGCGAGCGCCGCGAAGTAGGGGTTCGTGATGTCGGGCAGCACCAGCCCGTAGGTCATCGACTTCCCGCGCGCCAGGCCCTGGGCGACGCGGTCGGGGATGTAGCCGGCCTGTTCGATCGCGGCGAGCACGCGAGCACGGGTCTCCTGGGAGACGGGCCGTGGTCCGTCGTTGATCACGTAGGAGACCACGGCGGTGGAGGTCTGCGCGATCCGCGCGACGTCCTGCATGGTCGCGCGCTTCTTGGCCTTAGACATGCTGACCTGCCTTCTGCGCGGCGAGCGCCTCGCGGAACCGGGACGCGGAGACGTAGGACTCTGTCGCGCCCCGCTTCTCGACGGCCAAGGACCCGTAGAGCACACCCCACTGAGCGGCCTCGAGAACGTCGGCGCCCTGGGCGAGGGCTGCGGCGACGGCGCCGGTGAAGGCATCTCCGGCGCCGGTGGTGTCGACGACGTGGACGACCGCCGGTGCGGGGATGCGGGTGTCGACATCGCCGACCACCACACGGGCCCCGTCGGCACCGAGCGTCACGATCAGGCTTCGCGGGGTCGCCGCGACGTGCTGGACGAGGGCGTCGAGGTCGGCGCCTCCGCTCGCATCGGCTCCGAGCCGGGTCGCCACCAGTTCGAGTTCGGTGCGATTCACGATCAGCGGGTCCGCGAGGGTCAGGGTCTCGATGTCGACATCGATGACGGGGGCGAGATTGAGGACGAAGCGTCCCGAAGAGCTCTCGGCGAAGCGGGCGGCGGCATCGACGGCGAGGACCGAGGTCTCGCCCTGGGCGAGGATCAGCGCCGGTTCGGCGTCGTGCGACCCGGCAGCACGAAGGATGTCGTCTTCGTTCACCTCGGAGTTCGCGCCCGTGAACACGACGATCGTGTTCTCGCCATGGGCGGCGACGGTGACGAGGGCGAGTCCGGTGCGGCTCGCGTCGACCCGGCGAACCGCGCCGGTGTCCACGCCGAGCTCGGCGAGACGCGAGAGCAGCGATGCTCCGAGGCTGTCGCTCCCGACTGCACCGGCGAAGCCGACCTTGGCACCGAGGTGAGCGGCCGCGACCGCCTGGTTCGCGCCTTTTCCGCCCAGACCGTCGACGAGTCCTGCGGCGAGGATCGTCTCGCCGGCCTGCGGGAACTCGTCCACACTGACCGAGAGGTCGTGGTTGATCGAGCCGACGACGACGACCCGTACCGGGCTTGCTGGCGTTGCGATGATCGCACCCCTTCGAATCTTCTTTGATCTGACGGTCTGTTCTAAGCGCTCTGTCTATGCGTTTAGATAACGGCAATGTAGCAGTGCATCCCGCTCATGGCAAGCGCCGGATGCCGGCGCCCCGCCTCCCCGCCGCAGATGGGGCGACTTCCCTGACCACGGAGACGTCGAGAGCTTGTCGACAGTCCGCTGGGCTGGCTCGCCCAGTGAGTATCACTCCGCCCAGTGAGCACCTGAACTGCGAGATTCCGATACTCACTGGGCGTTCTGGTGCTCACTCGGCCTCGGTGACGTGGGTCTGGCAGTCGAAGAGCACGAACGAATTCGCGGGGGCCTGAGGCTCACGGCATGCGCAGCGCCGACCTCCGCGCGCCCCTGCTGGCGGCGGTGCGACGTCCGCGCCGCGCCGTGCGCGGCGCACCGGTGCCGCTACTGTGGGATGCAAGGAGGGGTGCAAGTGGAGCTGAGTGATTATCTGCGCATTCTGCGCGCGCATTGGATCGTGGTGATTCTGGCAACGGTGCTGGGAGCGGCGGGCGCGTTCGGGTGGAGCATGCTGCAACCCCGCGTGTACACGGCGGATTCGACGGGCATTGTCACGGCGGGGGCGCCGGATGAGACGACCGGCGGCGCGCTGATCAACAACCAGCTGGCGCAGAGCCGGGTGAAGTCGTATCTGAACCTGGGCTCGTGGCGGGCGGTGGCCGAGCATGCGATCGACGAGCTGGGCCTGGACGTCTCGCCGGAGAGCCTGGTGGCGCGAGTGACCGTGACCAACCCCGTGGACACGACGGCGCTGAGGGTGACGGCGACGGGACCGACCCCGCAGGAGGCGCAACAGCTCGCCGAAGCGTGGATGAAGGGCATGGCGACCGAGATCAACGTCCTCGAAGGCGGCACCGCGACCCAACCGGCCCAGCTGCGGCTGGTGGTGGGCGACTCGGCCCGGCTTCCGACCTCACCGTCCTCGCCGAATGTGCGGCTGAACGTGATGATCGGCACGCTGATCGGTCTGGCCCTGGGCATCGGCTATGCCTTCCTCCGCCACACTCTGGATCGGCGGGTGCGGCATCCGCGCGACATCGAGCGCGAGACGGGAGTGTCGGTGATCGGCACGCTTCCGCTGGAGAAGGACCTGTCAGACGCGCGCCAGGTGATCGACTTCTCGGCGGCGACCGTCGAAGGGGTCTCTCACCACACGATCGAGGCGATGCGCGAGCTGCGCACGAATCTGCAATTCATCGACGTCGACAACCCGCCGAAGGTGATCGTGGTCACCAGTTCGGTGCCCGGCGACGGCAAGTCGACGGTCGCGGTGAACCTCGCCTCGAGCCTGGCGGCGGCCGGTCACTGGGCGGTCCTCATCGACTGCGACCTGCGCCGGCCTGTGGTCGCCGACATCTTCGACCTGCCCAAGGAGGTCGGTCTGACCGACATCCTGGCCGGACGCGTGGAGATGGCGGATGCCGCCTACCGCCCGCGGCCCGACACTCCGCTGGCGGTGATCCCCGCCGGGCGGATCCCGCCGAATCCGAGCGAGCTGCTCGGTTCGCAGCGCATGCGCGACTTCGTGCGCGGGCTGAGCGAGCAGGCGACGGTGATCCTGGACTCCCCTCCGGTGCTCCCGGTCACGGATGCCGCGGTGCTTGCCGCTTCGGCCGATGGCGTGATCGTGGTGGCATCGTCGGGGAGGACGACCTTCGACATGCTGAGCCGCGCGATCGCGAACGTGCAGCGCACGAAGGGCCGGGTGCTCGGCGTGGTGCTGAACCGCGTTCCGCGTCGCGGTGCCGAGTCGGCCTACTATGGCCGCGAGTACTACGGCGCGTACACCCGCTATGCGATGGATGAGCCCACGGAGGCGCGCGGAGCCATTCCCGAGCCGGGCACCCGCTAGTCTGCCGCGCCGCTCGCCAGCAGCCCTTTCGCGGCGAGCTCGGCCACCGCGGTCTCGACGAGCGTGCGGGCGTCGACACCGTCCGGCGGCTCGCCAGCGGCATCGAGCACGGCGGCGGTGAGCTCGTCCAGATTCGCTCCACCGGCAGCGCGCCAGATGGCGGGGGCGATGCCGTCGAGCACGGTGAGCTGGCCACCGGCGGCGGCGCGCTGCAGGGTCGCGAGTCTGCCGTCTGAGAGTTCGAGCGCATCGACGACGTCGCCGCGGCGGTAGCCGGCGCCGGTGACGACTGCGGCCGGGGCGACTCCGACAGCGCTCGCGTCGAGCCCTTCGGGAGGCTCCGCGTCGATCAGATCGCCGATGACCTCGTCGAGATCGACCGCGTCGCGGAAGCGGATGCGCACGGCTCCCCCGGTCGCCGCCAGCACGGCGTCGAGAAAGTGCAGGGGCGCGGCCATGTCGCACAGGTAGCTGGTCTGCGGGGTGAGCGCTTCGAGGGCCTCGGCAGTGTCGAGCGCGGTGACGACGGGCACGGCGCCCATGTCGGGGTCGCGGTCGAGGACGGCGATTCTCGCGAGGCGGAGCGGATGCTGCGGCCACGGCGCCCGCTCGAACGCCGAGGGGGCGGTCTGCGTCTTGCTCGCCAAGCCCTCCTCGATGATCGAGAGGGGTTTGCGATAGGACACGATGCCGCCGTCGGCGGCGATGCCAACCGTCTCGTCGCTGACATAGGCGTAGCGGGCGGAGAGGTGGCGGGACACCGTGGTCTTCCCGGTGCCGGAGGGCGCGGCGAGCACCAGCACACGGCCACGCTCATCGGCGAGACCGGCTGCGTGCAGCATCCACAGGTCGCCTCTGCGGTGGGCGAGCGCGGCGAGGGTGACGTCGGTGGACAGGTGTGAGAGCTGCGTGCGCTCGTCGCCGCGCGAGCGTAGGGCGACGGTGGCGTCGGCGGGAGCCGTACGCGGCAGGAGCGCATCGGTCCAGGCGTCGCGGATGCGACGGCGGAGTGCGGCATCCGCCCCGCTCGCATCGATCTCGATGGCGGCGCCGACGGCGCTGACGACGATGCGTTCGGACATGCCGAAAGCTTATCGACTCCCGCCTCTGCCTTTGTTGCGCCCGGAGGCGGGAGCTTGTTGCGGGAGGCGCCGTACTGCTAGGTTGTGGCCCAGGGAGCTACCTGGGGGATGCAGCAGCATCGCATCAGCTTCCTAGTACTCAGCGGCGTGCCCGCGCTTACTAGGAACCAGGAGAAATCACCTATGACTGAAGAAGTCGAAAACGGATTGTCGCGCCGTACCGTTCTGCAGGGGGCAGCGTGGTCCGTCCCGATCGTCGCTGTCGCCGCCACGGCACCCATGGCGTCGGCGAGTATCGACAACGCGAACGTCCTGTGGGTCGGAGGAAGCAGTCAGCTCCTCGCGCTGTACCTCCTCAACGAAGGACAGTCACCCGTTGCTGCGAGCCTGCTTCCGTCCGCACCGCAGACCTTCCAGATCGACAATGGTCCGGGGGCGCTTACCAACCTGACGGCAGTGTTCACCGTTCGTCAAACGACTGGTCTCGATATCGGCGTTGGAGTCGGAGACGCATATCTCCACGGGTTCGCTCCCCGGTCCGCGACGCCGACCGGCGCCAGGATCTCGGGGCCCAGCTACACTAACGTCGCCGTTGGTGCGACAGTCTTGGGCACGTTGTACGGGCAAGAAACTGTGACGACACTGGAGCTGCCTGACCTCGACAGTGATGAGACCTTGAACTTCAGCCTTCTCTGGGATCTGACACCGAGGCAAGGAGCCGCCCCTCTTGCCTCTATCGGCCTCGCTGTGACGTTCACGGTCACCGTGAACATCTTCTCCGGCACGGAACTTGTCGGATCGTTGTCCGGGGCCAATATCCAGACTCTGGCAGGTGTGAACCTCCTGTAGGCTCCCGTTACAAGGCAAAGCTCGGTGGGTGGGACACTTCTGTCCCACCCACCGAGCTTTCTGTCGGTCACCTGAATACAAGCTCTTCGACGTATCCGACGATGCCCGCGCAGCACGCTGAAACCGTGAGCACCGAATCCCCGTGTCTTCCAACGCCCATGGCGGCGACACCGGCAGTTATACACCCGCCACCTGCCCTCGTCCCAGCGTGTGTCTCACACCCCTACAGCGCATGCTGCACGAAGTCGCGCGGATGCAGGATGAGGCGCCCCTGCCACACCGGGCCGAGGTTCAAGAGGTCGCTGATCCGCGCGTCGACGAGCGCACACCGCGCGAGCGCGAGGATATGGCTGTCTTCGTAGTCACTGATTCCCGCATCGACGACGTCGGGATCGACGACAGCACCGCCGGAGAACTCGCACATATCGACAAGGAGTTTGACGAAACTGTCGACGACGCGAGCGCTCTGCCCTGCTTCTCGCGCCTTCTCTCGAACGTTTCGAAGAATGTGCGGTGAAGCGAAGAGCCGGAAGCGACCGTCAAATGCCAAGGCGATCGCATCGGCGGAAGGGTTTCGCGACGTGGGTGACGGTGGCGTCGGCAGACTCGGCAACGAACCGTCATCGCCGAGGAGGTAACCGAGATAGATATTGATGTCGAAGACGAGGGGCGAACGGCCATCATGCAGCGGCAGGGTCTTTGACCAGATCCAGCACCTCGTCGGCGCTGAGGATCCTGCCCGCTCGCTCCTCACGTGCCTGCTCTCGCAGCTGATGCAAGCGCTCGAGGCGCAGTTCGGCCTGGCAACGCCTGACGGCGAGGCGAAGGAACTCTCTCCGGTTGCCGTCGGCGTAATGCTGCACCACCTCTTCCAGGCCTGAACGCAGGTCGTCACCGATGGCGAACCCGACTGTCTTTGCGGCCATGGGGAACCTCCCGTTGCATGCGCATGTGCAATTCCCCCTGCACGCGTGATGCCAGGCAAGAACCGGCCCGGGCGGCATACTGGAACGATGACCGCCGAATCCCCCACAAGTCCTGGACGCCCTCGGTGGCGTCGCATCACGGGCAGCTTCTGGTTTCAGCTGGTGCTGGCGTTCGTGGTGGTCGGCGGTATCCTGAGCTTCGTCGCCAAACCCTACTGGGTGCCGTCGGGGTCGATGGAGCAGACCCTCGAAGTCGGCGACCGGGTACTCGTCAACCGCCTCGCTTACCTGGGTTCCGAGCCGAGCACGGGCGATGTGGTGGTCTTCGATGCGGACGAGTCGTGGGGAGAGCATCCCTCCGCTCAGGACAACCCCGTGAAAGCTGTGCTGCGCTGGGTGGGCGAGGTGACCGGGTTCGGCCCGTCGGGGCCGCACACCATGATCAAGCGGGTGATCGCCGGACCGGGACAGACGGTGGAATGCTGCTCGATCGACGGCAGAATGCTCGTCGACGGGGAGCCGCTCGACGAGCCCTACATCTTCGAGGACTACCCCTTCGAACCGGGATCCTTCGACTGCGATGACGAGCAGCGCTCACCCCGCTGCTTCGACGAGGTCACCGTGCCCGAAGACTCGTATCTCGTACTCGGCGACCATCGCTCGCGGTCGGCGGACTCGGCGATCCGATGCCGCACGATCGAAACGGATGCCGGATGCTGGCGCTGGGCCTCCCGCTCCGACATCGTCGGGAAGGCCGTCGTGATCCTCTGGCCTGTCAGCCGCTGGAGCGGGCTGTAGAGCGATCACAACTGGCTGAGCCCTTGCGCTCCGGAGAGGAAGGGCACCGGGTACTGCCGCTCACTGCGGCGGAAGCCATCGCACCGCCCTCTTCGCTGCCGGTTCGTGACGCTCTGCGACCGTGTCGAGCCGCGCAGCAATGACCTCTGAGCTGACCAGCTCAGCAGACAGGAGCGCCGCCACGAAGTTCCGGTCCTTCTCCCGGAACGCGCAAAGCTTGGCGACACAGAGATCGTGCCGCTCGAGACACCATCCCGTAAACAGCGGCGTTCCCGCAGGTGCCGCAGTGTTGGCGTTCTGCACTCTTACAAGTCGCTCCTGCCATCCGGCAGGAAGAATGGCTGTCTCCAGGTCGACTCCGTCGATACTGAAGCCATGGAGCCGCTCGAATGGTGAGAACTCTCCGGCAACCCCCTCGAGGAGATCCGCCAGACGCGCCGTCTCGTCATTGTCTTCGGCGATCGGGAGGACATCGATCTCCATCGACATCGTCGCCGCAGCCGGAAGCTCGCTCTCGTCGAACGAACCGAGTATCGCCTGCGATCCGACGACGATGATCTCTGACGAGCCGATGATCTGGCAAGCGACTCGAATCGCGTGCTCCAATTGCTCGCGGCGCATCAGGCGGCTCCGGCCAAGACGGCGCGGCGCTCTTCCTCCGGCAGCAGGCCGCTCATAGGCGAGATCTCACGCATCTCGATCGACTCCCGATCAAGCCCGACCATGACTCGCCTGAGCTCTTTTAGATCTCTCGTCCGCATCAGATGCGACCATCTCTCCAGGTTGCGCTCATGCGGCTGACCGGTGACACCTCCCTGCAGACGCTCCAGATTGCGCATGATCGTAGGCAACCACTCCTCCAAACTGGTGCCGTCGAGAGACCGGGAGAGCGAACGGTGAAGTTCCCACGAACGCCGTTCAGATCGAGTGAGTTCAGGCATTACGGATCGCCGCACGACTTCGAGTCGATGCCCCATGCAGGACAGCAGTCGATCAAGCTGACTGTCGCTCAGCTCGACCCTGCCGGAAAGGAATTGACTGATGCTGGGCTGATGTACTCCGCTGATTCGCGACAGCTCCGACTGCGTGGTGCGCGTCGAGAGCATCACCTCGCGTAGCAGTTCACTGCGACTATCGACCATGATCAAAGTATAGCAAAAATTGCTATAGATACAGAGAAACCCGAATGGTCGACGTGGTGTAGACGTCGCCAGGTTCCGGCACCAATAGCCGTTCCGGCGCGCCGGCCCTGGCCTAGTGTGCGTGGAGCTACCCCCCGCAGCCGGCTGCGGAGACGGTGACCGGCGTCTCGCGCACCATGGGCGTGTACCAGGCTTCGACGGGTCCGTACTCCCCCGCACCCGCCTCGAAGACCGCCGTCACGGTTCGCGTCGTCGCGGGCTGATTCTGCACGTTGATCTTCACCGCGGGGCGTCCGAGGTGCTCGAACGCCCTCGGCGAGACGGTGGATCCATCAACAGCGGCAGACACGAACCGTGCGCCGACCGGCCCGTAGAGGACGACATCCGTGCTGATCACGCCCTTGGGGAAGAAGCGTCCCGGCGAGATGTAGCTCGCCAGCCCGCGAACCTCACCCGGCTGCAGGATCGACTCCACCGTCGTGGTCACCTCGAAGGAGGGCTCTGCCTGGCAGTTCGCGACCACGTCGACCGCGGTGTTCATGTAGTAGTTGAGCTTTCCCTCGGTGATGTCGTTGATGTACGAACCCACCATGGTGATCTCGCTGTTGTCGGTCGGGAGGGTGCCGGTGAAGCGGGTGCCGGCGATCGCCTCGGCTTCGGCCTCCGACTTCGGCGCGTACAGGAGGCGCCCCTCGTCGACGGCGCGGATGACCTGTTCGACGAGCGCACGCGGGTCGTCGGCAGAGGTCAGGGTGTCGAAGACCGCTCCCGCAGCGAGGGCGAAGTAGGCATCCTGCATCCGCGGATCCGAATAGCGGAAGTAGACCTCGTTGAGCAGCGTCGAGACGACGTTGTCGGCGGTGAGCACCTCATCGCCGGTGATGAGCACCCCATCCCTGGGGAGAGTCACCGGAGGGGTGGCCTGCATGAAATAGCTCAGGGCGACCGGATCGATCGAGACGGTGCCGTCGATGGGTGTACCGAAGCTCTCTTCCCAGAAGGCGCCCATGATCGCGGCGGATTCGGTGAAGTCGGGTGTCAGCGTGACATCCTGCATGTACCGGCCCACCTTGTCGCCGTAGAGCGCGGCCGTCTGGGGGTCGAGCTCGATGATCGGCTGCCGGCGCCCGTTGTTGAAGTCGGAGCTGGAGGCCTGCTCCTGGATGGAGATCTCGCCGTTGTCGATGCCGACCACCAGAAGAGCGGCAGGGTTGCCGCCGGTGCCGCGGGATTCGGCGTTGTTCTGCACGAGCACGAGGTAGCGACGCGGCTCGTCGGCGCCGAGGATGCCGGGGAGCACCGCCAGCGCCTTCTGGGCGGGCTCGATGAGGGGTTCGATCTGGGTGAGCGCGCCGTCGAGCTGGCGGACGCCCGAAGAGACCTGATCGACGAGTTCTTCGGTGTCGATGCCGTCGAGCGCCTGGCGGGCATTGCCGACGGCGATGGCGACCTCGTCGACGAGATCGGATGCCGTCTCGAGGGCATCGACGTCGATCCGTCCGTCGACGGGCTTGAAGGAGTCGATCGAGAGAGCCGTGGCGGGCTGGAGGGCATCGACGACCAGATCGTCGACCACGACGGCGACAGTGCGCACGGCGGCAAGGTTCGGCCCGATGAACGGCACACTCTCGGCGAGACGCCAGGCCCGTCCGTCGGCGTGTTCACGCGCCTCGGCGGTGAGCGCCTTGAGCTCTTCCGCCGTCGCCTGCGCCTGCTCGGTGTCACCGGCGAGCACCTGGTCTTTGACCGTGGAGGCGAGCGGAATCGCGGCCTGGAGGGAGTCACGCGCGGCGAAGGCCTGATCGGCGAGCTGGCTGCCGTAGTAGACGGTCGCCCCTGTGCCGCCGACGAGGAGAACGAGGAGGCTGATCGGCACCCAGAACCGGAAGCTCTTCAGCAGGGGACGCCGGGGCTTGGTCACCGTCTCGGGCGCGTCGAAGAGGTCTTCAAGAGTGCCGGGGAAGGCTGACTCGTCACCGACGGGCGCGGGGTCGTCTGCGGCGGCGCGAAGCGAGCGTCGGGTGGGCTTTTCTGACACCAAGTCAGTCTATGAGCGCTGGCTGTGGGGATCCTGCACCGGGCGGCTGCGGATAAGCATGCAAGCAACCGGGTGAGACCTCGACCCGGCAACGAAGCATCAGCCTTGCGAACGTCCTTCAGCGCGCGGTCAAGGCAAAGATCACCAAAAGACAGATGACGATCAGGGCGACGACGATCCCCCAGACGGGCATGCCACCGTACTCACGTTTCCACCACGAGTCGTAGTAGTAGTCCGCTGGTGGGCGTCTGCGCTTTCGACTCTTTGCCTGCACGTGTCCGCCGATCTCTCGATGCGAAAAGAAGGGAGCCGATGCGTCGGCATCGACCCCCAGTGAGAGGCACGCTATCGCCTGTTGGTGCCAGCGCCTAGTAAACATCTCGTTACGTCTTGTCGCCTCCCATACGAGCATGGCCCGCGACACAGCTGTCAGGCGATCTCGATCCACATTGTGCACCGTTCCGTAATCAGCCCGACATCTTCACGGCGATAGACTCGCTCGCGGGGGAACGGATTTACCGGCGTTGCTCTGTCTCCAGACGATGAATCGTCCGAAGGCGGAGCAGGTCGTTTCTAGAGATGTGCAGAGGACGCCGATGAGCGCGAAGGTCGATACGCCCGTGCTCGCGTCGAACCTTAACTCCTCCCGCCCATGGACGGGTTCGCTCATGGCAACCGGCCAGCCGACCGTGCGCGAGTGGCGGCAACGCTATGCGAGACGCCTGTGGCTGACCGACTTCGTCATCATCTTCGCCGTGGTGTATGCGACGCAGACGATCTGGGTAGGCAACGAGCACCTCGTCTCCGATACAGAGCTCCTTCCGGCCATTCCCTATTCCATCGTCTCGGCCGCCCTGGGTTTTCTCTGGGTACTCGCCCTGGGCTGGGCGGACTCCCGCGGTGAGCGTGTCATCGGTTTCGGTGCGACGGAGTATGTGCGGGTTGTCGATGCGAACCTCCGCGTCTTCGGTGCGGTGGCGATCGTGGCGTTCCTCCTGCGGGTGGAGGTCGCCCGGGGCTACCTCCTTCTGAGCCTTCCGGCCGGCATCGTGGCGCTGCTGCTGGGGCGCTGGCTCTGGCGGCGCTGGTTGCTTCGCCAACGGCGCCGCGGCGAATACTGTGCCCGCGCGCTCCTGGTCGGCTCCGAGGGAACCATCGCCGACACAGCGGCGGAGCTTCGCCGGATGCCAGGAGCCGGCTATCGCGTCGTCGGCGCCTGCCTTCCCGCGCCGAACGGTGAGGAAGTCATCCCGGGCACGAGCATCCCGATCCTCGGGGACGTAGAGGCAGTGTCGAAGGCGATGGACGCGACATCGGCCGACACGGTGATCGTCACAAGCGCCGATGATCTTCCTGCCGACAAGGTGAAGCAGATCTCATGGGGTCTGGAGGCGGGGCGGCAGCACCTGGTGATCGCTCCGAGCATCGCGGATGTCGCGGGCCCGCGCATCCATACTCGCCCGGTAGCAGGGCTGCCGCTCATTCATGTGGAAACACCACGATTCAGCCGAGGCCAACAGCTCATCAAGCGCGCCTTCGACCTGGTCGCAGCGACTCTCGGGGTCATTGTTCTCAGTCCCGTGCTGATCGTTCTCGCCCTCGTGGTGAAGCTCTCGTCTCCGGGGCCGGTGCTGTTCCGCCAGGTGCGCGTGGGGCTGCGCGGGCGCGAATTCGAGATGCTCAAGTTCCGCTCGATGGTCGTCAACGCGGAGGAGCTGCTGGCCGATCTGATCGACGCCGACCGTGACGCAGGAAATGATGTGCTTTTCAAGTTGAAGGACGACCCCAGGGTCACTCGAGTCGGCAAGCTCATGCGCCGGTCCAGCCTCGACGAGCTTCCGCAGCTGTTCAACGTCATCAGCGGATCGATGTCGCTCGTCGGTCCTCGCCCGCCCCTGCCGAACGAGGTGGAGCAGTACGCCGACCACGTGCACCGTCGCTTCCTGGCGAAACCGGGCATCACCGGCCTCTGGCAGGTCAGCGGCCGCTCGGCGCTGTCGTGGGAGGAGACAGTGCGTCTGGATCTCTCCTACGTTGAGAACTGGAGCATGCTCGGAGATTTCGGCATTCTTCTCCGCACGGCGAAGGCCGTGATCGCCCCCGGTGAGACGGCGTTCTGAGCACCATGAGCGCGAGAAGGATGCTTAGTAGGCTATTCCAGGGCAACTCGGGCCCAAAGGCATCGGCGCTCCAATAAGCGCGAACAGCACGGAAACAAGGAGTCTTATGCACATCGCCGTTGTCGGCACCGGGTATGTCGGTCTCTCGAATGCGGTCATCCTCGCGCGTCACCACCGAGTGACCGCCGTCGACATCGATGAGCGGCGCGTCGCCCAGATCTCCGCGAGGCAATCTCCGATCGTCGACCCCGAAATGTCCGACTACCTCGCGAACAAGCCGCTGGACCTCACCGCGACGCTCGACGCGGATGCCGCGTATGCCGATGCCGACTACGTCGTGATCGCCACACCCACGAACTACGACACAGAGACCAACCACTTCGACACCTCATCTGTCGAGGCAGTGGCGGCGGCGGCGCTGACGGTCAATCCCCGCACCTGCATCGTGATCAAGTCGACAATCCCGGTGGGCTTCACCGAGACGCTGCGCGCGAATCATCCGGGCGCGAACATCCTCTTCTCGCCGGAGTTCCTCCGCGAGGGCCGGGCGCTCTTCGACAACCTGCACCCGTCGCGGATCGTCGTCGGAGACCGTGGCTCCTGTGGACAGGAGTTCGCGCGTCTTCTCCTTGAAGGCAGCGCCGAAACCGACGTGCCTATCCTGCTCACCGACGCCACAGAGGCCGAGGCGATCAAGCTCTTCTCGAACACCTATCTCGCCCTGCGCGTCGCCTATTTCAACGAACTCGACACCTATGCCGCCACGCATGGACTCGACTCCGGGCAGATCATCAACGGCGTCGGACTCGATCCACGCATCGGGTCACACTACAACAACCCCTCTTTTGGCTACGGCGGCTACTGCCTACCGAAGGACACGAAGCAGCTGCTGGCCAACTACGCCGAAGTGCCCCAGAACCTCATCACCGCGATCGTCGATGCGAACCGCACCCGCAAGGACTTCGTCGCCGACGATGTCCTCGCACGCCGGCCGGAGGTCGTCGGTGTCTATCGCCTGGTGATGAAGGAGGGATCCGACAACTTCCGTGAGTCGGCGATCCAGGGCATCATGAAGCGGATCAAGGCCAAGGGCGTTCCGGTGATCGTGTACGAGCCGACGCTCGATACGGATGAGTTTTTCAACTCGGAAGTGATCTCCGATCTAGACGAGTTCAAGCGGCGCGCCGACGTGATCATCGCCAACCGTCGCACCGAGGCCATTGAGGATGTCGCGGAAAAGATCTACACCCGCGACCTTTACGGGCGCGACTGAATCTCCTGCCGCTCATCGCATCGCTTTCCGCCCGGGTGTTCGGATCCCGCTGACTGTCAGCATTCGAACTACTGAGCACAACGAAACGAGGGGCGCGGGGTCCTCTATGCCTTGAGATACTCCTCAAGGAGTTCAGCGGCGGAGCGGGGCGAGAACCCTGTCGACTCGATCTTGCTGAGGTCAAGAACGGAGTAGCGCGGCCGCGGCGCAACCGGCGTCGACGCCGCTGAGAAGTATTCATCCGTCGTCACCGGTGTCACCCGGGCTGGGTCATGGCCACAGACTGCGAAGACACGCGCGGCGATCTCAGCCCACGAGCAAGGTTCTCCCGAGCCGGTGAAGTTGTAGACGCCATACGGTGCCTCGGTATCGAGTAGATGCCGGATGCCACGAGCGAGCTCGCTCGTGAACGTCAGCCGACCGATCTGATCGCTGACGACACTGGGGTCAATGCCCCGCTCCGCCAGCGATGCCATGGTGCGGACGAAGTTGCTCCCCTCGCCGATAACCCAGGACGCGCGGAGGATGTAGTGACGCGACACATTCTGTACGACCGCATCCCCCGCAGCCTTGGTCTGACCGTAGACACCGAGCGGACTCATCGCGTCCGTCTCCGTGTAGGGGCGATCCGCTGAGCCGTCGAAGACATAGTCGCTGGAGACATGAACGAGGGTGATGCCGTTGTCGGCGGCGATCCGAGCGAGCGATGTCAGTGCCGTCACGTTCGCCGCCCATGCGTCACGGCGCCCGTCGGGAGTCTCCGCGAGATCGACCTTTGTATAGGCCGCAGCGTTGATGATCGCCGAGTAATCACGCCACCGTCGCGCGGTGATCAGCTCTGGCGATGTGAGATCGAGCTCCTCACGAGCCACGAATTCTACATGGGGCAAGCCGGAGAACTCCGTGCGCAGCGCCTGGCCGAGCTGGCCGTTCGCCCCGACCACGAGCATCTTCTTGGGCGCGATCGGCTTCACATCCGCCAGCCGCGGATGCGCAGTGTCCTTCGCCGACAGCTCCGCTTGATCAAGTGGGATCGGCCACGCGATGGCGACGCTTTCGTCGGCGAGGTTGAGGAATGAATATTCGGCGTCTGGAGACCAGTGGTCGTTGACCAGATAGCTATAGGCGGTGTCCGCTTCGAGCGTCTGAAAGGCATTGCCGACGCCTCGAGGAACGAAGATCGCTCGCGAGGGGTCGATCTCCGCAGTGAAGACGGCGCCGAAGCTGGGGCCTTCCCGGAGATCGACCCACGCCCCGAAGATCCGCCCGGTTGCAACTGACACCCATTTGTCCCAGGGCTCTGCATGTATTCCCCGGGTCGTGCCGACCGCGTCATTGAACGAGATGTTGTTCTGGACAGGCCCGAAATCAGGCAGTCCCGCAGCCGTCATCTTCTCTCGCTGCCAGTTCTCCTTGAACCAGCCGCGGCTATCGCCGTGCACCGGCAACTCCCAGAGGACGAGTCCGGGGATGCCAGTCTCGGCGGAAGCAAGCAGCTTTCCATACTCCATCACGCTACTGGCCCTTCGATGCGTAGAAGGCTTCGGTAGCATCCTTCGCCGGCGCCCACCATGCTTCGTTGTCCCGGTACCAGTCGATGGTGGCGGTCAACCCTGCCTCGAAGTCGTGGAAAGAGGGAGACCAACCCAGCTCTGTCCGTAGTCTCGTCGAGTCGATCGCGTAACGGAGGTCGTGCCCGGCCCGGTCAGTGACATGGTCATAGGCGCTCTTATCCTGCCCCATCTGGGTCAGGATCAACTCGATCACCTCTTTGTTGTTCTTCTCGCCGTCCGCGCCGATGAGGTACGTCTCGCCGACTTCACCGCGCTCAAGGATCGTCAGCACTGCCGAGGAATGGTCGTCGGCGTGGATCCAGTCGCGTACGTTCTCGCCCTTGCCGTAGAGCTTGGGACGAATGCCTCGCAAGACGTTGGTGATCTGCCGGGGGATGAACTTCTCGACGTGCTGGTAGGGGCCGTAGTTGTTCGAGCAGTTGGAGATCGTCGCCTGCACACCGAAGGAGCGCACCCAAGCGCGCACGAGCAGATCACTGCCGGCTTTGGTTGAAGAGTACGGCGACGAGGGATTGTATGGCGTCTGTTCTGTGAACCGCTCAGGATCATCCAGTTCCAGGTCTCCGTACACCTCATCGGTGGAGATATGGTGCAATCTTAGGTCGTGCTTCCGCGCCGCTTCCAGAAGCGTATAGGTCCCGATGATATTCGTCTCGAGGAAGGGTCTCGGGTTATCCAGGGAGTTGTCGTTGTGTGACTCGGCAGCGTAGTGGACGACCGCATCGACCTCTGAGAACAGCTGATCGACCAGCGGTGCGTCGCAGATGTCGCCCTGCACGAAGGAGAACCGATGCGCCGGAAGACCATCGAGCGATGCCTGATTGCCCGCGTAGGTGAGCTTGTCGAGGACCGTGACGGAATGATCGGTGTGCTGAAGCACGTGGTGCACGAAGTTCGAACCGATGAATCCCGCGCCGCCGGTCACCAATAGATGCGCCATCAGCGCCCTCTCTCCAACACGCTCAAAAGGTATGTGCCGTACCCAGACTTCACGAGCTTCTCGGCGCGGGCACGCAGTCCATCATCAGACAGGAATCCCTGGCGCCAGGCAACTTCCTCGGGCACGCCGATCGACATCCCGGTACGTCTCTGGATCGTCCGCACGTACTCCGCCGCATCGGTCATCTGGTCGAAGGTGCCCGTGTCCAGCCATGCAGTGCCGCGCGGCAACACCTCGACCTTCAACTTGCCACGCTCGAGGTAGGCACGGTTGACATCAGTGATCTCGTACTCACCGCGCGCTGATGGCTCAAGTGTGCGGGCAATCTCTACGACGTCGTTGTCGTAGAAGTAGAGACCGGGTACCGCATAGTTGCTCTTTGGCAACTCGGGCTTCTCCTCTAGCGAAACGGCGGCGCCGTCGACATTGAACTCCACCACTCCGTAGGCGCGCGGCTCGGCGACCCAGTACGCGAACACCGCCCCACCATCGATGTCGGCGAATCGCTTCAGCTGCCCGCCGAGGCCCGGCCCATAGAGCAAGTTGTCTCCAAGCGCAAGGGCAACCTTGTCGTTGCCGATGAAATCTGCCCCGATTGTGAACGCCTGCGCAAGGCCGTCAGGGGAAGACTGCTGGGCAAACGACAACGAAATGCCAAACTGAGAACCGTCTCCGAGGAGGCGCTCAAAGTACGAAGCGTCCTGTGGAGTAGTGATGATCAGGATCTCCCGGATGCCTGCGAGCATAAGAGTCGAGAGTGGGTAGTACACCATCGGTTTGTCATAGACCGGAATGAGCTGCTTTGAGACGCCAAGAGTGATCGGATGGAGTCTCGTGCCGGAGCCACCGGCGAGAATGATGCCCTTCACACAGCGATCCTCTCACATGTGCACGGAGGCCCGGAACGCGGCATGGCTTTCTCATAATCCTGTGATTGTTCGAGCGTGTTGGGGATTGCGCATGGCGTGGTGGCCGGGCTGAGCGAGGTGGTCACGAGCACGTGCTCTCGTGTGCCAGGGCAGAGCGATCAGCACGGTGTACACCTCATTGCCAGGCGTGATCCTCGCGATTGTCTCGCCAACCTCGGTGGCGCTGTTCGCGTGCATGAACCCTCCGATACGTGTGAGATTATCGGTGCTGGGCCGGATCCCCGTCAGATTGCGGGCTTGAGTCGGCGTCAATGATCCAGAACTGCCGTGGCGGCGCGTGACGCGGTCAATCGCCATCAACGCGGCTCTTGGAATTGGCTCCGGTGCTGTCTGCGCATTCGCGATGCCGCCCGTCGCGACCCTCCTGTTCACAAGTGTCGTCGCTGCTCACCCGACCCTCACTGCTGCCAGTGACATTCTCGTCGCAATCATCCGCACGTCTCGTGAAGTCGGGCTCGGCGTAGGTCGAGCAAGCCGCTTGACTGTCGCCATCTTGTTCGCCGCGATTATGGGAATAATAGGCCTTCTGACCCTCGAGGGCTTCTGGGGCGCCCTCGGCACCCTGATAAGTCTGATCCTGGCTGAGGTTGTCGGCAATGTCGTTCAAGTCTTCACTTTGCGCAGGTTGCAGCGCCAACTGTGACTGATCAACCGTCAGGGCGGGATCCGTCGCCAGTGTGACTTCCAGGACCGGCGGGCGGAAGCTCGTCCGGCCGTAGACGAGCACGAGCAGTCCCGAAGGCTCTGTGGATTCCTGCGTCCAGCCAAAGTCGACGCTCCCGTTGCCTACCCTTGCGAGATCACGAACGTAGTCGCTGACATCGACGCTGCTCTCAGTCATGACATCACTGATCGTGGTCGTACCCAGGAGGGAACCGAGCCGAGGCTTCGTTGCGTAGGAGACGGTGTGCTCGTCCCAGTCGTCGAGCACCTCTCGTAGCTCCACATCTGTATGTGTTCCGCCAGAGTCGGTCGTCTTGGCATGGAACTTCAGTCGCGCGCTGAGGACATCCGAGGCCTGGAGATTCGGGAGCTCGAAGCGGATGTAGGCCTCACGGTTCAGATTGCTGAACCGTGGGTGCGTCTTCACGAAGAGTCCTTGGTCGTCGCCAAAGTTCGAGTTCTCTTGGCCGAAGGCGTTCGTCACGTATGAATCTGCAGATGCCGTAATCGATGTGTCCCAAGGGCCGGTGACGGTAACGGCGACTGGCGCCATTACGAGCCTGTGGCCGTTCGACGTCAGAACCGCTACGATGCTCGCAGTTCCCGCGGCCAGAGGTGAGACGATCCCGGTCGAAGAAACGGTCGCAACGCTGGCATCGGTCGAGCGCCAGTCGAGTGAATAGGTGTGCGGTGCGACCACCTGCCCCTGCGAGTCGCGCGCGAGCACGGTCGCTTGCGCCTCCTCTCCGACGTTCAGCGTGGAAGACGATAGCGATGCCGTCGCAGCTATCAGCTGGCCGGGCGGCGTCGGGGTGGAACCGGCGTTGCCGGAATGGAACTCCACCTCGTGGATCCCCGTGAATCGTGTGGGGACTCCGCCGGCGTCGATCAGGAGTGCGATGTGCTTCGTTGTTGACGTCGGAATGGTGTATGTGTTCCATCCCGGTTTCATGAGCCCTGACGAGAACACCGTACGCCATGTGCTGCGGTTGTCGGACACAAGAACGCCGAATCTGGTACTCGTGCTGCCAGGGGAAGCCCAGTAGACACGAACCCGGGACACATCATGGTGATCGGCGAAGTCGTATTGAAGGGTCTGGTTTCCTGAGCCCACCCATTTTGTGAGGAGGTTCCCGTCCCTGGTGAGGTTGGACATCGACCGGGAATTGCTTGCCGTGGAATAGACCACGGGAATCTTCGCCTGGGAGAGGAAGATCTTGTAGACAAGGGGTGCTGCTCCGCCTCGGGACACCGAAACCGTGGCAACTCCCGGCACCGAGGTGGCCTGTTGTATGTCGACTGTGGTATCGGCTGCCGCAGTAGCGTTGACTGTCGGTGGCACGTCACGAGTCAGAGCGACGTCGTAACTGGTGGTCGACGGCGAGAACGAGTCCAAAGTTCGCCCATCAATCTTGAGATCTGTGAGCTGCGCCGCAGGGGGCGAGGTTGCCCACGCGCTCAGCGCGGTGACGGGTGCTAGAGCACCCACCGGAACTCCGTCTCGCAGCGGGGTGAACTGAACCGCGACGGTGACTCTGTTCATGTTCTGCAATCGGATGGCAAGCTTGTTGCCATTGTTCGTCGCTTGTCCGGGAGGAGAGGGGCTGGTCCACAGAGGTTGCGCGGCCATCTGGACGAAGGTGCCGCTCCCAGGGCTGGAGATGCGTGCGAGCAACTGCTTGCCGTTCATCGTGAGGGTCGCTTCTTTGCCATCCGCGCTGATCGTGATGTCGGCATCGGTGTGCATGTTCCACCAGATGTCGAGGTTGCCTGAGGATGAGATCACCTCGTCTTGGACGACCGCCTCACTGCGGCTGTTGATAAGGCGGATGCCGCGTTTCCAGGTAGAAGCGACATCTTCCACACTCGCGTTGAGGTAAGAGACGGAGTGTGCGGTGTCAGCAGCGGACCGAAGAGCAGCGATCGAGGACTCCGCGGTAGGAATCTGGTCGGCTCCACGCCTCGAACCGATGACCAGGGTATTGCTTCCTTCCGCTCGGTTCCGATAATAGCTCCAGCGTTGCCCATTCGGCAGACCATCGAAGTAGCCGGGGAGTGAATAGTCGTCGGGTCCGAGCTCAGTCGCCCAGCGCTCGCCCAGCGCATCGAGCACAAAAGTGCCAGCGTCAAGCTGCGGATGCCAGTTGTCCGTGGGGGTAGCGCTTTTGTAGCCGACGAAGAGCGCTTCAGAACTCCAGGAAGATCGCAGCGTCACGACACCGCTGTTCGAAAATCGGCGGTCCAGCGGGAGTGCGGCTCCCGCCGGGGTGCTCGTGGGCTTTGTCGGATCGAACCAGAGCAGAGCGAATTGATTGATATTCTCCAACTGCGCATGCTCAACGGCGAGATTGCGCAGTTCCGGGCGATTGAACTCATCCGCGAGGACAAACAGCGCGGGGATCCCGGCCGAGATCGCCTTAGAGTCACCATAGTCGAACGGAACCCTTGATGGTCCGATGAGGTAGAGGGCGTTGTCGCCTGTCTCGGCGATTCCAGGTGCTTGCAGAACGCCCTGGTGTGATCCCGTTGAGTTTCGCAGCGCGCTACCGAGAAGCACCAGATGGTGCAGCGCGTAGCTCCAATACTGGAACCCTTCGCGATAGCCACCGCCGGCGAATCCGGCTAGCCCGTGTTGAAGTGAAGCCATCGCGGCGCCATAGCTGGATGCTGCGATGTCCGGATCAAACTCCTGCACGGCAAGTGCGGCGACAATGGTTCCGGCGTTGGCAACGATGTTGTAGTTCCCTGAGGTCGTCGTCCATTCTGCGCCGGTCGTGTATGCGACTGCCTGCGGTACGAGCCCGTTCGAGGTAATGGCTGTGGCGAGCGCAGAGCGCTGTGCCCCCTCCCAGTTGTTGTAGGCGGAATCGAGCGCGATCCCTCCGGCCTCGAGGAAGGTGCCGAGGGTCAGGTAATCGTTGGCATGGCCGCCCCAGGATGGGTAGGCGGCCACCACTTGCCACTCCCCCCACAACCGATCGGCGTATCTTTGATCGCCAGTGACGCCGAGCGCCACCGCGAGAGTCGTTGTCCGATCCAAGATTCGCTGACTGATCTCGTAGAGCCCGCCCCCGTTGCTCGGATACGTCGTCGGTGGGGTCGAGATCAGGCCGTCCGCCTTGCTGACAACGCGCGTCCGGAGGTCTTCCGCGATCGCATCGTAGTTAACGCGAGCTTGGATCGCGTCGTACCCGTCTGCGGTAGCGAGAATTCGTGGATGGACCGTCGCATCGAAGGAAGGTAGCGTCATCGTGTAGTTGCCAGGCACCGAGGCGTGCACCGCTGGCAAATAGCCCACGCTGAGTACCGCTGCAAGGGCGCCTGCGACTGCGAAGCGTGACCTTCTAGCAGGCCTCCAACTCCGGGCAGTATTCTTGGGAATGTTCGGTCTCTGGGGCAAGATGGCGATCATATCCAGCTCTTCCTGGGGCGAAACGTCACGTCAGCTAGGGACTGGTCGTGGTTGGCTCGACCAGTATGGCATCTTGAACCGCCCCGGGGGTGGACACTAAATTGACCTAAGTCAGGGTGCAATTCCGAGCATCTGCATTACTCGATCGGCGACATGCCACCCATCAAGTTCGAACAGCTTCACTACGCTCTAACCCAGGGCAACGACGAGTCCATCGCAACCTGACAACGCCCTCCGCCGATCCCAGGCCGCTTCAGATCAGGCTCAGCAGGCCTCAACGGCCGAAGTCACCCAACAACGACACGATCCAGGCCTGAACGTCTGCGTCCTCGGGGACCACCTGGCAAGCATGAAGTCCTTTCCGGATGAGCAACGCCTTCAGCGGTAGCGCTTCACTTAGCGTATGTCCGAGGCTCTAACAGTGGGTTACTGCCTTCGACTTCATTATCGCGGAATGCCGGCATTGAGATTGCGAGGAAGGCGAGAACAAGAACCGATGGCCAACGAACAAAATCGAACGAGAACGCCATGACAAGTACAATCAACAGAAGCGCCCTCTGCTCCGCGTCGCCGCGCCGCCAAGAAATAATGAAAAGCAACGAAAACAAGGCGAAGCCGATCAAACCTTGCGTAGCAAATGTTGAAACAAATTGATTGTCAACCACGCCAAAGTCATTTTGTTGTAGGTAACCAGCCGCGAAGAGCGATGGCTCAGATCCCCAACCTGTTCCTAGTATCACTTCAAGAGGCTGTCTCCCAAAGAGACCCGGAACTGACTCGATCGCGCCGAGGCGATTCGTGAACGATCCGGATTGCACCAAATCTGCTACTAGAGCCCTCACTTCCGAGGCATATATAAAGGTCCCGATAAGGACTGCGGCGGCGAGCATATAATTGCGGACTCGGTGAGTCGATGATGTGGAGACCAAGAGCAAGTAACAGAGCGCTATGGTTAGGGCCAACAAGGCACTTCGAGTCCCTGAAAAGAGCAGACCTGCACCGAGCGCGGACAATAAGAGCACAAATATGAAGCGCGATCGTTTATTCCGCTGGGCAACAAGGACCACGATCCCGAGAACGATGATAGTGGCGTAGGGAATTGGGTGACCATATGAACCCTGCACTCTGACATGGCCCTCCAAGATCGTGCTGTAGTACAAAGCCTCACTTCCATCCGCACGTTGCCCGTACCCCCACAAAAGCGGAGGCAGCTGAAACACAAACTCGATGATCCCAAGGAAGGACTGAATCAACGCGGCGAGAAGGAGCCCGCTCAGCGCGATCGCCCGATCACGCCGGGAAAACTGAGTCGCCACAATGCCGAGCATGGTTGCTAGGAGGGCGAGTCGGAGCAAAGCGGGGATACCAGCCGAGTGGAAGGCTCCCGTCGACAACGCCGTTACACCAAAGAATAGGATCGAAACCGCCGGGATCGGTGACTCAGATTTTGGCCACGGTCGTGGTCCGATGATGGCTAGAGCAAGCCCTGCGATCGATGACCAGAGGACCGCTTCTCGGACGCTGGTCGGAGCGACGGGCGTACTTCCGAGCGAGGTGCCGAGAATCACGGCTGCGACCACCGTGCCGCGGAAGCGATCGGCAGGGAGCACGGTGCTGAGAATGAAGAAGAACAGCAACGTGAGTAGAGCGCTCACAACGAGCAGCATTGGTTCCTCGCTTGTCTGGCTGTCTCAACGCGGTAGCCCCAGCGTCGACTGTTCAAACAAGCATGTCATAACACGGCGTCAGTCGTTCTTCGGGTCATTCAAGTATCCTTACCGCCGCTAGCAAGCCAGCGCCGAACCCTTGAATACTGCACCGCGATACCTGCAATCTCCGCGGCAATCAGCCCGAGAACAGCGCCGTGTGCACCAAAGAAGAATCCTAGACACAACACGCCGATGATTCCGATCGGCGCGGCCCATGCAGTGGCCAGAGTTATGCTGTTCGCGCGCCCAGCAGCTACGAGGGCTAGACCGTACCCACGAGATGTGCAGATTAATACTACGAGAACCCCTCCGAGCGTCGACAGCGGGTACCCGACGCTGACTTTGCCGGAGAATAGGATGTTCGCGGCTATGGGCATCAAGAGTGCGTACACGCAACCGGCCAAAACTCCGACGCCAAAGTTGATCAAGATCGATATGCGTGCGCGATGTGCGCGCACATCCATCTCGCGAACACCCATCCATGACTGAAGCCGGGCAGGGATACCGCCGAGAACGGAGAGGCCCATTCGAAGTGGACGATCTGCACCCGCGAATACAGCGACGGCATGGGGCGCAACCAAAGCCAGTACGGCTGTGGGTAGTGATGTATACGCAGTGCTCACCAGTCGGCCAAAAGCGATCACACCCTGCTTGCGGATGGACGCGATAGCCGTGTGAAACGAGGAAGGTGACAGCGGTGTGGAGCCGAACCATGCAGACAGGAAGTACGTTGCAACAGTCGATGCTAGTAAGACGGTGCCGTAGATCTCCAGCGGGCCGCCACCGAAGATTAGGACGGCAGCGGCCACGGAAAGGAGCATCCGCGGCAGGGTCTCAACTATCAAGAAGATTCCCGGACGCCCCAACCCGGTGTAGTACCAGACGGGAGACAAGCAGTTTGACACGAGTGCAATTGTCAAGACAACTGCCGCAGCCCCGTGGGCGGGCGCTAGGAGCCAGGAAAACACTGCTAGCGGGGGGCACACAACCGCAAACCCAATGAGTCGAGACCCCAGCGACTCGCGGTACGTGTCGAGTCGCCCGCTGGACTCTCGTGCGACTCGTTGCGGTCCGACTACCCCCCAGCCGAGCTCTGCGACGACGGCACCCGCGTTCCCCAGCGCCATTGCGATAGCGACCGACGCCCACCCGACTGCCCCGTAGGTGTGTGTAATGGCTGGAATTACAACAAGCGGTGCGACTGCGGCTAGACCAGGGGCGAGGATGAACAGCCACAGCTTCAGACCTCGATTTCGCCTTGTCATCGATCAGCGGTATCCGAGGCGAGCTCGGCGGCAAGCGGATCGAGCAAGTGGTCGAGTGGCTCACCCAGTTGCTCGATAAACTGCGTATCGACACCTCGAAAGTGTGAGTCCGCAGCCAGCCGTGCCGCGTCGAGGACACCCGCAGCGAGAGCGGTCGGCGACCCTGCCGTCGCAATCAGACGTTCGCTCATGCCACTACGTGAATTCATCACTTCGTTGGTCACTGCAAATCCACCACTTGCAATGGCGTCGAACGGGATATGTGACGGGTGCGGAGTCTGCTGGAGGGAGAACATAACTGTGCATGACGCAAGGAATTCAAAGTAGCCCTCCCATGGGAGTTTTCCGAGTGACGCCAGACGGTGCCCGTATCCAAGATCCACGTGTCTATGGCTTTCACCAACCGACACAAACTCAACAGCGGGGGGCCCTGACGCGCGTAGTTCCCGAGCAGTAGCACGAAGCGCGGAAACCCCCAAGGCGAAGGAGTTTCGTGGTTTACTGGGTCGCCCATAAAAGCCGATACGCAGCTTCTGCTGGGAGCGACGCAAGTCGGCAGCTGACCTCACCCCTCCCAGATCCAGATGAGGGCGGAAAACCAAACCGGAAACATCGAGGCCTTCTTCCGCCGTCAGCACGATACCGAGAGGCTTGGAATTCACGAGGAGGCGGAATCCGGCGTGGTAAGTGGAGCGTGCAAGCGAGGATTCAGAAGAAGCAGCATAGAAGCTGGGCTCATAGTCTTGGACGAGGTACACAACTCGTTCGGGTTGGAGGACTCCGTTGCGCGCGGCTACGTCGAGAGCGTGCGCGGTAGTCCAGTATGTTGCAACCCAAACGTCTGCGGTCCCTACTGGCAAAGTATCGAGCCGCCATGCTGAACAGACGTCAAGGCGTGGGTGGGACTCCCCGATGGTGGATGCCACGAGGGCCGCCACCTCGGCTGACGGCGGTGCACCGAATGACAGGACGCGGAGCCCGAAACCGAGCCTAGACGCGAGCCCCGAAGCAGCAAGCAACGCCGTTCGAACCCCAGCGAACACCGTTGTCGTAGTCAAGTTGGGAACCAAGAGATTCACAGAGGGATCCTGATGGCGCGCTGGTCTTACGCCTAGTAAAGCAGTGCTCGTGGTGTTGAGATTCGCGTAAATCGACCATGAATCTGTCAGAGAGGCGGCGCTCCGACGAGTGTGTGCGCGTACTTCTCGAGCACGCCGCAATCGTTCAACTTTGTTCCTTGCGTTCAGGTGTGATCTCAATTTGCCCGCCTGTCGGTTATAGCAAGCTCTTCCACAAAATGCGAGAGCGCATCGTTTACGAAATCTGTCAGGAGAGTTGTCACTTGTGGACTGGACGTTGCAGTGTTGAAGGTGTCAGCGAAGTGATCGAGTTCCCGCGCGATGCTTGTGGCAGATCCCTGTTCGGTCGCGACGAGGAGACCTCCGACAATGGGTCTAAGCTCCTCTATCGCTGCGCTGCCCTGGGTAAGAACGTGGCGACCACAAGCCAACCCTTGCCATACCTTGTTAGCAACGACTGATGTTGCCTTTGGCGAGTTCCCAAACACGCCAAGCACCACGTCAGACTGTTGAATCATGGGAAGCAGATCTGCCTCTGGCACCGGGTCTAGGAAAGTCACTCGCTTGTCAACGCCCAAGTCCATTGCGAGACGCTTGATCGCTTCTCGCGACGGACCATCTCCGATCATTTTGAGTCGCCAATCGCACTTTGCGAGCGAGAGGCCCTTCAAGAAAAGAGGAACTCCATGCAATGGTATGTAGTTTCCGTAGTAGAGGAGTCGGAGCGGCATGCCTTTCGCACGGGTTGGCCTGCTCCAGGTTGCCCAGTCGGGAGCTCCGACCGGGATCGCTTGAACTCGTTCGGTTCGGTCGATCCGGTACTTCCTTCGGATGGCTTCGGCGCGCATCGTTGTGTCGATCAGGTATACGTCGGAGCACCGAACCGCGATCCAGTCAAGAAGTCGAAGCCGGATCGCACGAAAGCTCCGCGGTGAATATCGTTTCCAGTCAAGCACAGCCGTTTCATGCAGCCCGATGAAGCCGTCTACGATGAACCGGGCACCCCGGAGCCACGCGACAACCCGAGTCACCAAGGCCTGAGAGTTTGAGAACTCCGCGAGGATGATTGCGGTGGCGCCTTGGCTCTCCTTCCAGAGCTGTTGATACTCGCGTAAGATCCCCACGACTCGCCCGACTTCGCGTTCCCGCCCAATCATGGAAACATGCAAACTGGGATAGGCATTGATCGCGGCACGAATGCGGCTATTTCGTGGATAACTCGGATCGCTGACCCGGAAGTAGACGATTCTTGCCATGTCTTTGTCGCCACCGTATTGGCGATGTCTCGCTCTGACGATGTCATCCTCGCTTCCTGATGTGACATGTGCTCGCAAATAGAATACGTCTTAGTTCCCAAATGTGCCTTCAGAATAGGCGCCTAATATAGTAGCTCACCTAACTCAATCACGTTGTTTGACCGCTTGTGTATGAGCATTTGAGTCAATCACCGCACTCCACCGCCACAGCAGACGGAGCGCAGTATGGTCAACTGTCGTTCGCAGGCACTTCCGGTCGCCTTCACCTACTAGGACACTCTCGAGGCGAGCTTCGTCGCGAACGATACGGAAGCTTGGATAGTCAGAGCCTTGGCGTTCGCGTGAACATGCGATGAGATCTCCCGACGAAGCTGATCGTCACCTAGTACACGCCGAACCGCTGTTGCCCACACCCGCGGGTCGGGGGAACTGATGACACAGATCTCGGCTAAATCTGCCGACGTGAACAAGAGGGGCGCCGCGCCGTAGTTCGCTCCCAGGAGCACCGGCAGTCCAGCAGACGCTGCTTCGACCGCGCTACGGCCGAATGCTTCACGTGATGATGAACCAATAAAGAGTGATGCTCCGTGCCAGAGTTCAGCTGCGGGGCTCCACCCTGACCACTCAAGTTGAGGAGGTGAACCTAGTTCGAGAGAAGAGCGCAACGGGCCCTCGCCGAAGAGTCTTCCCGGGTGCCCTGTTAGCCGCACGAGTTCGACGAACAGCTCCGGCCGTTTGTCAATATCAACCCTCCCGGCCCAGACCAGAGGGCCATCAGCGTTCTCCCCATGGGCTATCCGCTTGATCGGTGCTATTCCGGCTGGCACGATTTTGGCCGACCGAACTGACGCGAACTCGCTCGCGAGAACTGGTGTCGTTGCCCACACGTCGTCAGCGCGGCGCAGAGCACGCGCTTCGACATACCGCAGTAGTGCTTGCCGTGCGATGTTCTGCTCGCCACGCGCTGGCCACGGCTTACCGCGAACCCAGGCGACCCACGTCTTATCTTGGCGTGCCTTTGACCGACTCATTGCTATATCACTCTGCGAGATCAAAGTGACGACTATGTCCGCCCGACCGACTTCCGGTGACTGCTCGATGACCTGCTGGATCTCCGCGATCACCCGTGGACCGTGCGTATTGAGCGCGACTTCACGCACGCCAGGAGTGTTCAGCGGCTCGCCGGAAGCACCAACTCGCATCCCTACTACGGCACTCCACTCCTCACCCAATTCAGTGGCAGCGCGGACAAGTTCATGTGTTGAACGGTAGACGCCGCTGCGTGCCATCAGTGGCATCGCGAGGAGGGTGATCTTGGGACCTGCCGGAATGCGCGTCATGTCATTCCCGGTCGAAGAGAGTTAAGAATGTGATCCGCCTTCTCTTCCCACCGAACGCCCCGAGGAAGCTCCGTCACGACACGGGGAACCCGCGAGCCATGAAGTAGCTGCTCACTCAGCCACGCGATGTGGTCTTCGGCTGGAGCGACGGTAACCGCGTCGAGGCCGCGCTTATCAGCGCCGGCAACGGGAGTAGTGAGCACTGGCAATCCAGCTGCGCGGTACTCATAGGTCTTGATGACGTCACCGCCTACCTCGCCAGTTCCAACACGGTGCGGGACCCAGCCAATGTCGAAGGTCTGGAGCAGTTGAGGGACTTCAGTGTAGTGCACGTCGCCGAGCATTGTGACATTGGCTCGCTGCTCCATCGGGGCACGATATTCAGCGTCGAGTACAGGCCCGGCGAAAATGAACTGGGCCGCTGGAAGCTGATCAGCCGCCGACAGGATGAGTTCCAGATCAAGACGACGGCCGATCTTCCCGACATACCCGATTGTCATGGGGCCTTCCGCGAGCGACTCGGTTGCGAATCGCTCCGGATCACAACCATTAGTGAGAAGCACAACATCGTTGCGTCCGAATCGGCGAGCTAGCTCTACTGTCCCTTCCGCGTTGGCAGTAACCACGTCAGCAGCGTCGATTAGCTCCCGGTAGGCACGTTCGACATCGTCGCGGATGCCTTCGAAGGCGAAGTGGATGGTCCAGTCGTCTAAGAGATCAACAGCAATTGGCTGACCAGAGTTGCGGATCGACTCCCACGCAGACGATAGCGAAAGAAAAGGATTCCATGTGACAACGGGCGCGGTGATGGAAGGTGTTCCGCGGTGATACGAATTCAACGAGTCCACCCACCAGCGTTGCCGATCACGCGGGTTGGGAACTCGGAAAGAGTACGACGAGTGCGGAAACGTGTTAGATGCGACGGCTCCCCGCAGCCGCCTGAGTGGTGCGAGAACGATGGGTTCGGGGCGCGAGACAACGCTGACAGGGCCGCATAACTGCAGTTTTCGCCCGAACCACTCGATGAGGTGTCCGTCGCGCGTACGGTAGCCCTCGTTCGAGAGCTTGTGCTGCCCGTGCATCGGAAACGCGATCAGCGCGGGTTGGATAGCCAGGTCAGCGTTCATCGATCAGTTCCCTCGCTACGGTGTCATAAGCCGCGCACACAATGTCCCAGGTATAGGACTCTTTCGCGCGCTCGTAGCCCGCGTTGGCGGATCGTTCTTGCTCCTCAGGGTCGCTAAGGAGCTTCAGGACAGCGTCACTAATGTCGGTCGGGTGAGGTTCGCAGAAGTGACCTGCGTCACCGAGAACCTCGCGGTTGTACGGGGTATCTCGCGCGATGACGGGAGCCTTCAGCGCCATCGCCTGAACCAACGTGGGATTTGTTCCGCCGACGCTGTGCCCATGGAAGTAGACGCCGGCGTTCTGCCAGAGTGCGTGGAGACGCCGGTCGTCGCTAACGTGTCCAAGCCAGTAAACATTGAGGTTCTCGTTCGCGAGGCTCGCGACTTGCTCATCGATGGGGCCACCGTATCCCGACGAGCCAACGATCACCACGGGCGCGTTCTCGGCGATCGCTTTGGCCGCTTCCACGAACTCGGGGACCGTGTTCTCCGGCACGAACCGCGCGACGACAAGAGCATAGCTGCGTCTCTCGAAGTCCTCATCGAAAGGGAGTGCCGCTTCAAACTCGCCACCGTAAGGGATGAACACACCATCACGCTTGAATTCCTGTTTCCAGCGCCGGGCGATCTCATGAGAGTCAAAGACGAGCTGATCAGCAAACCTTGCGGTGAATCTTGCGCCTCCGCGGAACACTGCCTTTGCAAGCCGTCCCCACTTCTCGCGATCCCATTCGATCCCGTCTACGTTCACCAGCGTCTTCACACGCGCAAGCTTAAGGAAAGGCAAGAAGTAGCCGTTCGCAACGTTCATGACGATCGCGACATCGGGCTTTTTTCTGGCTGCATGGGCGGACGCAGTGAGGCCGTACGACAGTGTACTAATCGACTTCGTATCGGTTCCGCGGGTGACAACAACCTTCACGCGTGTGTCGCGAGTGGGATCATCTGTCTTCGCAGCGCCCTTTCGGCCGTAGACGGTGACGTCCCAATCTTTCTCAGCGAGATACGGCGCGAGTTTGCGGACGGCCGTCTCAAAACCGCCGTAGTAGCTCGGATACCCACGGGTTCCGATGATGGCTACTTTTTTTGTCACGTCAAGCTCCTACTCCGTGCATGTCGTATCGCGATTAAACACGCGACCCGCACTGGCCGCTGGAAGCTACCAGCAACTCTACTGTCAAGTGTTGGATTTCGTGGAGAGCGACCTATCCGGTTCCGGGTAACGAGTACTCTGCCTGTTGCTCGGTCCAGGAGGCCCCAGCTCAGTACCCCACAGCGTCTAGCTCAAGGTCGAGCAATGAGCTGTCGGATGCCGTCGAGAATGCGTGCTAGCCGCGCGCGCGTCCCCGAGCGTTCGGAACGCCCGGCGATTGTCGCAGATGCCTGTGTGGCCTGCTCGCTAGGCCACAGGATGCGCTTAAGACCACGGGGGCGTTCCCGCCAAGGCAGGCTTCGTAGGACTGCAAGATGGTACCGTGCGCGATTGGGTGCGAGACGCCACTCCCAGTCAGCAGGAATTCCCGGGCCTTCGTCAGGGATACACGCGGTCGGCAGTCCTCTTGTGAGGAGTTCGCGGAGCACATCGATTGACCCCAGGGACACGGCGGACTTGATTGCCTCGGTGCCGACCAGTCGAAGCGTATCCGTTGCCGCTTGAACATACCGATCAGGTACACGCGTGCCCGGGGACGGTCGGATTAGATGAAGGGCGTAAATTATGGCGTGACTAGCCCGGTTCGGCACCTGTGAGTTCACGCCCGCAAACTGCCGCGGTTCACCGGTCCGTCTGATCTCGCAGAACGCGGAGCTCGGGTCAATCCCGATCCCAGGAAATCGGAAGTGGATGTCTACCTCGCACCCCCATTCTGACCCCTGTGCGGTGACGGAATGATACGTCATATTGATGAATTCGAGTCTCGCGATAGTCCACCCCCACGCCGTAAGCGCAGAAGCAAGATCCTTGTACCTGGACGGATCCGCCCACACGTCGACATCCCCAGAATGCTCCCGTTCTCTGAGCCCCTGTGCGTGGAGGGCCGGCCCTTTGATGAATATCAAAGGGATATCATGCTCGTTCGCAACAGACTGAATCAACGCGTAGACGAGTTCGTGGAGCGGGGAAGATAGCCACGGGCGTGGAATCGTGCTTGCTCGTGCATCGTGAGAGATATTGACGCTTGCGATCCCGGCCTCGGCCATGTCACGAACGATCTGCTGTTCGGATTCACTGAGCTCCTCGTCATTGAGGGGGCCAACAACGAGCTTGCGCCAAAGCCTGGCACCTTCGCCATGCAAAGCTAGCGGCGCGCTAGGCAGAGTCGGCACAACAAGGATCTCAGTACCATCGATGAAGCCATCATGTGCTGTCACATCGAGCGCACCATACGCGATCGCGATCCACGCTGTCTGCGCAGAACTGTTCTCGTCAACCGCGGCCATGTCAGCAACGCTATCGCGATAAGTGAGCTGACATTCGGCGGGCAGGATCAGCTGCTCATCACGCAGCAGCCGCGGCACGATCGCTCCCGACACGACGCGACAGTCGTGACGGAGGTCTTCATGAGCCAGTGGGGTCGGCCTGATGCGTCATCCCATGCGAGCGGAACCGGTCATCCCGCACCCACTTCTGCAGCGCGGTCTTCGAGATCCCCAGATCCCTGCACACCTGCTTCTGCGATATGCCCGACGCGACCATCGCCACAGCATCTCGCTTGAACTCATCGGAATAGATCTTCGGCACGATTGCCATCCTTCCAGCACGACCTCCACCCGGGAATCATGCGGTCAAGGACTCAACCGAACCTTCAGCAGACCCGATCGTGCTCCGTACGATCAGGGTCATGCTGTTCCCGAAGGGGACGTATTGACTGTCGGTGCGGCACGCTTCGCCGCGCAGTCCGCCGGATACGACGCTATGCTCAAGACCGCAAAAGGTGGTCGCGCCGCAGTGCCATACGCAACATCAGGCATGACTTAAGGGCTCACAAGCGAGGTCTGCTTGACTACGGAAACCGCAGGGAAATGCGGTTCAGCTATCATCCAGACAGCATCAAGAAAGGGGCGATATGTCGTCTGGAGCAGCCGCCGGTCCACGTTTCAGACTTGACGTCCAAGGCCTCCGGGCTATCGCGGTGCTTGCCGTTGTCTTCTACCATGCTGGAGTTCCGTTTCTAGCCGGTGGGTACGTTGGGGTTGACGTGTTCTTCGTGATATCAGGATTCCTGATCACGTCGCACCTCCTGACCGCCCACCGTCGCGATGGCTGGATTCGTTTCGCGAGCTTCTACGCCAAGCGGGCTAGAAGGATCCTGCCCGCGTCCTTTGTGGTCCTAGCTCTTTCTGTAGCTGCTGCCTTTATCTGGTACCCGCCGTTGCTACTGCGCGAAGTATGGACAAGTGCGCTCGCTACCGCGTTCTACGTGCCGAATTTGCTCTTCGCTGCGCAGGGAACGAATTACTTGGCTGAGACGACTCCGTCGTTGTTCCAGCACTACTGGTCGTTGGGTATCGAGGAGCAGTTCTATCTCCTGTGGCCTCTCATCATCGCTCTTGGTCTCTCGTTTTCCTTGAGGCACCCGAAAGCACTGTTCGCTTTAGTGCTTGGTCTCGTCCTAGTGTCCTTTATCGCATGTGTCCTCTTGACCTTTCGATCGCAGCCGTGGGCTTTTTTTCGCTCCCAACTCGCGCTTGGGAACTGGGAGTTGGCGGTTTGGTTGCTTTCGCTCTCACATATCGGAGAGGAATACTCCGAGGAGTCTGGGCGGCAACTCTCGGATGGATCGGTGTAGCAGGAATAGTAGGATCGGTTCTCCTGTGTAATAGCGCAAAGCAATTCCCTGGATACTGGGCAGCTGTTCCAGTGCTCTCCACGGCTGCAGTGATCCTCGCGGGTGAGTCACAGCCTGCAATGGGACCGTATGCGGCTCTGTCTCTCCAGCCGATGGCGTTCATCGGGTTGATCTCATACTCGTTGTATCTGGTCCACTGGCCCTTGCTTCAGCTGCCCCAGGCAGCGGTTGGATTCGAGAACCCGCTACCGCTGAGGATGACACTCCTCATAGCTGCTGTTAGCGTTCCGATCGCTTGGCTCATGTACAAGTTCGTTGAGGAGCCTGGTCGAAAGAGTGCCGTGCTGGTGAGAGCTCGCCCTCGCACATCTCTGCTTGCTGCGCTTGCAGCATCAGTAGCCATAACACTTTTCATGACGGGGGCCTACGCTGTCGCGAGCAGCAGACAACTGAGCACGGACATGGTCTCTCCCGCAGCAGCTCCGCGAACACCGCCTCAGTTCACCGAGTACGTACCGGCGAACCTCACACCTAGTCTGCGCTCCGCGTCTGAGGACGTGCCGAAGATCTACGATGATGGCTGTCACCTGGGCTTTGATGCGACCCGAGTGGTCGACTGCGTATATGGAGACCCAGAAGGTCCGAGAATCGTGTTGTTCGGAGACTCGCATGCTGCCCAATGGTTTCCAGCGTTGAGTGCGATTGCAGAAGAAAGAGGGCTAGCCCTTGAAGTCCACACGAAGAGTTCATGCCCATCAGTGTCTGCGGAGGTGCTCCGCGCCGGTCTCGCGTATACCGCGTGCACACAATGGCGCGATTCTGTTATTGACCGCATCAATGAAAGTGAACCGGCGTACGTAGTCATTTCGAACTACGGGATCGCGCCATTGGCGGACAAGAGCGCAGAATACGAAGAAATTTGGGGCAGTGCGCTCAGTGCAACCATTTCTCGAATCGATGCGCCAGCTATACTTATAGCAGATACGCCAAATCTCGGGCACACGCCTTCGGTCTGTCTATCCGCAAACCTCTTCGACTCCTTGGCCTGTGGGCGACCAACTAGCACGGCGGTCGCCTCGGCAACACGAAAGACGGAGGAGTTAGTTGCGGAGGCCGCTGGTGTGCCATATGTCGATCTCACAGATCTGATCTGTTCTGACCAGCAGCGGTGCGACCCGATTATTGGAGATACCCTTGTGTACCGCGACGCACATCACCTCACGGCAGCATTCAGCCACGTTCTCGCCGAGGAACTTGAGAAGCGACTGGGAGCACACTGGTAGCCAGCGGAATCGTGGTCATGTTGTGGCGATGAATCTTCACCGATCTGAATCGCCCCGGGTCTCGTGAAGGGTCTGATTCCCCGAGAGGATGAGACCTATGCCAGCACCGAGGAAGTATCCACCGGAGCTTCGTGAACGTGCGATGCGGCTTGTCGCTGAGGCTCGGAAGAACGACTTCACCGGGCAGCCCACCTCAGCGCAACGGAACAGCCGCTTGGACCAGGCCACCTGCACCGGCAGCCCGAACGCGGGCGCGTCCGTGAGCAGGTGCTCCCGCCGGCCGCGGCCCTCGGCGATCACCCCGCATCCCGGGCAGCCCTCCGGCCCCGCGCTGGTCTCGACTCTAAGCACGATGACGTCTTTCCTGCATCGACCGCGATCACATGGAACCCGTCGACATCGAACACGGAGCAGGCAGGCGCGCACGAAGCGCACCCTGAAATAGAGTGTGACACGTCGAGGTCTTTCCCGGATGGTGAGCGTGAAGAACTTCCACCCTCGGAAGACCTCGACCTCTACCCAGGCGCCGACGCGCCGAACACCCTCACCCCCGCTTCATGACGAAGAGCCAGGTTGACGCGCTCTCCCGCGAAGCCATCGCTCTGATCGTCGCAAGGTGGGCGGTCGCTCGACTCCCGAACTCAGTCATCACGGGATCACCGACGAACGGGCGGCACGGAACCCTGGAGTACATCGGCATGAACTCCATCGTCTGCTACGTATCTCACCTACTCGCGATCAAGATCGTTGGGACACTGCTCGGGCGAGTTGGTGTGCCGTCACCATGGGTCGCTTTCCGTTGCTGGTTGCTGCCGGGCCCGGCACGGGGACTGTGCTGGCGTTGATGCGGGATCGGTTCCCCGAAACCCGACTCCTATTCGAGTGGCCCCCAACGAATACTCACTCCGTTCGCTCGGACGGATGAGCTGGAACTCGATGGCTCTTTGACCGGGGGCAGACAGTCCTCAATCAATACGCACCCTTCGGGAAAAGCATTGCCTTCACCGTTCGGAGCAGGATGAGAATATCTCCGACCAGCGACCAATTCTCCACGTAGTAGAGGTCCAGGCGAACGCTGTCCTCCCAGGAGAGGTCGCTGCGACCGCTCACCTGCCAGAGACCGGTGATGCCCGGGGTAACCAGCAGACGCCGGTGCGTCCACTGATCGTAGGTGGAGACCTCGTCCGGCAGAGGCGGACGAGGCCCCACCAGAGACATCTCCCCCTTGAAGACGTTGACCAACTGCGGCAGCTCGTCCAAGCTGAACTTGCGCAGAAAGCGGCCGACGCGGGTGACCCGCGGATCATCGCGCATCTTGAACATTACGCCGTTGCCGTCGGACTGATCGAGAAGCCCGGGGAGCCGATCCTCGGCATCCGCGACCATCGAGCGGAACTTCAGCATCTTGAACGGAGCACCACCCAGGCCTACACGCTCCTGACGGAAGAACACCGGTCCTGGGCTCCCCAGGCGCACGGCGAGCGCGATCACGAGGAACACCGGACTCAGCAGCACCAACCCGACAGAGCTGCCGAGCAGATCGAAGAGACGCTTCTCCGCCCGACGGCGCCCCACGAAGCGCGGGTACTCCACGTGAATCAGTGGCAGGCCGGCGACCGGGCGCGCATGAATCCGCGGACCGGCGATGTCGGTGAGAGACGCCGCCACGATCAGGTTCACCCGACGCTTGTCGAGCTCCCAACCGATCTGCCGAAGGCGCTCGGGGGAGATCTCGTCGGCGCTGGCCATCACGAGCGTGTCGACCTGTTCCCGGTCGACGACATCGATCACCCCGTCGAACGAGCCGAGCACCGATACTCCCGGGGTGATATCCCCGCTGCTTCCGCGCTGAGTCACGGCACCCGCAATCTTGAAACCCGCGTACGTGTCGCGCTGCAGCTCTCGAAGCACATGTGCGGCCTTGCTCCTCTCCCCGACCACGAGCGTGCGGTACATGTTCTTGCCTCGCCCTCGCTGGCGGTGAAGACGCTTGCGCCAGGCCCACCGCGAGATCAGCAGAAGGCTCAGGCCCAGCGGCAGTGCGATGAGCATGTAGCCCCGCCCGATCTCCGCCCGCAGGGTGTACGCGATGATCGCGTAGGCGCCGAAGATGAACAGCGTGCTGTTGACCACGCGCTTGTACTCGCTGGGCCCCGTGCCGAAGATCTTCGGGTCGCGCGTGTCGCCTGCAGCCAACGCGATCAGCCAGCCCACAACGAGGATCGCCGAGACAGCAGAGTAGGTGAGTGCGAACTCCCACTGCCGGAACACCGGGATCTGAAGTGCGGCGAGAGCGCCACCGAAGCGCAGGAGCTGAGCCGTGGCCACCGCGGCGATCACGATCAGCACATCAGAGGTCAGCAGCTTCCGTGCGTACCGCTTCTCCCAGGCCGGGGCACCGACGCTCACGAGACGGACTCCGTCACTCTGCGGTCGTCACGCGAGCAAGGCCGTCGCTTAGCGCGCGTGAGTACGCCTGCCGTCCCCTCCTGCATAAACACTCCACACATCACACGGCGCTGAACAACTCGGTTCCGTGTACACCCCTAGCACTACGGTACGAGCGCTCGGCTCTCGGACAAGAGCGAGCACCGGCTCAATCTTAGAGGACGCTGGGAGAGAGGCACGGGCGTCTGTGAGTAAATTCTGTGTGACGTGCGCCGTGAAATGGGGCTGCTCGATGTCCCCCAGCTTGGGCCCTTCGACAGGCTCAGGGACCGGAAGGACTGCTCAGGGACCGGAAGAGCGGCTCAGAGATCGCGTTTCAGGGGTCGGTCGGGTCGGGGTCGGTCGGATCCGTCGGGCCGGGGTCGGTCGGACCACCAGGTCCTGGATCGCTCGGCCCGGGCTGCTGGCCGCCCTCGTTGCCGTTGTTCTGGTTCTGACGGTTGCGCTCGGCCTCACGCTGCTGGCGCGCCGCCTCTTCGCGTTCGAGCTCGACGCGCAGCTGGTCCGCGATCAGCGCGCTGAAGGCGTCCCGATACTGCGCCAGCGCCGACACCCCCGCATCGCCCGCCAGCCTCGACGTGCTCACCGCAGCTCCCGCGGCCGTCATCGCCTCAGCCACCTCATCGGCGGCATCCGGGTTCGCCTCGTTCGCTGTCGCCGCGAACGAGGCGAAACCCACCGCGAAGTCGGCCATCACCGCGCCTGCGTCTTCGATGAGTCCTCTCAGATCGCGCCGTTCCGCGCGCAGGGATGCGGCGACGCCATCCATCTCGGTGAGCGTCGCCTGGGCGGCGTTGATCGCCTCCGCGACGGCATCCAGCGAAGACTCGTCCAGCGCGCCCCGCACATAGGGCTCGGGCAGCTCGGGCGTCACGACCTCCCCCAGCGCCGCAGCGAAGGCGTCGAGTTCAGCGATCATCGCATCCAGCTGCGCGCCATCGATGACAGGCACCGTGGCCGCCACCGACGCGGATTCGGCCCGAGGATTCGGTACCTCGCGCACGCCCTCCAACGCCACACGCAGAGCCGCCGCCTCGTCGAGCGCCGTCTGACGCTCCTCCTCGATCGAGACAGGAATCGTCCGCAGCGACTCCTCCATGTTCACGATCTCGGCCTCGTACGAGCCCAGCACCCTCAGCGCATCCGCGGCAGGGCTCGCATTCGCGGCCCGCACGGCCACGAGGGCCCCCGCGGTCGCCATCGCGACGACGGCAAAGAACGCCGCCACGATGCTCAGCCAGTCCCGGCCCTTCCGACGCCGCCGGACGCTCTTGGGTCGCATGCCCGTCGGCGCCCCCACCGTCGGCGAGGCATCGCGTGCCGCCGCATCGACCATCGCGACCAGCTGCGGCACGTTCGTCGTCACCACGCGACGTCGCGCAGACCGGGGCGCACCGATCGTCGCGGCCAGTCGGTGCTCCGTGAACGCCGCATCGAAGCCATCGACGGCCCGCATGCGCGGGCCGTCGGGAAACAGAGTCTGCAAAGTCGTCATATGATCGTCGCCGCCGGTACGCTCGAGGAAGGATGCGGCAGCCCCATTCTGCCACCTGTACCTCTATGACCCTTGCCACCTTCCTCCGCCTGATGCGCCGACAGCTGGTGCTCATCGTCGCCGCCACCCTCATCGGCCTCTCCGCGGGCGCCCTCACCGCGATGAACACCCCACCGCGCTATGAGGCATCCACCGATGTGCTGCTGTCGGTGCAGCTTTCCCCCGACGCCACCCCCGGCGAGCGCAACTCCGCCTCGAACTACATCGTGCAGGCCTCCGAGAGCTACCGGCAGCTCATCGGCAGCTCTCTCGTCCTCTCCCCCGTCATCGAGAGTCTCGGCCTCGACACCAGCCCGAGCGCGCTCGCCGACCGCGTCCGCGCCTCGGCCTCGCCCCGCAGCGCCGTGATCACCATCACCGTCGCCAGCCGCAATCCCGGCCAGGCCGCGCGGATCGCGAACGCCGTCGCCGACAGCTTCCGCACCGTCGTCACCGAGACCCTGGAGCGCCGCGACGTGGAAACGGCGTACACCGTGCGCGTCATGCAGATCCAGCAGGCTCAGGTCCCGACCACCCCCGTCGCGCCCGATATGCGCCTCTCGCTCGCTCTCGGCGCCGTCCTCGGTCTCGGCGCCGGCATCGGCGTCGCCCTGCTGCGGGCCACGCTCGACACCCGCATCCGCACGGTCGACGACCTCCAGCGCGCCCTCGACGCCCCCGTGCTCGGCAGGATCGCGCACGACCCAGACGCGCCCACCCGACCCCTGATCGTCGCCACCGCGCCGCGCGACCCTCGCAGCGAGGCCTTCCGCACACTGCGCACCAACGTCAGCTTCCTGTTCCCACCCGAGGGCGGTGCCCGCTTCGTCATCACCAGCTCGGGGCCTGGCGAGGGCAAAACGACCACGGCCGCGAACCTCGCGATCTCCTTCGCCGAAGCCGGATACCGCACGCTCATCGTCGACGCCGACATGCGGCTTCCGCGCATCGCCGACACTTTCGGCATCGAGGGCGCGATAGGCCTCTCCGACGTGCTGGTCGGCCGCATCGGCGCCGAAGACGCGCTGCAGCGCTGGGGGCGCGGCACGCTCTTCGTGCTGCCCGCCGGAACCACTCCGCCCAACCCCGCCGAACTCCTCGGCTCCACCGCCATGGAGACGCTCCTGGGCGAGCTCTCCCTCGCCTTCGACGTCGTGATCGTCGACGCCCCGCCGCTCCTGCTCGTCACCGACGCCGCCCTCCTCGCCCGCAGCACGACCGGCGTCCTCCTCGTCGCGGCCGCCGGCAGCGCGACCTGGCCCCGGCTGACGGATGCCGCCGCATCCATCTCCGCCGTCGACGCCCGCGTGCTCGGCACCATCGCGACGATGCTCCCCACCCGCGGCGCCGACCGAGCCTCCCACGGCACCCACGCGGTCACCGGAGCCTGATCCGGCCCGCTCTGAGAGTCCCCGCCGGAAACGTATGAAAGAATCGACGTTGATCCGATCAGGGGGAATTGGCAACGCGTGGAACTTCATGACTATGTGCGCATTCTGCGCAAGAACTGGATCCTTCTCCTCATCCTCCTGATCGTCGGCATCGTCGGCGGTGCCGGCTACGCGCTCGCGCAGCAGCCCAAGTACGTCGCCTCCACTCAGCTTTACGTCTCCGTGCGCACCGAGGGCGCCGCCACCGGCGATCTCGTGCAGGGCACCACCTTCGCCCGCCAGATGGTCACGAGCTACGTCGACATCATCACGACGGCCCTCGTGCTCGACCCCGTCATCGACGAGCTCGGCCTCGACACCACCTCCGCCGCGCTGAGCCAGCAGATCTCCGCGTCCGCCCCGGTCAACACGGTGACGATCCGCATCTCGGCGACCGAGGACGACCCGGCGCAGGCCGCGCGCCTCGCCAACGCCGTCGCGGCGAGCTTCACCACCGCCGTGCAGGAGACCCTCGAGCGTCCCGCCGACGAAGAGGCCGCCAGCCCGGTGCACATCACCGTCACTGAGCCGGCCACCGCGCCCGAGGCCCCGTCAAGCCCCAATGTGAGACTGCTCATCGTGCTGGGCGCGCTGCTGGGCCTGGCCGCCGGTGTCGGCCTCGCCGTGCTGCGCACGGTGCTCGACACCCGCATCCATACGCTCCACGACCTCGAGGAGATCGCCGACAGCCCCGTGCTCGGCGGCATCGCCCTCGACCCGGACGCCAAAGAGCGCCCGCTCATCGTGCACGCCGACCCCCGCAGCCCTCGCGCCGAGTCGTTCCGCTCGCTGCGCACGAACCTGCAGTTCCTCAACATCGACGCCGGCCCTCGCGTGTTCGTCGTCTCCAGCGCCGGTCCGGGTGAGGGAAAGACCACCACGACCGTCAACCTCGCCATCGCTCTCGCCGAGACCGGCGCCCGCGTCGCCCTCATCGACGGTGACCTGCGCCTGCCGCGCGTGGCCGAGTACATGGGCCTCGAGGGGAACGTCGGCCTCACCGATGTCCTCATCGGACGCATCGACGTCGCCGATGCCCTGCAGAAGTGGGGAAGCACCGAACTGTACGTGCTGCCCAGCGGCCGCATTCCCCCGAACCCCAGCGAGATGCTCGGATCGTCCACGATGGACCAGCTCCTCGATCCCCTAGCCGAGTACTTCGACTACGTCATCATCGACGCGCCGCCGCTGCTGCTGGTCACCGACGCCGCCGTCATCGGCAAGAAGGCGCGCGGGGTCATCGCCATAGCCGCATCCGGGAAGACGAAGAAGCAGGAGCTGGCCGGCGCCGTGCGCACCCTCGAGACCGCCGGTGTGAGCCTCCTCGGCTTCGTGGCGACGATGCTGCCCACCAAGGGCCCCGACAGCTACGGCTACGGCAGCTACACCTACGGCGCGACCCACGACGAGAAGGGCAACAAGAAGAAGGTCAAGGCGGCCAAGCCTCCGAAGACCGCACCCCGCCGTCGCGGCTCCGCCTAGCGTCGCTCGCCGCCGCGGGGGCGCCCCGCGGCATCCGTCACCCGCGCTGCGCCGACGAGCGCTTCGCGGGGACGCGGAAGACGATCGCGTGGTAGAGCACGAACCTCACCACGACGACGATCGCGATGCTCGCGAGGTTCACGACGTTCAGCATCACCGGGCCGGCGGCCACGCCCCGGATCGCGTCGACGGCGGCGACTCCCGCCCATACCAGCACCGCACCCAGCGCGGTGCAGACCGCATTGGCCAGCAGGAACAGCACCAGCTCGCTCATCCGTCCCCGCCGATCGCGGTGCCGGAACGTCCACTCCCGATTGCCGAAATACGCGTTCGCGAGCGCGGCCAGGGAGGCGACGACCTTCGCCCACACCAGATCCCACCCCAAGCCGAAGACCAGGATGTTGAAGACGACGACCTCGATGAGCGTGCTCAGACCGCCCACGATGAGGAAGCGCGTACCGAGTCCCGCCAGTCGCCGCAGGCGCGGAGGAAGATTCATGACTCCACTAGGCTACAAGGTGCGCGAAGACACGAACCGCGCCCCGCCCCGAAGGACTCCTTTGCTCACACACCTCACCGTCGTCATGCCGGCGTACAACGAGGCCGAAGGCATCCGTGGCTTCATCCAGGAGATCCAGGATGCTCTCGCGGATCGCGCTGCGCAGCTGACCGTGATCGTCGCCGACGACCGCTCCACCGACGCCACCGCCGAGGTGCTCGCGGACACCCCCGGCGTCATCGTCGAACGCCAGAGCGTCAACCGCGGCCACGGCCCCGCGGCACTGGCCGCCTACCGCGCAGGCCTCGCCCAGAACCCCGACCTGCTCATCCACGTGGACGGCGACGGACAGTTCCTCGGGAGCGATCTCACCCGGCTCGCCGATGCCGCCGTCGCCACCGACGCACACGTCGTCCACGGTGTGCGCGGCGGCCGCACCGACCCCTGGTACCGTCGCGTGCTCACCGCCGCCGCAGGGGCGCTCGTCGCCGTCGCCGCAGGCCGCCGCATCCCCGATGTGAACACGCCGCTGCGCGCCTATCGCCCGGAGGCCGCGCGGTTCCTCGTCGACGCCCTCCCCGACGACGCCCTCGTCCCCCATGTGCACTTCTCCCTCGCCGAAGCGCGTTCGGGACTGGCCGTGCGCTACCTGCGCGTGCGCAGCATCCCGCGCCGCGGAGAATCCGCCAGCGGCACCATGTGGGGCGGCGGCGTGAGCCTGCGCCTGCCCCCGCCGAGGCTGCGGCAGTTCTCCCGGCGCGCCCTCTCCGAGCTGTGGCGACTCTCGCTCCGGCCCTCGGCGCCGCTGCGCGGCATCCGCTTCACCCCTCACGAAGGCTGACGCGCATGGCCGGGGCACGTCTGAGGACGGGAATCTTCTGGGCGCTGGCCGCAGCCCTGCTCGCCTGCCACCTCGTCGTCGCATGGCACAGCCTCACCGTCGCCCGCCTCTGGGAGGACGAGGCCTACAACCTCACCGTCCCGCTGAACCTCCTCGCAGGCCTCGGATACACCAGCGACGGCACTCTGTACGGCTCGACGCTCGCCCCCTTCGACCCGCGCATCTCCACCGGCCCGGCCGTGCTCCTCCCCGCCGCCGCGGTGCTCGCCACGGGGACGGACCCCGTCATCGGCGCCCGGCTCGTCCCGCTGCTGTACTGGGGGCTGCTGCTGGCCGGGCTCGGGATCCTCGGGGCGCGCCTGGGCGGCCGCTTCGCAGCCCTCCTCGCGATGGCCGTCCCACTCGCCTTCGACGCCACGCAGACCGTCTCCCCCATCCAGGGCCCCGCCGACCTCCTCGGCGAGATCCCGGCGGCGGCGCTGCTCGTGTGGGCGCTGATCGCCCTCCCCCGCCGCGCCTGGCTGGCGGGGCTGCTCGTGGGGCTGGCGATCCAGGCGAAGCTCATCGCACTGCTGGCCCTTCCCGCCTTCGCCGTCGCGCTGTGGGTGCTCGCACCGGGGCGAGGGGCGGAGCGCCTGCGCGCGACCTTCCGCCGATCCCTCCTCCCGCTGGCCATGGCCGCGATCCCCTCCCTCCTCTTCGAGGTCGCCGCGCTCGTCCAGCTCGGGCCGGACGGCTATCCGAAGCACCTACGCTCGCTCGGAGGGTTCATCCTCTCGGGCGGTCAGGGCGGCCCTCCGACCACCCTCGGCGAGAAGCTGCTCACCTTCGCCGACTCCTGGTTCCTCTGGCCTGCCCTCGCCGCGCTCAGCGCGCTTCTGGGCGCCGCGCTCGTCCTCGGCGGCATGCGGGTCACCCGGCGCACCGACGCGGCGCTGAGCGCGCCGGACCGAAGCGTGCTCGCGGCCGCTGCCCTTGGGCTCGTCACCTACCTGCTCTGGTGGGGCACCGCCTCGCATCTGCCGCTGTGGATCCGACATCCGTCCCCCGGCATCCTGGCCTTCCTGCCGATCCTCGCCGCGGGAGCGGTGTGGGGAGCACGGATGCTCTGGCGGCGAGATGCGTCGGGGCAGGCGGATGCGCCGGAGCGGACGGATGCCTCGGAGCAGCCGGATGGCGAAGCCGAGGCTCCGCGCGGCGAGGCGGCAGGCCCCGTGCGCGCTCCGGGCCTCGCACGGCGCCTCGGCGCTGCGGCGGCGATCGCGATCGTGACTGTCAGCACCGCGGCATCCGTCGGGCTCCACGTCCGCCACGCGCTCACCTACGACCGGCAGACGCTGGAGGGCCAGCGCGCCGCCGCAGCGCCGTTGGCGGCCTGGGTGGAGGAGAACGATGTCGCGTGGCTCGCCGCCCACCCCTGGGGAGCGGCCGTGCCGATCATCCTGCTGACCGGGGCGCACATCGGCCTCTCCGACGCACCCTCGATGGCCGACGTGCCTCGCCTCACGGGCTTGGAATGCGACACCGAGGTGCTCGCCGAGAGCCGTCTGTACCGCATCTGCGCGCCCTGAGCGTCTGCGCGGCGTGTCCGTTCTGCAGGAGCACCCGTCTGTTCTGCAGGAGCATCACCCCATACAGCCACGCTGAGGCCCTGCGAACGGCCGCACATCGCACCAGCTCCTGCAGAACGGCCGGCCTCTCCTGCACAACGTCAACCGACGAAGGACTCACCGCACCCGGTAGTCTCGACCCGTGCGCCTGGGAGTCCTCGACATCGGATCGAACACCGTCCATCTGCTCGCCGCCAACGCCCACCCGGGCGGGCGGCCGACCGCGACGACGAGCGATCGGACGGTGCTGCGCCTCATGCGCTTCCTCACCGACGACGGTGCGATCAGCGAGGACGGCATCCGAGCTCTCGAGGCCGCCGTCGCCCGTGCCCGCGAGATCGCCGCCGCGGAGAACGTCGACGCCCTACTGGCGACGGCGACGAGCGCCGTGCGCGAGGCCCGCAACGGTGAAGAGGTGATCGCCCGCATCGAGGCGGCGCTCGGTCAGAGCCTGCAGGTGCTCGGCGGGCAGGCGGAGGCGGAGCTGACCTATCTCGCGGTGCGCCGCTGGTTCGGCTGGGCGGCCGGGCGCATCATGCTGCTGGACATCGGCGGCGGCTCCTTCGAATTCGCGGCCGGTCTCGAGGAGACACCGGAGCTCGCGGCATCCGTTCCACTCGGGGCCGGCAGGATGACGGTGCAGTTCCTCCCCGGCGACCCTCCCGGGCTGGAGGCGGTAGAGCACCTGCGTGCACACGCCCGCGGGGTGCTGGCGCCGCTCGCCGATCAGTTCGGCGCCCTCCCGAAGCCCGATCACATCGTCGGCTCGTCGAAGGCGATCCGCTCCCTCGCCACGCTGGCCGGGCGGCGCGTCGCCTCGGTGCCGAGCTACGATCGCGTGGAGCTGGCGAAGGACTCGCTGGCCGCATGGATCCCGCGCCTGGCGAAGATTCCCGCCACCGCCCGCCAGGAGCTCCCCGGGATCACCCCGGACCGGACGTTCCAGATCGTCGCGGCAGCCGTCTGCCTGCACACCGCGATGGAGTCGCTCAAGATCGACGTGCTCGAGGTGAGCCCCTGGGCGCTGCGCGAGGGCGTTCTCCTCCGCTACATCGAGGCGCTGGAGTGGCAGAGCGCCGCTCCCGTTTTCCCGCCGGGTGAGTATCTCGCTGCCGAGTGAGCACCTGATCGGCGCGATTTCGATACTCAATCGGCGGTGAGATACTCACTCGGCGCAGAGGGACAGGCGCCATCCGGCGCGGCGGAGCGTCACACAGCCAGGCGCTCGCGGACGACCGCGGCGAGGGCGTCGGCATGGGCGCGGGCGGATGCCGCATCCGCCGCCTCGACCATCACCCGCACCATCGGCTCGGTGCCCGAGGGGCGAAGCAGCACCCGCCCGTTGCCGCCGAGCGCG
>CAYOTY010000003.1:54699-54938 GCA_964406995.1 uncultured Microbacterium sp.
ATGATCGATGCGAGCTCGGCGGCCGACTTCTGCTGGCGCGCCATCTCGGCCACCAGGTGCAGCCCCGTCAGCAGGCCGTCGCCGGTCGTGGCGTACCTGCTCATGATCACGTGCCCCGACTGCTCGCCGCCGAGCGAGTAGCCGCCCGCGTTCATGTCCTCGAGCACATAGCGGTCGCCGACCGCGGTCTGGCGCACGGTGATCCCGCGCTCGCGCATCGCGATGTGCAGACCGAGGTT
>CAYOTY010000004.1:0-3571 GCA_964406995.1 uncultured Microbacterium sp.
GGAGACGCCCTTGGCCGCGACGCCCCCGCCGTCGGCCCGCGCGGCCGCCTGCGCCAGCTGGAACAGGCACCACCGCGCCGCCTGCTGAAGGTCGTCATGACCCTCGATCACGACGTCGGAGCGCTCCCAGAAGTCCGCCAGCCACGCTTCCTGACGATCGAACTGGCGATCCACACCCTCGACGGCGACGCGATCGAGGGTGCGCCGGCAGCGGTCCACGAGCTCGCGCGGCGGCACCCCGCGGGAGGTGTGGTAGCTCACGAGCTTGGTGACCCGGATCGGCACCCCCGCCCGCGCCTGCACCCGGAAGACGTTCTTGGCGATGTCGGGTTCGACGAGCTGACGCGCCGAGTAGTCGTTGTCGGTCTCGACGATGTGGTCGGCCACGACCGCCACCGTCATCCGCGAGTCCGCCACCCGGTACGACAGCGCCGAGCGCAGCCCGTCCTGCCAGTACTCCCCCGGCTCCAGCACGCGCTCGGCGATCCTCTCGGCGCGACGCGGATCGAAGGCGGCGTTCTTCGGCCCTCCCGCCGGCGCACCGCCGTAGACGTCCTCGCCGTCCTGGCGATTGAGGATCTGGCAGCTGACGGTCACCGGCGCATCCGCATTCTCCACCGTGACCTCGAGCCGCATGATCGCCAGGTGCCGCTCCTCGAAGCTCACCATGCGCTCATCGCGCAGGCGCACGCGCTTTCCGGAGGGGGTCTCCCACACCAGGCTGCGGCTGAGCACCCCGGTCCGCATGTCGAGGGTGCGCTCGTACTCGCGGACGGACGCCTCGTCGAAGGACAGGGGCTCGTCGTCGACGTAGACGCGCATGACCTTGGCGTCGGGGGCGTTGACCATCGTCTGCCCGACCTCGGCGAAGCCGTAGGCCTGCTCGGCATGGCGGATCGTCCACGTCTCGTGGAGTCCGTTGATGAACGTGCCGTGCTCGTGCGCCCGGCGCCCCTCGATGTGGTTGCCGCGGAGGCCGAGGTAGCCGTTGCCCACCGCGAAGACCGTCTCCGAGACGCCGTCCTCGGAATAGCCGGTCTCGCGGAGCCGCCAGGGGTCGGCGGGGAAACGCTGGCGATCGATCATGCGGGCTCCGAATCCATCCGTGCGATCAGAACGGCGAGGTCATCGACGATACACCTGGCGCCCGCCGCCTCCAGCGCCTCGGCGCCGGCGCCGCGATCGACGCCGATCACGGTGCAGCCGGCATCGGCCGCCGATCTCACGCCCGAGACGGCATCCTCGACGGCGATGCAGTTGGGCGCCTCCAGCCCCAGTGCCTGGGCTCCGGCGAGGAACATGTCCGGGGCGGGCTTGGAGGGCAGGTGGTCGCGCTCGGCGACGAGCCCGTCGATGACCGCGGTGAAGAAGCGCGCGAGCCCGGATGCGGCCAGCACCGCCTCGGCGTTCTTCGAGCTCGACACGACGGCCATCGGGATGCCCTCGGCGTGCAGACGCTCGACGACGGCGAGAGAGCCCTCGTAGGGAGTCACGCCGTTCGCGGCGAGCTCGGCGGCGAAGACGTCGTTCTTGCGGTTGCCGATTCCGCAGACCGTCTCGGTCCCCGGTGCGTCCGAAGGCTCGCCCCAGGGCAGCTCGACGCCGCGGCTGCGCAGGACGCTGGCCACACCGTCGTAGCGCTTCTTGCCGTCGACATGGGCGAAGTAGTCGTCGTCGGTGTAGGCGGGGGTGATGCCGTGCTCGTCGAAGTAGCCGTCGAAGAGCGCCTGCCAGGCGCGCATGTGCACCTCGGCCGTGGGCGTCAGCACACCATCGAGGTCGAAGAGCACGCCGGCGGCGGCACGGAGATCAGGGAGTGTCTGGGGCATGGGAGCCTTCCGTGGACAGGGATCGGATCAGGCGGGCCCGGCATCGCGCCACGGAACAAGCGTAGGGGCGAGCGGCATCCCCCGCATCCCCCAATCTCTCCGCCGAGGCTCCCAAACAAGGGGAACGCACTCGCACAAGGAGAAGGACACAAGATTCGTCCCTGCCCGGGTGCGATGCCCTTGCCCGAGGAAGGCGCGTCACCCGAGGGCGAGGGGCAGAACCTGGCGTGCGATCTCCCGCTCCTCGTCGGTGGGGACCACCAGCACGCGGACCGCGGAGTCGTCGGCGGAGATGCGCCGGATGCCGCGACCGCCCGCCTCGTTGCGCACCGGATCCACCCGCACCCCGGCAAAGCCCAGGGTCGCCAGCGCCTCGGCCCGCACGCGCGCCGCGTTCTCCCCCACCCCGGCGGTGAAGCTGATGACGTCCACCCCGCCGAGGAGCGCGATGTAGGCACCGGCGTAGGCGCGGAGGCGATGGATGTAGACCTCGAAGGCGAGGGTGGCGGCGGCATCCCCATCCTCCACGCCCGCGAGGATGTCGCGCATGTCGCTGCGGCCCGCGAGCCCCTGGAGGCCGCTGCGGCGGTTCAGCAGCGTGTCGAGCTCGTCGATGCCCATGCCGGCCGTGCGGGCGAGGTGGAAGAGCACGGCCGGATCGATGTCGCCCGAGCGGGTGCCCATGACCAGCCCTTCCAGGGGCGTCAATCCCATCGAGGTCTCGACGGAGCGCCCACCGTCGATCGCGGTGACCGAGGCACCGTTGCCGAGGTGGAAGACGATCTGCCGGAGGGTGCAGAGATCGCTTCCGAGGAAGCGTGCGGCCTCGCGGCTGACGAACTGGTGGCTCGTGCCGTGGAATCCGTAGCGGCGCACCTGGTGGGCGCCCGCGATCTCGGCGTCGATCGCGTAGGTGTAGGCGGCGGGGGCGAGCGTCTGGTGGAAGGCCGTGTCGAAGACGGCGACATGCGGAAGGCGCGGGAAGGCGGCCTTCGCCGCGCGGATGCCGTCGAGGTTCGCGGGGTTGTGCAGCGGCGCCAGGACCGCGAGCGCGGCGATCTCGTCCTCGACCTCCGCGGTGATGAGCGTCGGATCCACGAATCGGGAGCCGCCGTGCACGACGCGATGCCCGACCACCACCGGCGGATGATCCTCCAGCGACGGCCCGTAGGCGGCGAAGGCCTCGCGCATGACCTCGAAGGCGCGGTCGTGATCGGGAACGGGCAGCTCCTGCGTGCGCTCCGCGTCGAGGACCGCAGGGGCGGCATCCGCTCCCCCGAAGGCGCGCACCGTGTGGGTGGCGATGCCGGATTCCTGGCCGATCCGCTCGATGAGGCCGTCGGCGAGGGTTCTCTCGCTCGCCATGTCGATGAGGCTGTACTTCAGCGAGGAGGAGCCGGAGTTGATGACGAGGACGACGCTCATCGGATCACCCCGGCACTCGCGCGAAGATCGCAGAATCGCACGGATGTCGCAGGCATTCCGGAAATCTCTGCGACATCCGTGCCATTCTGCGACATTGCTGCGGGGCGGGTCATGCGGGTACCGCCCCCTGGGCCTGGATGGCGGTGATGGCGACCGTGTTGACAATGTCGTCGACTAGGGCGCCGCGCGAGAGGTCGTTGATCGGCTTGTTCAGGCCCTGCAGCACCGGACCGATCGCCACCGCCCCCGCGGAGCGCTGCACGGCCTTGTAGGTGTTGTTGCCGGTGTTGAGGTCCGGGAAGATGAACACCGTCGCC
>CAYOTY010000004.1:3581-50142 GCA_964406995.1 uncultured Microbacterium sp.
CCCGCCACCTGCGATCCGGGGAGCTTGGCCGCGGCCACCGCCGCATCCGCGGCCGCGTCGTACTGGATCGGCCCCTCCACGAGCAGCCCGGGCGCGCGCTCGCGCACGAGGACCGTCGCCTCGCGCACCTTCTCCACCTCGGCCCCCGCGCCCGACTCTCCCGTCGAGTACGAGAGCATCGCCACGCGCGGCTCGATCCCGAAGGTCGCCGCCGTCGCCGCCGAGGAGATCGCGATGTCGGCCAGCTGCGCGCTGGTGGGATCGGGGATCACGGCGCAGTCGCCGTAGACGAGCACCCGGTCGGCGAGCGCCATCAGGAAGACGCTGGAGACGACGTCGACGCCCGGAGCGGTCTTGATGATCTCGAATGCGGGCCGGATCGTGTGCGCCGTGGTGTGCGCGGCGCCCGAGACCATGCCGTCGGCGAGGCCCAGATGCACCATCATCGTGCCGAAGTACGACACGTCGGTGACGATGTCGGCGGCCTGCCCGATCGTGATGCCCTTGTGCGCGCGGATCCGCGCATACTCGGCGGCGAAGCGCTCGACATGGGCGGGGTCGGTCGGGCTGAGGATCCGCGCCGCCTCGATGTCGACGCCGAGCTCGGTCGCCCGGCCGCGGATCTCGAATTCCTCTCCGAGGATCGTCAGATCGGCGATCCCCCGGGCGAGGACGGATGCCGCCGCTCGCAGGATCCGGTCGTCCTCCCCCTCCGGCAGCACGATCCGGCGGCGGTCGGTGCGCGCCCGCTCGACGAGGCCGTACTCGAACATGAGCGGGGTGACGACCGTCGATTCGGCTACGCCGAGCGCGATCGTGAGCTCGGTGAGGTCGATGCTCTTCTGGAAGAGGGCCAGGGCGGTGTCGTAGCGGCGGCGGGACTCGGCGGTCATGCGTCCGCGCGCGTTCATCACGCGCACCGCGGTGTCGAAGGTGCCGAGGTCGGTGGCCACGATCGGCAGGGTCGAGTCGAACCCGTCGAGGAGGCGCGTGATGGGCTCGGGCAGCGGGAAGGGTCCGTTGAGCACGATGCCGGCGATCGAGGGGAAGGTGCCGGATGCCTGCGCGAGCAGCGCCGCCAGCAGCACCTCCGTGCGGTCGGCGGGGATCACCAGCACCGCGTCGTCGGTGAGCCGGTCGAGCACGTTCACCATCGACATCCCGGCGACGACGACGCTCAGCACCTCGCGGGCGAGGGCCGCGGGATCACCAGCGACGAGCGTGCCGTCCACAGCGGCCATGATGCCGCGCATCGAGGGGGCCACGAGCGAGCGGTCCTCGGGGATCGCCCAGACCGAGGTCGTCTCCGAGTGCACCGCGCGGACGGCGTCGATCGAGTCTGCGAGGCGCTCGGGATCGGCGCGATTGACGACCACCGCGAAGAGCTCCGCGCGCTCCTGAGCAAGCTCGCTGAGGGCGAGCGAGGCGATCTGACCGACCTCGGCGGGAGTGCGTGCGGTCGTCGTCCCCAGCTGCTCGAGCTGCTGGCGTCGGTCGCGACCGCTCAGGACGAGCAGCACCGGGGCACCCAGGTTGGCGGCGATGCGGGCGTTGTAGCCGAGCTCGGCAGGGCTGGCGACATCCGTGTAGTCGCTGCCGATGATGACCACCGACTCGCACTGGGCCTCGACCGCCTTGAAACGGGCGACGATCGTGGACAGCGCCGCATCCGGATCCTCGCGCACCTCGTCATAGGTCACGCCGACGCACTCGTCGTAGTCGAGCTGCACACCGTCGTGAGCGAGGAGCAGCTCCAGGACGGCGTCGCGCTCGGCGGCCGAACGCGCGATCGGACGGAACACCCCCACCCGGGGCGTCACCCGCATGAGCGCGTCGAGCACCCCCAGCGCCACGGTCGACTTGCCGGTCTGCCCCTCCGCAGAGGTGATGTAGATGCTGCGCGCCACGTCCCCAGCCTATGTCTCAGGGCACGGAAAAGGCCCTCCGCGCACCCGACAGAGCCCGGTTACCCTTGCTACGTTTCCGTCCTGGGGGAATTGGCCTGGATGTCGCCACGCGGAGAGCCAGATACCAGTCTAGCCGACCGGCGCGGCCCGTCGGCATCGTGCGCGGCGGACCTCGGGAAGCGCCCCGCGACGGAAGCCGGCGGACGGCGCGGCGTCAGTAGGTCATGTGCCTACCGCCGTCGATGATCAGATCGACCCCGGTGACGGCCGTCGAGGCGACCAGCCCCGCGATCGCGTCAGCGACCTCCTCCGCCTGGACCACGCGGGCGAGCGGGGTCGTCGCGCGGATCTCGTCGAGATATCCGCGGAGCTCGTCGTCCGAGAGCCTCTCCTGATGCCAGCGCGTGTCCACGGTGCCGGGCGAGACCGACACGACCCGGATCTGCGGAGCGAGCGCGATCGCGAGGGTGCGCGTGAGCTGGAGCACCGCGGCCTTGCTGACGCTGTAGGGGACGGAGGATCCTGCACCGCGATGACCGGCGGTGGAGCCCACGTTGACGATGACGCCGTGGGTCTCTGCGAGCATCGACCGGAAGGCGCGCGCGACGCGGAAGGGCCCGACGGTGTTCACACCGAGCATCTGCGACCAGTCCGCGTCGCTGACGGCATCGAGGTCGCGGAGCGGGATCCACCGCGTCATGCCCGCGGCGTTGACGACGGCGTCGCAGCGCTCGAAGCGCTCGGCGCACGCCTCGGCGAAGGCGCGCACGCTCGCGTCCTCCCCCACGTCCACCGCGGCGATCTCCACCTCCGCCCCGGCCGCACGGATCTCCTCGGCGACCGATGCCGCGCCCTCCGCCGACTCTCGGTAGCCGAGAAGCACTCCGTCGAAGCCGCCCCGCGCCAGCCGCAGTGCCGTGGCCGCACCGATGCCCGATCCCCCTCCGGTGACCGCGACCACACGCCGAGCGCTCATCTCAGACCTCGATCCCGTTCACGCGCAGCATCGCGTGCCAGCGCTCCGCGGCCAGCGGCGGATCCTCGAGGACGCGCGCGGCGTTGGCGAGCTCGACGATCCGCGACAGGTGCGGGAGACTGCGGCTGGCGTGCTGGCCGCCGACCATCTGGAAGGCCGACTGGTGTCCGTTGAGCCAGGACAGGAAGGCGACGCCCGTCTTGTAGAAGTAGGTCGGGTGCGCGAACACCTGGCGGCTGAGCTCCTCGGTCGGCCCGAGGATGCGCAGATACTCTGCGGCATCCCCCGCGTCCAGCGCCTGGATCGCGGCGGATGCCGCCGGGCCGATCGCGGCGAAGGCGCCCAGGAGCGCGTCGGAGTGCCGACGCCGGGAGGCATCCATCGCCGGCTGCGGGGCGTCCGGCACGTCCGCGCCGCCGATCAGGCCGACGTAGTTGAAGTCGTCCCCGGTGAACATGCGCACGCCCTCGGGCAGGCGCTCACGCAGATAGACCTCGGAGGCCGCATCGAGAAGGCTCATCTTGATGCCCGCCACGCGGTCGACGTTCTCCTCGATGATCTCGATCACGTTCGCCGCGGCGTCTTGCCAGCGGCGCGAGCCGAAGTAGCCCGCCAGCGCCGGGTCGAACGCCTCGCCCAGCCAGTGCAGCACCACGGGCCCTCCGGCCGCGCGGAGCACCTCGCGATAGGCGCGGGCGTAGTCCGCGGCATCCGATGCGGCCCGGGCGAGGTGGCGGCTGGCCATCAGCACGACGCCCGCGCCCTGCTCCTCGGAGAAGTGCAGCTGCTCCTTGTAGGCGTCGATCGCCGCCTCCAGCGACACCTCCTCGTCGTCGAGATGATCGGTGTTGACGCCGACGACGAGGTTCCCGCCGCTCTCCCGGGCCACGACGGCCGAGCGCGCGATGAGCTCGCGGGTGGCGAGCGCGTCGAGCCCGAGGTTGCGCTGGGCGGTGTCCATGGCGTCGGCGACCCCGAGTCCCCAGGAGTAGAGATCGCGCCGGAACGCGAGCGTCGCGTCCCAGTCGATGTCCGCGGGTCGGCCGGGAGTGTTCTCGCCGGTCGTGCGCGGGACGACGTGGGCGGCGGCGTAGACGACCCTGCTGCGCAGCGGGCCGGCGGGGCGCGTGAAGCCGGCCGCATCGCGCAGTGCGGTCGTGTTCCGTTCGCCGGAGGGCGAGAGGATGGTCAGGTGCGCTGTCATGATGTCACTTCCGTATCTGCAGGGCGGGTCAGCGGAACCACTGACCGCCGTTGATGTCGACGGTCTCCCCGGTGATGAACGCCGACGCCGGACTCCCCAGGAACGCGACGAGCTCGGCGACGTCCTGCGTGGTTCCGGGGCGGCGCAGGGCGGTGTTCGCGATCATCGACTGCTGGGCCTCGGCCGGGCTGAAGGTGTCATGGAACCGAGTCTCGCCGATGAAGCCGGGGGCGATGGCGTTCACGCGGATGCCGTGGGCGGCATACTCCTTCGCCGCGGCCTTGGTCAGGCCCACCACCGCGGCCTTGGCCGCCGCGTACGCCGCCGCGCCCGCGCCGCCGCCGTTGTGCGCCGCGAGCGAGGAGAGTGTCACGATGGCACCGGCCTCGGACTCCTTCAGATGAGGGAGGGCGTGCGTGATGGTGAGCATGGCGGAGGTGACGTTGACGTCCATGACCTTCCGCCAGTGTTCGACGGTCATCTCCGCCAGCGGAACCCGCTGGACGAGGCCTCCGACATTGGCGACGACGACGTCCAGACCCCCCATCGCATCCGCCGCCTCCCCGATGACCTGGGCGACGTCGGCCTCATCGGTGAAGTCGCCGGTGGCGAAGTGCGCGTTCGCGGCGAGCTCTCCGAGGTCGCCCTCGACCGAGGCGGCCCGCGTGTGCAGGGTGACCTGTGCGCCTCCGGCGAGGAAGCGCCGGGCGATGCCGAGGCCGATGCTGTGGCCGGCGCCGGTCACGAGGACGCGGAGGCCGGCGATGTCAGAGCGAGGAGCGGTCATGGTCACACTGCTTTCATGATGTGAGTGGCGACGAGGGCGGTGGTGCCGTCCTGCACCCGCTCCACCGTCGCCTCGGACAGGATGCGGCGGGCGGGTGCGTCGATGTCCTGCACGGTGTAGCGGCAGGTGATCGTCGTGCCGATCGGCACGGGCGCGGTGAAGCGCACGCGGTCGTAGCCGAGGGAGACCACCGCGCCCTCGAGGAGGTCGGCGACCCGTGTGCTGAGCGTGGAGGTGTAGCCGAGCAGCAGCACGCCGTGGGCGATGCGGCCGTCGAAGCCGTGGCTGCGCATGTACAGCTCGTCGGTGTGGTTCGCGGCGAGGTCCCCGGTGACTCCCCCGAAGGAGAGCACGTCGTACTCGCCGACCGTCCGCGAGAACGACCATTGACGCCCGATGAGCTGTCGTGCCTCCGGGCTGTCGATCGCGACGAGATCGGAGATCATGACAGGTACCCTCCTCCATTGACCGAGATGGTCTGACCGTGGATGAAGCGCGAGGCGTCGCTGAGCAGGAACCGCGCGACGGTCGCGATCTCGTGCGCCTCGCCCATGCGGCCCGCGATGAGATTGGCGGTCTTGCGGGCCACCCACTCCTCGGTGAGGTGCACCTCGGTCATCGGCGAGAGGGTGGGGCCGGGGGCGATCGCGTTGACGCGCACGGCCGGCCCGATCTCCTTCGCCAGGCTCCGGGTGAACCCGAGGAGCCCAGCCTTCGACGCGCCGTACGCCGTGAGCGTCGCCCCGCCCGTGTAGGCGAGCTGGGAGCTGATGTTGAGGACGGATGCCGGTGCGGCGCTCCGCAGCGCCGGCAGCAGTCCGCGTGTCATCCGGTACGCCGCGGTGAGGTTCACCTCGAGCGTGGCCGCCCAGATGCTCTCGTCGGTGTCCGCGAGCGACTCCTCGACCATGATCCCCGCGTTGTTGACGAGAGCGTTGATGCCGGCACCGGCGACCGCCTCGAGCAGACGCGCCGTGGCATCGGCATCGCGAAGGTCGGCGGGGAGGAAGGCGAACCCCTCCGGATGCGCCTCACAGGCGTTGCCTGCCAGATCGGTGCCGATCACGAAGGCACCGGCGGCGATCGTCTCCTCGGCGATCGCGCGGCCCAGGCCCCCGCAGCTGCCGGTGATGACGACGGTCTGCCCGTCCAGGGCTCCGAACCCGCCGGTGTCAGCACGCGCCGCGAACCACGCCTCGCGCTCTGCGCGCAGCCGGCCGGCCGAGGCCTCCGGCGGGGTCACGTCGCCTCACCGGACACGGCTCGCACGGCGTGCTTCCCGAGCATGAGCTGATGGATCTCGCTCGTGCCGTCGAAGATCTGCATCACCTTCGCATCGCGGTGGATGCGTTCGACGTCGGAGTGCATGACCAGTCCTGCGGCACCCCACAGCTGCATGGCGACATCGCTGTGGAAGCGGGCCTTGTCGGTCGCGAACAGCTTGGCGGTGGAGATCAGCGTCGGATCGCCGCCGTCTCCTCTCGCATAGGACTCGACCGCGCGCTCGGTGATCATGTCCGCCGTGAGGTAGTCGGCGTACATCTGTCCGATGCGCTGCTGGGTGATCTGCTTCTTCAGGAGCGTCTCGCCGAAGATCCTCCGGCCGGAGGCGCGCTGCACCGACAGCTCGATCGATCGCCGGATGAGACCGCAGGAGTAGGAGGCCGCCTCGATGCGGGCGAGGTTGAGCCCGTCCACCATCCCCAGGAAGCCGTCGCAGTCGAGGCGGCCTGCCTCGGGCACGAACACCTCGTCGAAGGCGAGCTCGCCGTTGGCCATCCCCCGCAGGCCCGACAGCGGCGGCTGATACGGGCGCGAGACGCCTTCACTGGAGAGATCGACGAAGAGCGCGATCGTCTCGGCGCCGCGATCCTCGCTGTCGACCTTCGCCAGCACGAAGGAGTAGTCGGCCAGCGGCGCCAGGCCGATCCAGCACTTGTGACCGCTCAGGCGGTAGCCGCCCTCGACGCGGGTGGCGACCGTGGTCATCGCGCGCACGTCGGTGCCCGCATCCGGCTCGGTCATCGCGAAGGAGCCGAACGCTGTCGCCGAGAGGGTCGGCTCCAGCCACTTCTCCCGCAGCTCGGCGGCGGTGTACTTCACGAGCAGATAGGTGTGCAGACGCGCCACGCTGACGGCGACCGCGGCGGCGGTCGAGTATCCGGCGATCAGCTTGCTCGACTCGTGGATGCGCGTCCACGTCTGCGGATCGGAGCTGATCCGCTCTCCGTCCAGGTGCAGGCGCTGAATGCCCATCCCCGCGAAATCGCGCAGCACGTCGCCGATGAACTCCGCCGAGCGGTCGATCTCCTCGGCCGCCGGCGCGAGCCGCTCCTCGCAGTAGGCCCGCAGCGCGGCGAGGGTGGTGTCATCGGCGTGTTCAGCCATCGGTGCTCCTTCTTTTCTGGTCGATCAGCTCGGCGACGAAGAGCGTGCTCACGCTCGCGAACTCGGGTTCGTCCACCAGGCGCGAGAAGAGGTGCTTGATGTGCGCCATCGAGTTCGCCGCCGTCGCCGGCAGTGCACGCAGCTCCGCGACGGCGGCCCGTTCGGGATCTGCGGCCGGGGGTGCGGAGAACAGCCCCAGCCGATCCGCCTCGCTCGCATCGAGCTTGGCGGCACGGAGCACGAGCTCGCGCGCCTTGGCCACGCCCACGATTGCGGAGAGGCGCTTTATGCCTCCCCAGCCGGGGATGAAGCCGACGAGGATCTCCGGCAGACCCACGACCGCGGTGTCGTCGGCGAAGCGGAAGTCGCACACCAGCGCGAGCTCGAGCCCCCCGCCGAGCGCATAGCCGCGGACGGCGGCGGCGACCGGAAGGGGGTACTCCTCGATCCGCTGGAACAGCTCCGCGCCCCGCCGGTTCGCCAGCAGGAACTCGTTCCTGCTGAGGGTGTCGATCTCCTTGGTGTCCGCACCGGCGCTGAAGGCGCGCTCCGAGGTGGACGAGAGCACCACGCCTCGGATCCCGGCGGTCTGCTGGATCTCGTCCAGCGCGCCGAGCAGTTCGGAGACGAGCCTCTGATTCAGCGCGTTCAGCGCTCTGGGCCGGTCCAGCCGCAGGACGACGATGTCGTCCTGGCGGTCGAACTCGAGGAATTCGCGTCGTGTCACGGCGTCAGTCCAATCCGGGCAGCCAGAGGACGATCTGCGGGAAGGCCACGCAGAGTCCGATGATGAAGACGATCGCCAGGATGAACGGCAGCAGCGGCTTGATCACCTTGATCATGTTCACCTCGGCGATCTGCGAGGCGATCAGCAGGCAGATGCCGACCGGCGGCGTGATCAGCCCGAGCGCCAGCGTCATGATCGCCACGACGCCGTAGTGGATCGGGTTGATGCCTGCGGCGATGACGAAGGGCGCGAACACCGGGATCAGGATGGCCATCGCCGGCAGCGCGTCCAGGAAGAGCCCGACGATCAGCAGCACGAGGACGATGACCGCGAGCACGGCCCATCCGGGAACGCCCGACAGCAGGCCCTGGAACATCGAGGGGATGTTGTAGATCGCCAGCAGATAGCCGAGGACGGATGCCGCGGCGAGCGCGAGCAGCGCGACGCCCGTCAGGCGTGCCGTGGTGATCAGGGAGTGCGCGAAGTCCTTCCAGGTCCAGGAGCGGTACACGAAGGTCGCGACGGCGAGCGAGTAGATCACGGCGGTGACGGCGGCCTCGGTCGCGGTGACGAGTCCGAAGCGGAAGCCCACCACCACGATGGCGATGATCCCGAAGGCCGGGACGGCCTTCCAGAAGGCCCTGAAGAAGTTCCCCCAGGCGAACTTCGACTCCCGCTGATATCCGGCCCGGACCGCGAGCAGGTAGGCCACGAGCATGAGCGCGATGCCCACGGACAGGCCCGGGATGATCGCGCCGAGGAAGAGATCGCCGATGGAGGTGTTCGTCAGCGAGCCCCAGACGATGAGCTGGATGCTTGGCGGGATGATCGTGCTGATGACGGCCGCGGATGCGGTGACGGCGGCGGCGTACTCCGCGCTGTAGCCGCGCTTGACCATCTGCGGGATCAGCATGGTTCCGGTGCCGGACACGTCCGCGGTGGAGGATCCGGACATCCCGCTGAAGCCGATCGAGCTGGCGACGTTGACGACGCCGAGTCCGCCGCGGATGCCGCCGACGACGGCCCGCGCGAAGTCGATGAGCTTCTCCGTCACCCCGGAGACGGTCATCACCGATGCCGCGAGGATGAAGAAGGGCACGGCCAGGAGGACGAAGGAGTCGATCCCGGCGTACATGCGTTGCACGAGCAGCTCGAGGTCGAAACGGCTGTCGAAGAGCACGAACGGAAGACAGGAGAGCACCAGGGCGAACGCCACGGGGACTCGGATCATCACGCTGACGAAGAAGATGGCGATCATGATGACGGCGATCGCGCCGGGATCCAGGGTGATCACAGGACGTCCTCACTCACGATCGGTGCTTCGGCGATGTCCGGCTTGCGCAGGGAGTCGATGAAGTTCTCTATGGATCGCAGCAGCATGACTGCGAAGGAGACGAGCGTCGCCAGGTAGCTCCAGGCGAGGCTGACCCCCGACATGGTCGAGATGCGGCCGAACCCGGCCTGGAAGAAGGTGATCGCACCGATGGTCAGGATGACCAGGGTCGCCACCGTGACGACCTGTGCGACGCGTTCGATGTTGCCGAGCACGCGCGGCCCGAGCCTGGCGGGGAGCAGCTCGATGCGGAAGTGGCCGTGCTCGTGGAAGGCGAAGGCCGCCCCGAGAAAGACCAACCAGATGAGGCCCGCGCGAGCGAGCTCCTCCGTCCACATGATGCGTGGCACCACCGCGATGTACCGGCTCAGCACCTGGTAGGAGACGGTGATGGTCAGCAGCACCAGGATGCCCAGCACGGAGTACTTCGACACCGTGTAGAGCAGCTGATTGGTCTTTCTCAGGAGGTTCACGTGCTGTTACCGCAATCCCTTGATGGCCTCGAGGACATCGGCGACGTTCCACTGCGCGGCGTACTTGTCCCAGATGGCTCCCATGTCCGCACTCCACTGCGCGGTGTCCACCTCGGTGACGGTCACGCCGTCGAGGTCGCCCAGACGGCTCAGCGTGTCCTCATCGGCCTCGCCCTCGACCTGGCGCTGGAAGACGCCGGCCTCGACCGCCGCTTCGCGGACGAGCGCGGCGAGTTCGTCGTCGAGCTTGTCCCAGGTGCGCGCGGAGGCCATCAGCGGACGGAAGGTGACCTCGTGGTTGGTGAGGAGGATGTTCGGAGCCGGCTCGTAGAAGCGCTGGCTCTCGATGAACACGGCCTCGTTCTCGGCGCCGTTGACGACATCCTGCTGCAGCGCGTTGTAGAGCTCCGTGTACGCGATGACGGTGGGCTCGAGGCCCATCGCCAGGTACGACTCGGTGAGCATCTCCGACGGCTGCACACGGAACAGGCGCCCCTGCACGTCGGCGAGGCTGCTCGCGGGCCTGGTGAAGAACATCTGGCGCTGGCTGCCGCCGAAGTAGGTCAGCACCTCGGTGCCGGTCGTCTCTGCGATGGACGACTCGATCGGCTCCAGCACGCCCGAGTCGAGGATGCGGTCGCGGTGGTCGCGGTCGCTCACCAGGAACGGCATCGACACCAGGGTGATGCCGGGGTAGTACTCGGCGATCGAGCCCGGGGCGAAGATGCCGAAGTCGACGGTGCCGGTCTCCAGCGCCTGGAACATCTCGGTCTCGTTGCCCAGCTGGGCGTTCGGGTGGACGCGGACCTCGACGCGGCCGTCGGTCTTCTCGGCGACCAGCTCGGCGAACCTGTTCAGGCCGTCGTCGAACGGGGTGTCGATGGCGAGCTGGTGGCCCGCGGTCAGCACGATCGCATTCGGGCTGCCCTCGCCGCCGTTGCTGCCGCCATTGGGGTCACCGTCGCCGGAGCAGGCGGTGAGGACGAGGGCGCCTGCGGCGAGCAGCGCCCCGACCTTGAGTGCATTCTTGGGGGACATATCCATTTCTCCTTTACAGCGTGATTTGCGTGACGTCTTCGATGACCGGCTCGAACTGCATCTGTCCGCGGATGTCGCGATCGATGTCCACTCCCTCCACGACCTCGATGAGCCTGAGGCCCCGGTCTGTGAGGGTGAACACCGCACGCTCGGTCACATACAGGACCTCCTGGCCGAGCTCGAGGGCCCGTTCGCCCGAGAAGGTGACGTGGCGGACCTTCTTGACGAACTTCTGATGCCGTCCCTCGCTCTCGATCGTCCAGCCGCGGTCGTTGTGGGCGAGCGTCAGCCCGCCCGCGGTGAACGATCCGCAGAAGACGACCTTCCGGGTTCCCTGGGTGATGTTTATGAACCCGCCGGCGCCGGAGATCCCGCCGCCGTGCATGCTCACGTTCACGTTCCCCTGCTCGTCCACCTCCGCCATGCCGAGGAAGGCGATGTCGAGGTGTCCGCCGTTGAACAGGTCGAACTGCTGGGGCGCGGTCATGCTGCAGGCGGCGTTGTAGACCGCCCCGAACTCGATGCCGCCGGCGGGCGTCCCGCCGATGTGGCCCTGCTCCACGGCGAAGGCGAGCCTGTCGAGCTCGCCCCGCTCCGCCGCGAGCTTCGAGATGCCGTCGGGCATCCCCACGCCGAGGTTGACGAGCTGACCGGGCTGGATCTCCTCGTAGGCGCGCTCGGCGATGATCCGGCGCAGCCCGGGGGCGAGTGTCGGCATGGATCCGACCGGCACCCGGTAGTCGCCGGTGTAGCCGGGCTCGAGCCTGGTCTCGGCCGTCTGCATGAACGGCTCTCCGACGACGAGGTAGTCCACGAGCGCGCCGGGGACGCGCACGTCGCGCGGCTTGAGGGTTCCCTCGCTGACGTACTTCTGGACCTCGACGATGACGATGCCCCCGGAGCGGTGCGTGGCCATCGCCGCCTCGAGGGGCTCCAGCAGCGCGGCCTCGTTCTCGAAGGTGAGGTTGCCGTACTCGTCGGCCGTGGTCGCGCGCAGCAGGCACACGTCCAGGTGCGGGGCGCGATAGTAGAGGAACTCGTCTCCCCCGACGGTGACGACCTCGACGAGGTCCTCTGTCGTGATCGCGTTCAGCTTGCCTCCCTCGACACGCGGGTCGACGAAGGTGCGCAGTCCGACCTGCGTGAGAAGGCCCGGCTCTCCCGCCCCCGTCGAGCGCAGGAGGTGGGAGACGACACCCTGCGGCAGGTTGTAGGCCTCCAGCCGATTCGTCTCGGCGAGCTCGGCGAGCTCGGGACTCATCCCCCAGTGCGCGCCGACGACGCGGCGCAGCTTTCCGGGAGCCTTGAGCAGCGCGAGACCGCCGCCTCTCTTGTCGCCGATGCCGCTGCAGTGCCACACGGTGAGGTCCTGGGGATCGCGCCCGCCTTCGACGTGACCGCCGAGTGCGCGCAGCAGGTTCGTGGGCTCCTGGAGACCACCGCCCGAACCGCCGATGAACACCGTCGAGCCGTCGGGGACCAGATCGGCGACCCGGTCGAGCCCGATGACGGGCTTGGGGCCCCAGCTGACTGCTTCAGGCAAGGTAGCCTCCATCCACCGGCAGCACGACGCCGGTCACGTATCGGAAGGGCTCCGTGCACAGGGCCGTCACCACGGAGGCGATCTCGTCGCCGTCGGCCACGGCGCCGAGAGGGATGCGCGAGACGATCTCGGCGTATCGCTTCTCATCGGCCATCATCGATTCGGTCAGGGGCGTGCGCACATAGCCGGGCGCGACCACGTTGACCCGGATGCCGCGGGGTGCGAGCTCGCGGGCGAGCGAGAGCGAGAAGCTGTGGACGGCGGCCTTGACCGCGCCGTAGCCGGCAAGGCCGGGGACGGATGCCGCACCGGAGATCGATCCGATGTTCACGATCGAACCGCCTTCGCGCATCCGGCTCAGCGCCCACTGCGTCACCTCGAAGATCGGGCGCAGGTTGTGGGTGTAGAGCCGGTCGATGTCGCTGAGGGCGACCTCCTCGACCGGGCCGCGCCGGATCTGCACCCCGGCGCAGTTGATCAGGGCGTCGATGGGGGCATCCCCCAGCGCGGCTTCCACGCTCGGCGCGTGCGCCTCCCACCGGGTCAGGTCGGCCTCGACGCTCACATCCGCGTCGGGAGAAGGCTTGATGTCGATCCCCACGACCCGATAGCCCTCGCGACGCAGATGCGCGGCGATGGCACCGCCGATGCCGCCACCGGAGCCGGTGACCACGGCTGTCCTCTTCTGACTCACAGCACTCCTTCCAAGCGCTCCGCGGCGCGGCGGAGCTCGTCGATCCAGGGCAGAAGCTGGTCCATCTCGGACACATGCGTGGCGATGCAGATCGCGAACGTGCCCGTGCGCTCGCCGGTGTCCACGCGGATCGGCACGGCGATCGAGCCGATCTGGGGCTCGTACTCGGCATGGGAACGGGCGTAGCCGCGCTCACGCACGAGAGCGATCTCCTCGTCGAGCCGGGCGCGGTCGGTGATGGTCTCCGCCGTGTGGGCGTCCAGCGTGAGGCGATCGACGAGATCCGCGTACTCCGGCAGCGTCAGCGTGGACAGCATCGCCTTGCCGATGGCCGTGGCGTGCAGCGGAGAGGATGCCCCGATCTCGCCGCGCACGCTGAGGGAGCCGGTGGAGGCGATGTTCTCCAGGTAGATGAAGTGATCGCCGGTGAGCTTGCCGAGGAGGGTGGAGAAGGTCGTGGTCCTGTTGATCTCCGCGAGGATCTCTCGTCCTCGGGCCAGGCCGCGCTGCTTGCCGATGGCGTGCGCGAGGCGGAAGGAGCGCTCCCCGAGCGAATAGAGGCTCGTGGTCGCGTCCTGGCGGAGCAGACCGGCCTCGACGAGCTTCTGCAGCTGGCGATGAGTGGTGGCCAGCGGCAGGGCGAGCGCGGCGCTGATCTGTGAGACGCCCTGGGGCGCGGCGGCGACGGCCACCGCTTCGAGAATCGCCATTGATCTTTCCACTTTTCCACTTTCCGGAAAATCTTTCCTCATTGAACAGAGGCGACATTAGGCAGAGCCTGCGCTGCTGTCAACCATGATTCGACGGGTGGGCGAAGCCCGCGCTCACTCCTTACAGACGCGCGATTCCGGGCTTGTCGAGTCACTTCCCGCCGTCGAGATCGAACAATATGCACCTCTTTGTCACGCATTCGTGATCTTTATCGGTGCATAATGACCTGCTTTCTGAGAGAGGACGGCGCTTACGCTGAAACCATGCACTCATCCGATCGCCTCACGGTGGCGCTGGCGCCCGACACGTTCAAGGGCAGCCTGGCCGCCGCGGACGCCGTCGCGGCCATGGCAGCCGGCGTCCGGCAGTCCCTCGGCGACCGTGCGCGCATCATCGCCGTTCCTCTGGCCGACGGAGGGGAGGGCACCCTGGACGCCCTGCTGGGCGGGTGGGCGGGAACCGCCGAACGCGTCGAGACCGTCGACGCGCTGGGCAGGCCCACCACGGCGCGTTTCGGACTCAGCGCGGACAGGAGGACGGCGATCATCGAAGCCGCGGAGGCCAACGGCCTGCCCGCCGTGATGGACGCCCCATGGGCACCCCTCCGCGCCGACGCCTACGGGGTGGGACTCATCGCGCGGCACGCCCTCGATGCGGGCGTCGAGCAGATCCTGCTGTGCATCGGCGGCTCCGCCTCCACAGACGGGGGCACCGGGCTGCTGCGCGGACTGGGCGCCCGCTTCCTGGGCGAGGACGGGACCGAGGTCGCCCCCGGCGGCGGCGGGCTCGGCGACATCCGCCGGATCGACCTGACCGCGCTGCATCCTCGCGCCCGGGCGGTGTCCTGGCGGGTCGCCGTCGACGTCGACAACCCGCTGACCGGGCCGCGCGGCGCCGCCGCGGTCTTCGGTCCGCAGAAGGGCGCCACGCCCGAGGACATCTCCGTGCTGGAGCGAGGGCTCACCCATCTGGCCGCGTCGCTCGGGGATGTCCCCGGCGGCGCTCCCATCGTGCCGAGCGCACCCGGGCTCGGTGCCGCCGGCGGCATCCCCCTTGCGGCGGCCGTCATCCTGGGGGCCGAGCTCGTGCCCGGATCCCGGCTCGTCTCGGAGGCGCTCCGGCTGGAGGAGCTCCTGTCGGAGGCGGATCTGGTCATCACCGGGGAGGGATCCTTCGACAGTCAGTCCCTGGACGGCAAGGTCGTGGACCTGGTGCGATCGACGACGCCGCCCGGCGCGCCGATCATCGTCATCGCCGGCCGGGTCGCCCTCTCCGCGCAGGAGGTCCGCGCCGCCGGCATCACCGCGGCGTTCTCGCTCGCGCCGGGGCCGGCGACCCTCGAATCGCTCGTCGAGAACGCGCGCGAGCGCCTCACCGAGGTGACCGCGCACGCCGTGGCGGCGCTGACGGCGCTGCCCCGCATCTCTCCCGCAGGGACGCTGGCCGCGGCGAAGGCGTGATCGCTCAGCGACGCCCGTGCATGAGCTGACGCTCTGCGGCGAGCGCGATCGACAGGGCCAGCTGGCCCTCGTGGGTCCGCACGTCCCGGCCCGTGAGCTCACGGAGCGTGGCGAGCCGACGGATCACGGAGTTGCGATGCACCCCGAGCCGGCGACCGACATCGCTCACATTGCCGCTGGCGGCCAGGTACGCGCTCAGCAGCTCCCGCTGCTTCCCCGTGGCATGCTTCAGCGGCTGGGCCAGGGCATCGAGCACGCCGGGGGGCGCGGAGGCGACGAGCACCTCGGGGGTGAGCTCGTCGATGACCCACTGCGAGCGGTCGGGGGCGAGCAGATGCGGACGCAGAGCGATGACGTGCAGCATCCGGGTGGCCATGGCCAGCTCGGCCGGCGTCGACACCGGGGGCGTGGCCACGGAGGCGAACTGCTTCCGCTCCGCCGGGTCGAGAAAGCGCGGCTCCGGACCCAGGACCCACAGCGCCCCCTCGAAGAAGGCCCAGCGGCGCATCGTCTCCGGGTGCTCGGCCTCGATGTCCCGCAGCACGTTCAGCGGCCAGGCGGTGCGTCTGCGCCGGGCACGCGGAACGAAGACGACGAGTCGCCAGGGAGCGGGGAGCTGGGCCAGCTCGCGGTCCAGCGAGCCCGACGAGGCGGCGTCCGGGTCGTGCACGAGCCTGGCCAGGAAGTCGCGGTCGCGCGAGATGCGCTGCTCGGACAGGCTCTGCTCCGCCTCCATGGCGACGGTGAGCTCGACCGTGACGCGAAGGACCCGTGCCACGCTCTCCACCTCGGCGGGGTCGCCGGTGACGCCGACCACGCCGACCACGCGACCTCCGCTGCGGAAGGGCAGATTCACGCCGGGCTGTATGCCTGCGGCGGCGTTGGCGACATCCGCGCGGTACGCCTCACCGCGTTCGAGGGCGATCCGGGCACCCTGGTGCATCGTTCCGACGCGATCCGGGTCCACGGCGGCGACGATGAGGCCTGTCGCATCCATGATGTTCACGTTGTACGGGATGCCCGGGGAGACCAAGTCGATGATCCGCTGCGCCAGAGCCGCGGAGAGGGGAATGGGCATGCCGGGAGTATAGTCCGGCGGATCGCGCGTACGATGCCCGGCTACGCTCGGAGGACGATGGACACCCCGCTCGCCTCCTGGCGCCACGACGGACGGCTGCGCACCTATCAGGCCGAGGTGCTCGAGCGGATCCCGGCGGGCACGGACGAGCCCGAGATGCACATCGTCGCGCCGCCGGGCTCGGGCAAGACCCTGCTGGGTCTGCTGCTGGCCGCCCGCGAGGGGCGCCGCACGCTCGTGCTGGCGCCGACGGTCACGATCCGCCAGCAGTGGGTGCAGACCGCACGCAGTCTCGCACCGGCCGACGAGGCGGTCTCCGACGACCCCGCGCGCCTGGCCGAGCTCACCGTCCTGACCTATCAGCTCCTCAGTGTCACCGGCGACAGCGCGCCCTTCGACGACCTGGCACGGGCGCAGTGGGTCGATGAGCTGACCGCCGCCGGCCGGCGCGAGGCGGATGCTGCCCTCTGGCTGGCCGAGCTCTCCGTCGACAACCCGCAGCAGTACCGCCGCGGCATCCGTCGGCGCGCCTCCGGCATCCGCAAGAGGTTCGTCCGCGAGCGCCCCGAGACCCTGGCGCGCGTGCTGCATCCGAACGCGGTCGACCTGATCGATCGCATCGTGGCGGCGGGCATCGACACGGTCGTGCTCGACGAATGCCATCATCTGCTCGACCACTGGGCGATCGTGGTGGCTTACCTCACCGCACGGATCCGCGCGCAGGGCGGCCGCGGGCTTCTCATCGGACTGACGGCGACCCTCCCCTCGCCCGACGACGGCACCGAGTACGAGAACTACTCGCAGCTGCTCGGGGAGGTCGACTACGAGGTGCCGACGCCGGCGGTCGTCCGCGAAGGTCACCTGACGCCCTATCGGGACCACGTGTGGTTCACCGAACCGGCGCTGCAGGAGGCGCGGTTCATCCGCGGGCACCAGCAGGCCCTGGCCGATCTCGTGCTTCAGCTGCTCTCCTCCGCCGACGGGGTCGCCTATCTCGCAGAGCAGCTGCAGCCGCCCGGCGAGGATGCTCCGGCGGATGCCGGTGACGACTCGGGGCGCGTGCACGCCCTCGAACGCGCGCTGAACGCCGACTTCCCCCTCGCCCGCGCCTGCGGCGCGGTGCTGCGCACGGTCGCGCCCGGCCACCCGCTCGTGGAGGTCCTGCCGGAGGAGACCTTCGGCCGCCCCACGACCGAGGAGCTGCTGACCGTGCTCGCCCGCTTCGCCCTGTCGCGGCTGCTGCCCGACCCCGGGGCGCAGAGGCAGTGGCTCTACGTCCGAGGCGCCCTGGCGGACTTCGGCCTGCACCTGACCGACCGAGGCATCCGTCGAGGGCGCAATCCGATCGAGACGACGATCGCCGGATCGGTCGCCAAGGACCACGCGGCCGTCGAGATCATCCGACACGAGCTGACCGGCGCCGACGGCGACCGCGTGCGCGCGGTGGTCGTGACCGATGTCGTCGAGGCGGGGAACCATCGCGGGCTCACGGGGGATGCGGCCCCCGGCGCGCTCCGCGTCTTCGAGCTGCTGTGCAGCGACCCGGTGACGGCGCCCCTCACCCCGGTGCTGCTGACCGGTCGGCATCTGCGGGTGCCCGCCGGGGCCGCCACGACGATCGCCGCGGCGCTGGGCGCCGCTCTCGGAACCCCCGTCGAGATCGCCGAGGGGCACGGCTTCTTCCGCGAGCTGAGAACGCGCGGCGCAGGCGGAGGGCGCCTGGTCGCCGCGGTCTCCTCGCTGGTGACGGAGGGCGCCGTGCGCGTGCTCGTGGGCACGCGGGGCCTCCTCGGCGAGGGGTGGGACTGCCCGGCCGTGAACACCCTGATCGATCTCACGAGCGTTGCGACGAGCGCCGGCTCTCAGCAGCTGCGCGGTCGCACCCTCCGCCTGGATCCCGCCTGGCCCGAGAAGGTCGCCCACAACTGGTCGGTCACCTGCCTCATCCCGCCGCAGGTCGCCCTCGACGATGCGGCGGAGATCGGCCGGCTCCGCCGACGCCACTCCCACCTGTGGGGCCTCAGCGCCGACGACGACACCCGCATCATCACCGGCCTCGGGCACGCTCTCGACCGCCCGGCCCTGGCGCTGCTGGACCGCGTGCTGAACAAGGACGAGACCGCGTCCATCGCCGAGCTGAGGGCGGCGGCGCTCGCCACGGTGCGCGAGCGCCGCCAGACCCGGGAGAGCTGGCGCATCGGCTCGCCGCCGCCGGAGCTCTCCGGCGAGGTCGTCTCGATCCGGGCACCCCGGAGGACCACGCTCCGCCGCAGCGTCCCGGCACTGGGCGGCACCGGCCGGCGGTTCGCACTCTCCTCCCTCACCGCCCTCGCCTCCGCGGTCGCGCTGAACGTGCTGTCGGGGTGGCACGTCCCGCTCGGCGTCGTCGCGATCGCCGCCGCGGCGGTCGGCGGCGGGGTCGTCGCCGGACGCATCGTCCCGCGCGCATGGCGCGCCTCCCGCCGCCGGCGCGACCCGGCGGCGACCTACCGTGCCGCGGCGTCCGTCATCGCCGAGACCCTCGCCTGCGCCGGACGCATCGCGCCCCTGCCCGAGGAGGCGATTGGGGTCGTCTCGCAGGAGCATCCCGACGGGTCTCTGACCTTCTCGCTCACGATCGACGGCACGCGCGCGCAGCGTCATGCGGTCGCGGATGCGCTCGAGGAGCTCTTCGGCCCGGTGCGCACGCCGCGGTTCCTGCTGCGCGTCGAGCCCACGGCCCCCGAGCCTCGGGCAGCCCGGCCGGCGCCGCGGAAGCGCGCGGAGACGGCGGGCGCCCACCGGCCCGGCGCGGTCCATCTCCCCGTCCCGCAGCGGATCGCGCGCCGGAGGGGCGACGCCGACCTGTTCGCCGCCCTGTGGGGAGAGCGGGTGAGCGGCTGCGCGCTGATCGAGCTGCGGGGAGGCGCCGGCCTCGACCTCCTCCACGCCGTCCGCGCCCAGCCCGCCCAGCTCGATCCGGTCGCCGGGCGGACGACCCTCTGGGGGTGAACCCTGAGAGTTCTCAGGGTTCGCCGCGGCAGGGGTCCGGGTTACGATCGAGACACCACGTGCGCAGCGGCACGGACGGCGGAGAGGACAGCATGACGGCATCCGATGTTCCCGCGGGTCTGAACGGCTTCTCGGCACGCACCGACGCGATCCTCGAGGCCATCGACACCGTCATCGACGGAAAGCCGGATGCCGTGCGCTACGCGCTCGTATGCCTGCTGGCCGAGGGCCATCTGCTCATCGAGGACGTCCCGGGCGTCGGAAAGACGATGCTCGCCCGCGCGCTGGCGGCGAGCGTGGACGCGACCGTGCGCCGCATCCAGTTCACCCCCGACCTGCTCCCGAGCGACATCACCGGCGTCTCGGTCTACAACCCCGTCGCCCAGCAGTTCGACTTCAAGCCGGGCGCCGTCTTCGCGCACATCGTCATCGCCGACGAGATCAACCGCTCCTCCCCCAAGACGCAGTCCGCGCTGCTCGAGGCGATGGAAGAGCATCAGGTCACCGTCGACGGCACCAGCCACTCGCTGCCCGATCCGTTCCTGGTGGTCGCCACGCAGAACCCGCTGGAGATGGAGGGCACCTACGCCCTGCCCGAGGCCCAGCGCGACCGCTTCATGATGCGGATCTCGATGGGATACCCGGATGCGGCCTCCGAGGCGCTCATGCTCCGTCAGCGCGATACGAGCAACCCGCTCACCCAGCTCGGTGCGGTCATCGGCACCGACGACATCCTGCGACTGATCGCCTTCGCCCGCTCGACGCACGTGTCCCCGGCCGTGGAGCAGTACGCCGTGGCCCTCGCGCAGGCGACCAGGGAGGATCCCGCCCTCCACCTGGGCGCGAGCCCTCGCGCGACGCTGCAGCTCGTGCGCGCGGCGAAGGTGTGGGCGGCGCTCGACGGTCGCGGGTTCGTGCTGCCCGACGACCTGACGGCCCTGCTCGTGCCGCTCTTCGCGCACCGCCTGATCCCCGCGCGCGGCGCCCAGCGGGTCGGGGCGCGCCCGGTGGAGGAGGCCCTCGCCCGCATCGTCGACACCACGCCGGTCCCCGTCGCCGCCCGGAGCTGAGATGGCCGTCAGGCGGCTGTTCACGCGTCAGGGCTGGATGCTGCTGGCCGCGGCCGTGGCGCTCTTCGTGGCCGGCGGCATCGTCCGGGCGCCCGTGCTGGGCTACTTCGCCCTCCTGTTCCTGCTCCTCCTCGCGGGCGGGCTGCTGAGCGTGTACCTCGTCGACGCGCGCGGCGAGGTCAGCCGCACGATCTCCACCGACCTGCTGACGGTGGGCGAGACCTCCGATGTGCATGTGCATCTGCGCCCCCGCGCCCGCCTCCTCCGCTACGCGCGATGGCGCGACACGCTGCCGAGCGCGGTGTCCGGCGTCGCAGAGGGCTCGGTCTCGCCGCCCGGCGCCGCGCTCGACACTCGCGCCTCGATCCCGCTGGAGTACTCGGTGCGCGGCGTCCGGCGGGGGATCTGGACGCTCGGTCCTCTCGTGCTCCGCACGGGCGATCCCTTCGGCCTCGCCGAGCGCCGCCAGAACGTCGGGGAGACGCGCTCGATCACCGTCGTCCCTCAGCTGATCCCCGTGCCCGAACTGGTCGCGCTGCACGGCGGCGCGGGCGGCACCGCCCACACCGTCTCCAGCAGGCTCGGCCAGGGCGCCGACAACCTCGCCCCCCGGCGCTATGTGCCCGGCGACTCGATGCGGCGCATCCACTGGCGTGCCACCGCGCACCGGGGCGATCTCATGGTGCGGCAGGAGGAAGAGGAGGACAGCCCCGACGCCCTGGTGATCCTGGATCTGAACCCCGCCCGCTGGTCGCGAGACGCCGCCGAGGTCGACCCGCTCTTCGAGGCCGCAGTGAGCATGTGCGCCTCGACGGCGCTGTACCTGGCGACCGCGGGCTACACGGTCATCGTCTCCGATCACGCCGGCGAGACGCTGGCCGCCCTGCAGGGCAGCGAGGAGGAGCGCGACGAGCTGCTGGTGGCCCTGGCCGGGGTGTTCCCGCACGGCGAGGAGACCGCCCCGCACCTGGACGCCTCCCCCCAGGGCCCGCTGGTCGTCATCACCGGGCGCGTCGAGGCCGCCGGCGCCGGTCTTCCGAAGCGCCCGGCGGCCGCCACCGCGATCCTGCTGGCCGCCGACCCGGAGCCGGGGGCCCTGGAGGCGCTGCGCGGGCGCGGGTGGGTCGCCGAGCGCCTGGACGAGGGCGGTGCGGATGCCTGAACGACGCCTCGCCCCGCGCTCCGCGGTCGCGGCATCCCTCCTCGCGTTCGTGTCGGTCGGGGTCGCGCTGTGGCCGTACACCGGCGTGATCGAGGAGCGCGCCTGGGTGACGCCGATCGTGTTCTCGGCGTTCGTGATCGTCGCGATCGGCACGGCGCTGCGCCGGGTGCTGGCGCGCCCGCGACCCTGGGTGCGCCTGACGGCGACGCTGCTGCTCCAGCTGCTCGTGCTCACCGCCCTCCTGACCTGGCTCTTCGGCCGCGCCACCGCGCGGTTCGGAGTCCTCCCGACCTGGGACACGGCCGATCTCGTGCCCGTCCTCCTCGGCCAGGCGGTCGAGGCCATCTGGACGGGCCGGGCGCCGGTCGCCCCCGGCGAGCCCCTGGTGTTCACCGTGACGGCGGCCTTCGGCCTCCTCGCGATCGCCCTCGACCAGCTTCTCGCCCACGGTCGCACGGTGATGGCATCCGTCGTGCTCGCCGTCGTCGGCGCCGTCCCGACGATCATCACGGCCGCGGACGTGGACCTGTGGTGGTTCGCGCTGTGCGCGGTCACGATCCTCCTCCTGCTGCGGCACGGCATCCGTCGCGATGCGCAGGCGCCGAGGCCCTCTCCGCGGGCGCTGGCGGCCTCGGTCGGCGTGCTCGCGATCGCGGGTGCGGCCTATCTCGGCCCGAGCATGCCCCTGCAGGCGGCGGGGGTGGGGCCGACCCAGCGGGTCACTCTCAATCCGACGCTGGATCTCGGGGAGGATCTGCGCGAGCCCACCAGCCTCGATGTGATCACCCTGGCGACCGAGGCGCGTCGTGCGCCCTATCTGCGCCTGGCCACCCTCTCGGAGTTCGATGGCCGGGTCTGGGAGACCGACCGGTCCGACACCCTGTCGCTCTCGCAGGGGTTCGGGTCGCTGACCGCCCCCGAGGACCTGGAGACCCGGTCGACCTCGATCCGCATGCAGGATGTGGCAGGTTACTGGCTCCCCGTCCCCTATCCGGCCACGACCGTGTTCGGGCTGGACGACTCCTGGCGCACGATGCCCGTCAACCGCACGCTCATCTCCGCCGTCTCCAGCGCGCGCGACCAGGACTACACCATCACCTCGCTGATCGTCGAGCCGACCCTGGAGGAGATGCGCGCCGACCGCGCCGGTGGAGGCCCGGTCCTGTCGTCGACCCGCTCCCTGCCCGACGATCTCCCGGAGAGCATCGCCGAGCTCGCCCGGGAGGTGACCGCCGACGCCTCCTCCGACTACGACAGGCTCATCGCGCTGCAGTCGTTCTTCCGCAGCCAGTTCCGCTACTCGCTGGACGCTCCCGTCGAGCAGGGCTTCGACGGCTCCGGCGCCGAGGCGGTCGGACAGTTCCTGGAGGTGCGCTCGGGGTACTGCGTGCACTTCGCGGCGGCCTTCGCGCTGATGGCCCGGTCGCTGGACATGCCCTCCCGCATCGTCGTCGGATTCCTTCCCGGCACGCCGACCGGCGAGCGCCGCGGGGAGGAGACCCTGTACACCGTCAAGAGCGACCAGCTCCACGCGTGGCCCGAGGTGCACTTCGAGGAATGGGGATGGATCGCCTTCGAGCCGACCGCCTCGCTCGGCTCGCCCACCCAGTTCTCCAGCGGCGCCGAGCGGGAGGCGGAGGAGGGCGCGACGCCGAGCGCAGAGGCGACCGCGCCCGAGGCCACCACCGGACCGCTCGACATCGACCGGGAGAACCCGGATGCGGGCGGCCCCGGCGAGGATGCCGGCACCGCATCCGCTCCCCTCGTCCCGATCCTCGGCATCCTGCTGGCGCTGGCCGTGATCGCCCTCGCTCCCGCCGCCCTACGGCTCGTGCGCCGCGGGATGCGGATGGCGCGGGCCGCGCGCGGCGACGCCGGCGCCGCCTGGACGGAGCTGGAGGACACGCTCCTGGATCTCGGATTCCCCCTCACCGACACGGAGACTCCGCGCGTGCGCGGGCAGCGCGTGATCGCCCGGGCGGGGGCGCGGGAGAAGGAGGTGGACGAGCTCGTCGACGCCATCGAGCGGGCCAGCTACGCCCCACCGGGGAGCCGGGCGACGCGCCTGCACGTGCCGCTGCGGCGGGCGATCCGCCAGCTCATGCAGGAGACGTCGGCGAAAGCGCGCCGCACGGCGCTGTTCCTCCCGCGCTCGCTCCTGCGGTGGCGCCGCTGAGGCGTGGGCGGAGTGCTTCCCGATCTCGGGAGGATCAGGCGTGCTCGGCGCAGGGTACGGCGGCGCATGCCTCGCAGACGACGAACTGGCGGCGGCAGGACGCGTCGGGGCAGTTCGCCGTGCGCTTGGTCGCTGTGCCGCATCCCGCGCACTCCCCGATGACGGCCGCGTGATCCGTGAAGTCGATCGAGCCGCGCCTGTCGAAGACGTAGAGCGAGCCCTCCCACAGCCCGTCGTCGCCGTAGCGCTCGCCATAGCGGACGATGCCGCCGTCGAGCTGGTAGACCTCGCCGAAGCCGCGTGCGGCCATGAGGCTGGAGAGAACCTCGCAGCGGATGCCGCCGGTGCAGTACGTCACGACGGGCTTGTCCTTGAGGTGGTCGTACTCGCCCGAGTCGAGCAGGCGCACGAAGTCGCGGGTGGTCTCCGCCTCGGGCACGACAGCGTCTCGGAACCGCCCGATCTGCGCCTCGAGGGCGTTGCGCCCGTCGAAGAAGACCAGCTCCTCGCCGCGCTCCTCGACGAGCTCGTGGAGCCCTTCGGGGGTGAGGTGGCGGCCGCCGCCGATGACGCCGTTCTCATCGACGCGCAGCTCGCCCGGGGCGCCGAAGGAGACGATCTCGTCGCGCACCTTCACGCTGAGCTTGGGGAAGTCGAGGCTGAGGCCCTCGTCGTCGAGTCCGGTGCCCTCGCTCCACTTGATGTCGGCGGCCTTGAACCCTGCATAGGAGCGGAAGGAGCGCGCCCACCTCTTCAGCGCAGGCAGGTCGCCGCCGAGGGTGCCGTTGATGCCGTCCTTCGAGATGATGAGGCGACCGCGCAGCTTCAGCGCCTCGCCGAGGTCGCGCTGCCACACCCGGATCGCCTCGGGGTCGGCGAGCGGCGTGAACGCGTAGAACAGGACGATCTTCGGGGTGGGCACCCGGCAATTTTATGCGCCTCGCACCTCATCGGACCCGCGCATGGTTCGGACCGATGCGGGGTGAGTAAGGGCTCACGCCGACCGGAGGTGCCCAACTCCGGAAAAACGGCTGTCGGCGCACGGAATCCGGCCGTCCTCCGGCGGAGAACGACTCAAAGCCGTCAGCGCTCCGGAGTTAGGCACGCCCTCTTCTGAAGTGCGCTCAGCGGGACGGCTCCAGCAGCGGGATCTCGTAGCGGTGGGGCGTGCCGAAGCGGTGCGCGGTGATGGAGACCGCCTGCTCCCGCAGGAAAGGCAGCATCTCCACCCGGCCCGCGGCGACCACGCGCCCGGCGTACACGGCCACGGCCGGTGAACCGCCGGTGTGGGCGGCGAGTGCGGCGACGTCGCCTCCGATGAGGCGGATGCGACCACCGGTCTTCGCGAGCTCCGCGGCCCGGCGTCCCCACGCGGCGGCGTCCTCGACGGCGTGCGCGATGCCGTCCGTGGTGAGCCAGGCGCTCACCTGCGCGGGCAGCGGCGAGACTGTGCTGACCGTCACCGTCGCCCCGGTGCGCCGTCCCGCGGCCACCACGCGCAGCAGCTCGACGAGGCGCTCCCCCTCGAAGCGCACGGTGACGGGGATCGCCTGGTAGCGCAGCGCATTGTGCTCGGTCGCAAGCCCCGTCGCATCGCGCACGGCGCCGAACTCGTCCCGCCAGGCGGCGATGTCGGTCGCGAGCGCGGAGCGCAGCCAGCGCGCATCGGCCTCGTCGCTGCCGAGCGCGGCGCGCAGCACCGCCTTCGAGAGCGGGTCTTCGGCGGCATCCGTCGCGGTGGTCTCGGCGTCCTCCCAGTTCGAGAGCCCGAACAGGTAGCTCGGGCCGCCGGCCTTTGTGCCGGCACCGACGGCGGCCTTCTTCCATCCGCCGAAGGGCTGGCGCTGCACGATCGCGCCGGTGGTGCCGCGGTTGACGTAGACGTTGCCGGCCTCGACGGAGGCGAGCCAGGTCTGGATCTCGTCCTCGTCGAGGGAGTGCAGGCCGGAGGTGAGGCCGTAGTCGATCGCGTTGACGATCTCGATGGCGTCCTCCAGGGTGCGTGCGGTCATGATGCCGAGCACCGGACCGAAGTATTCGGTGAGGTGATAGGGCGAGCCGGGTGCGACGTTCTCTTTCACGCCGGGGCTCCACAGCGCCCCCTCCTCGTCGAGCTGCTTCGGCTCGATGACCCATTTCTCACCGGACTCGAGCGTGGTGAGGGCGTGCTTGAGCTTGCCCTCGGCAGGGCCGATGAGCGGGCCGATGCGACTCGGACCCTCCCACGGCATGCCGACCGGGTAGGCGCCGACGGCGTCGACGAGCTGACGGCGGAAGCGCTCGGAGGTCGCGACGGAGCCCACGAGGATGACGAGGGATGCTGCGGAGCACTTCTGCCCCGCGTGACCGAAGGCCGAGTAGGCGACGTCCTTCGCGGCGAGGTCGAGGTCGGCGCTGGGGGTGACGATGATGGCGTTCTTGCCGCTGGTCTCGGCCAGCAGCGGCAGGTCGGGACGGAAGCTGCGGAAGAGCTCTGCGGTCTCGTAGCCGCCGGTGAGGATCAGGCGTTCGACGGCCGGGTGACTGACCAGGCGCGTGCCGAGGTCGCGGCCGTCCAGCTGCACGTAGTGGAGCACCTCCCGCGGGACGCCCGCCTCCCAGAGCGCCTCGACCATGACGGCGCCGGAGCGACGCGCCTGGCGGGCGGGCTTGATGATGACAGGGGAGCCCGCGGCGAGCGCGGCGAGGGTGGAACCGGCCGGGATCGCGACGGGGAAGTTCCAGGGCGGGGTGACGACCGTGAGGCCCACCGGCACGGGACGGGCGCCGTCGACCTCGTCGAGCCTGAGGGCGCTCTCGGCGTAGTAGTGGGCGAAGTCGATCGCCTCGGAGACCTCGGGGTCGCCCTGCTCGATGACCTTGCCGCACTCCGAGCCCATGACCTCCAGGAGCTCGCCCCGGCGGCGCTCCATGATGTCGCCGGCGCGGTGGAGGATCTCCGCCCGGCCCTCGGCGCCGAGCGCCCGCCAGGCGGCACCGGCGGCCACGGCCGCCTCGATGACCTGGTCGACGGCTTCGATCGTGGAGTGGGTGTTCGCCTCGACGGTGTCGTTCCCGAGGGCGGAGTCCTTCATACGCGAGCGGATCGCGTCGGCCCAGGCACGGTTGGGCGCCAGGCTCGGGTCGCTGTCGGGGGTGTTCTCGAAGCCGCCACGCGGTGCAGGCGCGGGCTCGGCCCTGCGGTCCTGCTGACGGTTCGGGGCGGGGACGTCCTTCGGCATGGTCTCGATCGAGGCCAGGAAGCGGTCGCGCTCGCGGGCGAAGAGCGCCTGGTCGTCGCCCAGGTCGAAGACCGCCGACATGAAGTTCTCCTGCGAGGCGCCCTCCTCCAGACGACGGATGAGATAGGCGATGGCGACGTCGAACTCCTGCGGGTGCACGACGGGCGTGTAGAGCAGGAGCGAGCCGACCGTGCGACGCACGACCTCGGCCTGCGCGGAGGCCATGCCCAGCAGCATCTCGAACTCGACGCCCGCGGTGGCTCCGCGCTGCTCGGCCAGGAGCCAGGCGAGGGCGATGTCGAAGAGGTTGTGGCCGGCGACGCCGATGCGCACGTTCGCGGTGCGCTCCGGCCGCAGCGAGTAGTCCAGGACCGCCTTGTACGAGGCATCCGATGCCTGCTTGGAGTGCCAGGTCGCCAGTTCCCAGCCGTGGGTCTCTGCGTCGACCTGCTCCATCGGCAGGTTCGCGCCCTTGACCACGCGCACCTTGATCGGTGCGCCACCGGCGGCCACGCGGGCCGCCGCCCACTCCTGCAGGCGGATCATCGCCGCCAGTGCGTCGGGCAGGTAGGCCTGGAGGACGATGCCCGCCTCCAGGCTCTGGAACTCCGGCTTGTCGAGGATCGTCGTGAAGACCGCGAGGGTGAGATCGAGGTCCTTGTACTCCTCCATGTCGAGGTTGATGAACTTCCTGCCGCCGGCCGCGCTCGCGGCGATCGTGTACAGCGGGCTCAGTGCCGCAACGGCGTGTGCGACGGCGTCGTCGAAGGCCCAGGGGCTGTGCGGGGCGACAGTGGACGAGACCTTGATCGACACGTAGTCGACGTCGTCGCGCTCCAGAAGCCTGCGGGTGCCCTCCAGGCGCTTGGCCGCCTCCTGCTCGCCGAGGATCGCCTCGCCGAGGAGGTTGATGTTCAGGCGCACGCCCTCGTCCTTGCGGATGTGCGCGATCGCCTTACCGAGCTTGGCATCGGTGGCGTCCACGATGAGGTGGCGGACCATGCCGCGCAGCACCCGGCGGCTGATCGGGACCACCGCCCACGGGACGATCGGAGCGAAGAAGCCGCCGAGAGCGATGAGGGAGCGCAGAGTCCAGGGCAGGAATCGCGGGGTCAGCGGCACGAGGTCGCGGAGGTTGCGGGCGGCCACACGGGTGTCTTCGGGGCGCACGACACCGTCGACGAAGCCGACGGTGAAGGCGAGACCGTTCTCGTCGCGGAGGACGCCGGCGAGCCGCTCGGCCGCCTTGTCGACGGGGATCTCACGACTCTCGGCCAGCCAGCGCTGCACGAGGGCCACGGCGTCGCCGGCGAGCTCGGTCATCTCGGAGTGCGTCGTGTTCGGCATCAGATCTCCTTGGTTGCGGGCAGGCCCGTCCGCCCCGTCCTCTCCAGTGTCCTCCCGGTGATACATTATGAAAAGCACGTATAAACGATGAAAACCATTCGGTTTCATCGAACGATTGAGGAGGGCGGATGCTGGAGCTCCGTCGTCTTCGCCTGCTCCATGAGCTGGCCCTGCGCGGCACCATCGCCGCGGTCGCCGAAGCGCTTTCCTACAGCCCATCGACAGTGTCGCAGCAGCTCTCGCAGCTGGAGCGCGAGGCGGGAGTCCCCCTGCTGGAGCCTGCGGGACGCCGCGTGCAGCTCACCGAGCAGGGGCACCGCCTGGCCGCCCACGCGGCCCGCGTGCTGGAGCTGGACGAGTCCGTCCGCGCAGATCTCGCCCGCGCGAGCCACTCGCCCGTGCGCGTGCGCATCGCCGTCATGCCGACGGTCGCGCAGGCCCTGGTCCCGGCGGCGCTGACGCTGCTGTCAGAGCGTGCGCCCGGGCTGCGGCTGGAGGTGGCCGAGATGGCGCCGGAGGAGGCGCTCTTCGAGCTGGCCGCCCGCACCTTCGACCTCGTGGTCGCCGAGCAGTACCCCGGCCAGGCGCGCGAGTACGGCGAGGGCGTCGAGCGCACTCTCCTGGGAGTGGACCCGATCCGTCTCGCCGTACCGCCCGGAGATCCGGCGACCGGAATCGCCGACCTCCGCCATCGGCAATGGATCCTCGAGCCCCGCGGCGCGGCCGTGCGGCAATGGGCCGTGCAGCAGTGCCGGAGCGCCGGATTCGAGCCGGATGTGCCCTTCGAGTCGGTCGACCTCATCGCGCACGTGCGCCTGGTGGCCTCCGGTCACGCGGTGGCGATGCTGCCCGATCTGGTCTGGAGCGGAGACCGCGCCAGTGTGCAGCTGCTCGACCTTCCCGGCTCCCCCGTGCGCGAGATCTTCGCCGCCAGCCGCGCCTCCTCACGGCCCAACGCCGGCGTCGCCGCCGCCCGGGACGCCCTCGCCGAGGCCCTCGCCCGGCACGAGGTGCGCTGACCGCATCCGGCGTGGACGGGAGCGCACCCCGCAGACGCATCCCCTGAGCGAAGCGGATGCATCCGCTGCCCGTCCGGGCATCAGATCAGGCGATCGATGGCAGCCACGTGGCCAGGAACGGGAAGAGGAAGATCAGCGTGATCACCGTCAGATCCGATGCCAGGAAAGGGACCACCGACGTGAAGATCGTCTTCATGGATACGCCCTCCGGCATATACCTGCGCATCACGAACAGCGACATGCCCAGCGGCGGAGTGACCGTGCCCACCTGGATCGCGATGATCATCATGATGCCGAAGACGAGCGGGTCGATGCCCGCGGCGGTGATGATCGGCATGAACAGCGGAATCGTGATCAGCAGGAGCGAGATCGACTCGAGGAAGAGTCCGAGGACGATGACGATCGCGACCATGAGCGCGACGAGTCCCGCCGGGTTCTCAGTGATCGCTGTGATGACGCCGACGAACCAGCGCACGAGCCCGCTCCCCGACATGACGCGGGCGTAGATGCTCGCCCCGATCACGAGGAAGAAGATCATGCCGGTCGAGAGCAGACCGTGCCGCAAGGACTCGAAGAGAGCCCGCAGGGTCAGCTTGCGCGACACGATCGCCGCAAGGAGGGTGAGGCCGACACCGATCGCCGCCGACTCCGACGGCGTCGCGATGCCGAGCAGGATCGTACCGAGCGTCACGATCATGATGACGGCGAGCGATACGGATGCCAGCGCGACGTCGCCGCGGGACGGACCCGTCCTGCTCTCGAGCGCGACGACGGTGGCGGGAGCCCCTGCTGCCGACAGCACGCCGGTGGCCGGGGCGGGGCCATGGTCGGTGACCTCTGCGCTGCCGGCGCTCCACGCCCGCCCGTGCGCATGATCGGCGTCGGGATCGCGCATCAGCCAGATCTTCACGATGATCGCGTACCCGATCGCCATGAGGATGCCGGGCAGAACGCCCGCGATCAGAAGGGGTCCGACAGGCACCCCGGCCGTCGACCCCCATACGATGACGATCGCGCTCGGCGGCAGCACCATGGCAAGCCCGCCCGCTGCGAGGATCGATCCCGAGGCGAGCTTGGGCGAGTATCCTCGCCGCCGCATCTCGGGAATCAGGGAGCCGCCCAGCACGGCCGTCGACGCGACGGCCGAACCGGACAGCACGCCCATGAGCCCGCCGCCGAAGACCGAGAGGAACGCCAGCCTGCCCTTGACGCGGCTGAGCCCTCGGTCGAGGCCAGCGATGGCCGTCGTCATGAGCCCGGACCGGAAGAGGATCTCGCCCATCAGTATGAAGAGGGGAATGGCGACCAGTGTGAAGGTGGAGACGCTGCTCACGGATGCGATGACGGCCATCTCCAGGCCGGGCGCCGGCCCGTAGAGGAGCATCGCTCCGCCGACCGAGACGACCAGGAGCGCGACCCCGATCGGGAAGCGCATGATCATCATGAGCGCGAGGCCCCCGAACATGACCAGCGCCCATACGGCGATCGGAAGTGTCGTCATGACGATGCCACCTCCTCCGGCTCCTCCGTCGCATCGGCGCGTCGCAGAAGTGCGAGCGCGAAGAGCATGAGTCCCGACGCCAGCACGAGCATCGGCACCCACCGCGGCAGGCCGAAGTTCGATCCGAGCTTGATCCCGGTCTGGATGTCTTTGAAGAACTGGCTGAACACGGCGATCGAATAGGCGCCGAGGACCAGCGCCGAGACGAGGTTGGCGATGCTCCCCAGCTTCTCGCGCAGCGTCTCCCGAGAGGCGGGGATCACTTCCATGCGCACATGCCCGTTGTGGATGCACACGAACGCCAGCGCCAGGAACACGGTCAGCCCCATCGCGATCTCGACGGAGTCGAAGAGGAACCGCGACGGAGTGTTCAGCACGTACCGGGAGAAGACGCCCAGCATCGTGCCCACCGTGACGTAGACGAAGCACAGACCGGCGACGACCGCAGCGCCGCGTGACACCCACGCGACGCCGCGGTCGAACGCGGCTCTCAGGTCGGCTCTGGCCACCTGAACTCCTTACTTGATTCCGTACAGCTCGGCGAATTCGAGGGCTTCGGGACTGCGGCTGAGCAGATCATCCCAGGTCGCCTCGTTCACGATGCGAGTGATGCGTTCCGCCTCGGCGGGGGAAGGCGTGATGATCACCTTGCCGTCGGCCTCGAAGTCGTCGAGCTGCCCCTGCACCAGAGGTGCGTAGATCGACTCCAGCTTGCCTTCGACGGCCACCATGGCCGCGATGATGGCGTCTTGCGTCTCGGCCTCGAGGCTGTCCCACTTCGCGCGGTTCATGATGATCGGGTAGACCGACCCCACGGTCTCGACGTTCAGTGTCGCCGCGACCGGCTCCTTCAGGCCGAGGCCCTCCACGCCGAAGTTCCCCGCGATGAAGCCGTCCACGGTACCCCGATCCATCGCATTGTAGACATCTCCGATCGGGAGGTTCACGGCCTCGCCGCCCAAAGCCTCCACAAGCGGCAGGTGCGCACCGCCCGCGCGGATCAGCCAGCCACTGAAGTCGATGCTGTCAGGGTCGAGCTCGACGTAGCGGTCGCCGAGCTGCAGCTGAGCGCCGTAGAAGTCCATCCCCTGTCCGAGGACGAAGAGCCCGTGCGGTTCGTGCAGTTCGTTCTGGCGATCCAGCGCACCGTTCTCACGGTCTTCCAGAGGCGTGGTCGGGGCGAGCGCCATGGCGTCGGCGACCTGGACGATGTGCGAGTAGTAGCAGGCGCAGTTGCTGGACATGTCGACCGCGCCGGACATCACGGCCTCGGCCTGCTCGATTCCCGGAATGGTCTCCGGGCCGCCCATGTACTCGATGGTCACCCACGGAGCTGTTTCCTTGAGCTCGTCCACGAACGCCCAGAATCCGAGATGCTCGTTGGCGGTCTCGATCTGTGCGGTGGTGGCTCGGATGGTGACGGGCGTCGGCCCCTCCTCACCGTCTCCGCCGCCGGTCCCGTTCGGGGCTTCGGTCCCTCCTGAACACGCGGAGAGCGCCAGCAGGCCCGCCGCGAATGCGGCGACGACTGCGATCTTCTTGGTGCGAGTGATCATCATTGATCCTTTCTGGTGGTCTTGCTGCGGATCTCGGGGAAGGGCATTCCCGCCAGATGTGCGGTCGCGCCCCCATCGACGGGGATGATCGCGCCCGACAGATATGAGCTCTGCGGCTGCAGGGTCGAGGTCACGACCGACGCGATCTCCTCCGGCGTCGCGAAGCGGTGCTGCGGAGTCGTCAGGAACCTGTCGGGGGCGATGTGCTTGACGACATCGTCCATCATGGGGGTGTCGGTGACGCCGGGGCAGACGCAGTTGACACGGATACGGAAGCGAGCGAGATCGGATGCCCACGCACGCGTGAGCGCGATGACCGCACCCTTCGTGGCCGTGTACGCATCAGCGCCCGGAGTACCAGATATCCCCGCCGTGCTGCCGAGCGTGGTGATCGCTGCGCCTTCACGAAGGTTCTCGTGGAAGACCCGGACAGTGAGCATCGTGCCGGTGAGATTGACCGCCAATGTGCGATCCCAGGCATCGCGCTTGAGGAATCGCGCCGGGCCGTCGTCAGGGCGGAGGTTCACACCCGCCGCAGCGACGATGCCGTCGATCTCACCGATCTCGGAGGCGACTCGTGCGAGAGCATCCTCGTCGGTGACATCGCACTCATGCGCGACCACGCGGGCATCGCCGAAATCCGGAGCATGCAGGTCCAGCGCGTGCACCTGCCATCCGGCCTCGATCAGCTGGAGGACCGTCGCGCGGCCGATGCCGCTGCCTGCGCCGGTGACGACGGCGATGGGTCCGCTCATGCCGCTTCATCCAGTTCGAAGAGGGGCAGCACGGTCCCGTCCATCGCCTCGGAGAAGACGACGCGCACACGGGACCCGCAGGCCACATTCTCAGCGCGTTCCCCGACGATGTTGGTGAGCATCTGGAAACCCTCATCGAGCCTCACGACGGCGATCACATAGGGAAGCTCCCCGGCGAAACCGCTCGGCGCCCCGAGGCGCTGGATCGTGTACGTGTACACCTCGCCCTTGCCTGCGGATTCGCGCCATTCGAGCGTCTCGGCGAGGCTGTGCGGCGACAGGCGCTTGGGATACATGACCGGCTTCTGGGCGGCGGTGCAGAACTGGTAGACGAGCTTGTGTTGCGAGGCGGCCTCCCAGAAGGGGGCGCTCCACGCGCTGGATACAGGCAGGGGACGGGTAGTCATGGGTCAAGCCTCCTTCGACAGGACGGTTACGTGCGAATCCATCCAGGTGCCGCCCGATGCGGTCTTGACGGCGTTGACGAGGTCCGGCACCTGGCGCTCGCCCGCCTGCCCCAGCAGCTGACGAGCAGTCTCCACGAGCACGGCCATTCCGCCGCCCACACCAGAGTGCCCCTGGGAGAGCATCCCACCATTGGTCGTCATGGGAAGGGAACCGCCGGGGCGGGTGGCGCCGGATGCGACGAACTCCCCCGCCGGCGCTCCTCCCGTGAGCTTCAAGCCATCGAGTGCGATGAGCGCGAACACGGGATAGGCGTCATAGATACCCGCCAGCTGGATGTCTTCCGGCCTGATGCCGCTTTGGCGATATGCCTCGGCCGCGGCCTCCTCGAAGCCGAGACGGGCGAGGTCGACGTCTTGACTGAGCGCATAGTGCGTCACGGACGAGCCGTGACCACGCACATAGGCAGGCTCGGCCACGAAAGACGTCGCCTCGGAGGCGCTGGTGACGATCAGGGCGCTCGCCCCGTCGACGAGCTGATTGCACATGCGAGAGGTCAGCGGATCTGCGACCATCTTCGCCGACAGCACCTGCTCGACGGTCAGCTCGTCGCGGAACATCGCGTTGGGGTTGAGCCGAGCCCACTCCCGCAGAGACACGCAGACCTCGGCGAACTGCTCCGCGGTCGTCCCGGTCTCGTGCATGTAGCGCTGGCTGACCAGTGCACCGACGGCGTTCATGTTGTGACCGTAGGGCAGCTCCCATTCGGCGTCGACGCCGGTCGTGGAGAAGAGGTCCACGGCACGCTGAGGAGGCAGGGATCCGATCTTGTCCGCGTGCACGATGAGGATCCGCTTCGCCGCCCCGGAGGCGAGGAGTCCCTCGGCGACGAGCAGCGCGGTCGCGCTGGTCGCGCCGCCCGACATGACCTGGAGATTCATCTTGGCGCTGCGAAGCATGCCCAGCTCTTCGACGATGCGCGAGAAGACGAGGTCGACGTTGAACTGCGACGAGGCGAGCGCACCGACTGTGATGACCGCATCGATCTCGTTCGAGCCGAGCCCCGCTGAGCGCAACGCCTGAGCGGACGAGAGGACGGCCGCTTCGATCTCGCTGCGGTCGGGGAACCGACCGGATGGCACCTCACCGACACCGACGATGGCTGCTCTGCTCGCGTTCATGCCACTTCCTCGTGATCAAGACTTGTCCGCATCTCCGCGGTAGTTGACTCTAAATTGTACTTGTGTACGATTACTTAAGGCACGACACTACGGCATAAAAACTGAGACCACAAGTACCTACGACAGAATCACGATTGGTTATCGTACGTATGGTCGATAACATGTGATTCGCTTGACGTGCATGACGTGATTGTTCGGCTCCGCACCATCGACACTGCGACGGCGCACTCAGCGGATCCGCCGATGAAGGGACACACTGCGGATGGACATCTCATTCTTCGTTCGGCAAAGCGAAGCTCAGCTGTCGCGCTTCTCCGACGACCGACCCGCGCTGGCATTCGAGAACGAGCCTGCGCTCAGCTTCAGGGAGCTGCGGCTCCGCTCCTGGCGTCTGGCCAATGGCCTCCGCGCCCGCGGCATCCGTCCCGGCGACCGGGTGAGCGTCGCCCTCTACAACAGCGTCGACTACTGGGCGCTCTACTTCGCCATCACTCGCATCGGCGCCGTCATCGTGCGCGTGAACTTCCGCCTCCGCGGTGATGAGCTCTCTTTCGTTCTCACCGACTCGGGAAGCGTCGCCCTCATCGCCGAACCCGATATCCTCGCCGAGCTCGAGCAGTTCCGACCGGGCCTGCCCGTCAGGCACTACTTCTCCAGCGAGGCCTCCGCTTCCCCGGGGGCGTGGTACGAAGGCCTCGATGCCTTGCGCGCAGACTCCGAGGACGAACCCGGCCTGCCCCGAGCCCACCCCTCCGACCATGCGATGATCATGTACACGTCCGGCACCACCGGCATGCCCAAGGGCGTGGTCTGGACGCATGGGAACACCACGTGGTGGACCGCGATGCAGCGCATCGAGTGGGGCTTCTCAGAGGAATCGGTGACGATGGCCACGGGCCCGATGTACCACATCGGCGCCCTCGAGAACTATGTCCTTCCGACCCTTGCCGCCGGCGGCAAGGTCGTCGTCTTCGGCAGCCGCGGGTTCACGATCGACCACGCCGTCGACGTCGCGGGTCGCGCCGGTGTGACCGACACGCTGATGTTCCCGGCCATGCTGCAGGACCTCTCGCGTCTGGATCCGGACAGGCTCGCGGAGCTGTCGTCGTTGCGCCGGATCTTCACGGGCGGCGATGCCGTCGCCCCTTCGCTCGTCGACACGCTGAGCACGATGCTGCCATCGGTCGAGCTGACCCAGGTCTACGGCCTCACGGAAGGGACGCCGATGATCGCCTCGAGCCCCCCGGGACTCACCAGGACGCGCCCCGATCTCATCGGACGGCCCTATCCCTTCGCCGAGATCAGCATCCGCGATGAGGACGGCATCGAGGTCGAGCCCGGCGTGAATGGTGAGATCTGGACTCGGAGCCCCGCCAATTCGGCCGGTTACTGGAACCGGCCCGATGAGAACGCGAGAACCTTTGTCGACGGGTGGTGCCGCACCGGTGATGCCGGCGCGATCGACAGCGGATACCTGCGCTTCGTCGGCCGTATCAAGGACATCGTGCGCAGCGGTGGCGAGAACATCTCTCCCGCAGAGGTGGAGAACGTTCTGCGTCAGCATCCCGATGTACGGGACGCTGCTGTCATCGGGGTTCCCCACCCACGCCTGATGGAGGCGGTCTGTGCTGTAATCGTTCGGAAAGAGGGGGCGGACATCAGCGACGAGGATCTGATCGAGTACTGCCGAACTCGCCTGGCCGGCTACAAGAAGCCTCGCGCGGTGATGTTCGTCGACAGTCTCCCCCGCACGCCTTCGCAGAAGGTGCAGAAGTTTCTCCTGCGCGAACGCTTCATCGATTCCGGCATTGACGTCGACTGACGCAGAGAGGTACGACATGGCTCCGAGCTCAGGAAGACCGCGCGCCAGCGAGCTGGCCGAGCGGGGCATAGACACACGCCAGAACATCCTCGACGCATTCAGCCGCCTCGTGGCCGAGCAGGGCTTCGAGGCCACGAGCGTCGCCGCCGTCGCTGCGGCGGTCGGCGTCAGCAAGGGCACGGTCGTGCACCATTTCGCGACCAAGGAGCTCATGCTCCACGAAAGCCACCTCCAGTACATCCGGCGCCGTGTCGAGGAGATGGCGAACGTGCTGGCGCACGTGAACGACCCTGCACTGCAGCTGACGGCAATGCTCTATTGCATCGTCCGCGCGCACCGGGACGACCGTTCCGGAACGATCGCGTTTCTTCGCGAGTTCGCCCGCTTCGCATCGAGCCCGCTCTCGCAGGAGCTTCAGGACCTGCGCACGGAGTACACGGCCATGATGACCGGCATCGTGCGCCGGGGAACCGCCCAGGGACTGTTCCACGTCGAGGATCCGGTCATCACGAGTCTTCAGCTCTTCGGCATGGTCAACTACATGTGGACCTGGTACCGGACCGAGCAGCGGGATTCGGCCGAGCGGATCGCCGCACAGTTCGCCGACAACATCCTCAACGGGCTGCTCAACGGGCAGTCCGCTCGGGAACCGCGCTCCGCCGAAGACGTCAGGCTCACTGCGGAGGGCCTGGTCGGCTTCATCGAGACCCTTGAGCCGCTCCTCGCCCCCGTCCAGCGCAACGCCCCCACGCGGCTGATCGCCGGCAAGCACTGACCTGTGGAACGCGAAGCGTCGACTGTGGGATCAATCCGCAGGAGAGCGGTGGACGCCGGCGATGAAGTGCCCCGCCGAACCCGCTGAATCGGGAGTACGATTTGCACAAGCAGGCCTGATGCCGGGCCCGACTCTGATCGCGGACGATGAGAGATTCCTCGCCCCCTTCTCGACGGTGACTTTTCCACGTAGGTGACGCTTGAGATCAACGGAAGGAATTGCATCATGATGCGTCGGCACTCGACAGCACGAGCGAGCATCGCGGTCATCGCCACCGTCTTCCTGCTCGCGGGCTGCTCCGGGAACGACGGAGAGCCGACCGGGATCGCCCCAGAGGCGACCGAACAGGTGACGGAACCCGCTCCAGCGGCGCCCGGGGACGACAGCGGGGAGAGCACGGACGACGAGGCCGCGGCATCCGGACCACTCGATGCCGTTCAGGCCGCGAGGCGGGCGGTCGAACTCGTGTCCGGCGGTGCGGTGGTGGAGCTTGAGCAAGGCCGCGAGGGAGGAGTCGAGGTCTGGGACATCGACGTCCTTCAGTCCGACGGCAGCGGTACGACGCTCTACCTGGATCGCCAGACCGGCGAGACCATCCGACAGCGGCCGGTGCAGCTGTCGCCGCCGCAGACGAACGCGCCGGCGATCCCCGCGCACGAGGCCATCGGCGCCGCCCTCGGCGCCGTACCGGGAGAGATCGTCGAACTCGATCTGGACACCGACCGCGGCCGCGTCGTCTGGGAGGCGCTCATCGCGGCGGACGCGGGCGGGCATTGGGAAGTGTATGTGGACGCCGCCACCGGTGAGGTGCTCAAGCAGGAGCGCGACGACTGACGGCGGACAGTGGCTGCTCGAGACGTCTGGCACGCCGTTCGAGACGACCTGCCAGAGCGACCGCACTCCCCCAGATTCAGGGATTGGTCGCTTCGCTCGTTTATTCTTCCTGATCAGGAATTCTTTGGTGGCAGGTGAGGGATTCGAACCCCCGAAGGCTGAGCCGTCTGATTTACAGTCAGATCCCTTTGGCCGCTAGGGTAACCTGCCGGAACGCACCCGTCCAACTTGTACAGCCAATCGGGGGCGCGAAGACCAATCATACCCGGCTGGTACGGGCCGCGGAAATCGAGGCTAGGTGCTGATCCGGTCGGCGCTCAGACCCTCCAGCGACTCGGGCGTGCGCAGCAGTCCGCCCTCGCCGCGACAGGTCGCGGCGGCGACGGTCATGGCGCGCTCGAGCAGCGCCTGCCAGCCCGCAGCATCCTCCGGCGCCTCGGTGACGAACCCCGCGGCGAGAGAGGCGAGCGTGGCATCCCCCGCCCCCACGGTGTCGACGATGCGCCCGGGAAGCTCGGCGATCGGCGCACGTGCCGTGCCGGCAGACGTCTCCAGAATCGCGCCCTCCGCACCCGCCGTGGCCAGCACCGCCCGGGCGCCGAGCTCGCGCACCCGCGCGCGCAGTTCGTCGAGCGAGCCGTACTCCAGAAGGGCGGCGTCGTCGGCCCCCACCTTCACGACGGCATCCGCAACCATCGACTCGAAGCCCTCGACGAACGCGGACCGGTCGCTGAGCATCCCCGCCCGCGGGTTCGGGTCGATCCCCAGCGGAGTCTCTCCCAGCGCCTCCCTCAGCGCCGCCACCTCGGCGGGCACGTCGAAGGGGAAGCAGCTCACCACGGCGAACGGCGCCCGTGCGATCGCCTCGCGCATCTGCTCCGAGTACCGGATGCTGCGTTCCCGCGCCGCGCGATTGAACTCGTACTCCGGCTCGCCGCTGGCCGAACGCGTGACGATCGCCCGCGAGGAGCCGTGCGGCGCCGGACTCTCCAGCAGCGCCACGTCATGATCGGACAGATAGGTGCGGATGCGGTCGCCCGCGGCATCCGCTCCGACCATCGCGATGAGCGTCACCGGCCGACCCAGCCGCCGTATCCCCACCGCCACATTGAGCGCCGCGCCGCCGACGAGCTCGCGCACGCCGGTCTCGTCGCGCAGTTCATCGATGAGCGCATCGCCGATGACGACGATCGGCGCGGAGGGAGAGGCGGTCGGCCCCGGATCGTCATGTTTCCGAATCAGCGGTCTGTCCTCTCTAAAGGGTGAACTCAAAGCGACTCCTGTTGCCTCGGTGATACGCGGTGAAGAACTCGATCGGACGGCCGTTCGCGTCGAAGTTGACCGACGTCAGGACCATCACGACGGGGAAGTCCCCCAGCCCCAGCAGCAGTTCCTGCTCGTCGGTGGCCGGCGCCACTTCAACGGAACGACGCGCACCCAGCGCGATGACCCCGTTCTCGGTCAACACGCTGTGCAGCGACTCGCTCCGCATATCGCGTCCGGAGAAGAACTCGCCGTACTCGGCAGGAAGATAGGAGTGGATCCATGACCAGGGCTCATCGTCCACCCGCCGGACCCGTTCCAGATAGAAGACGCGATCCCCCGGTGCGCACTGCAGCGCCGCGGCGACGTCCTCGTCGGCCTGGACGAACTTCTGCGACAGCACGTCCGAGCTGATGACCGCGTCAGAACCCGCGGCGTCCGCGTACAGACCGCGCAGCGTGAACGGCCCCTTGCCGCCCGAATCCTGCTCGGCGATGAACGACCCCTTGCCCTGGATCCGGCGGATGATCCCTGCACCCTCGAGATCGACGAGCACCTGTCGCACGACGGCGCGCGAGACCCCGTACAACTCGCAGAGCCCGCTCTCGCTCGGGAGCGCGTCGCCCGGCGCGAGGCGCAGGCGTGCGATCTGCTCGATCAGGCTGTTGCGAAGCTGCTCGTGTTTGGGAGACCCCGGCTTGATGTGCTGGGTGAAGTCTTCCTCGAGCTCCAGCCACATGCGGGTCGCCAGGCGTGAACTCTTCATCCTTGACCCTTCCCCCGCTCACTCCAGGGCGCGAAGCCCTTTCACCTTATCAACACGGCAACGCATCTCGATGAAACCTACTTGTTATAATAAGTTTGCCCCTGAATGTGGCATTTATTCATAACTTGTCATACTCTCTTTCGAGGCAGACATGCCGTCGGCGTACTACCCCGCCGACCAGCCAAGCGTCGAGGAGGACCTGGAGATGCGCTCAGGATCACACAAATTCATGATCGGTGCCGGTGTTGCCGGTGCCATGCTCTTGCTCACCAGCTGCGGAGGCTCACCGAGCACGAATGCGAGCACCAACAACGAGGAAGAGCCGCTCGGCCCCGTCACAGCGTACTGCTCCATGTCGGAGGCGGACTGCGAAGAGATCGTTCACGACTTCACCGCGGAAACGGGCATCACCGTCAACTATGTGCGGATGTCCGTGGGGGAGAACTTCGCGCGGATTCAAGCAGAGGCGCAGAACCCGCAGGCTTCGCTCTGGATCGGCGGATCGGCGGAGACCTACGTGGAAGCAGCCGCGAACGATCTCCTCGCCCCTTACGCCCCCGCAGGGCTCGACGAGGTCGACGAGCTGTTCCGCGACCCTGACAACAACTGGATCCCCACGTCCACGGCTCCCGTGGCGTTCGCCGCCAACAGGGCACTGATCGAGGAGCTGGGGGTCGACGCTCCGACGAGCTGGGAAGACCTGGCGGACCCGCGCCTGGCCAACTCCGTGGTGCTGGCTCACCCCGCGTCGTCCGGGACCGGAGCGGCAGTGGTCTCCACTCTGGTGCAGCTCTACGGCGAGGACGAAGGCTTTGCGCTGATGAAGCGCATCGATGCCAACGTCACCCAGTACACCCGCTCTGGCGGCGCGCCGACCCGCATGGTCGGACTCGGCGAAGCCGCCGTCTCTGCGACCTACGTCATGGACGTCGAGCTCGGGATGACCGAGGGCTACGACATCATCCCCTCGTTCCCCTCCGAAGGAACGGGTTTCGGCATCAATGCGGCCGCGCTCATCGCCAACGGCCCTGAGCGCGAGCTCAAGAGCGCCCAGGCGTTCCTCGACTGGGTGCTGACCGAGAACGGACAGCGCTCGATGATGAAGACCTTCTGGCAGCCGGTGGTTCCCGGGATCTCGAATCCCGATGCCCTGGTCGACACCTCGAACGTCACCCTCATCGACTACGACACGTTCTGGGCGGGCGAGAACCGGACCCGTCTGATCGAGCGGTTCGAGAACGAGATCCGTCACGGATCCGAAGCCGAATAGCAGGCAGCATCCGTCATGACTACCTTGACCGACTCGGCTGCGCTGGGATCTCTCGCTCGTCGCGAGACCCGGCGCAGCCGCTGGCGGTCGGTTCGCACCGACCCCTGGCTCTTCGGGATCTTCCTGATCCTGTCCATCTCCGTCACCGTGTTCATCCTTCTGCCCATCGGCTCCGTGCTGAAATCGGCCGTCGTGGGCGCCGACGGGTTCGACGTATCCCAGATCATGAAGAACCTCGGCGCCGCACATGTGTGGCGCGCCCTGGGCAACTCGCTCTTCCTCGGGATCATCTCGGCGTGCGCGGCCACGCTGATCGGCTTCATCATGGCGTTCGCCGTCACGCGAACCGGCGTGAAGGGAAAGAAGTTCTTCCACCTGGTCGCCCTGCTGCCGATCGTCTCGCCGCCCTTCGTGCTCTCGCTCGCTGTGATCCTGCTCTTCGGGCGATCGGGTCTCATCTCGTCCGAGCTTCTGGGCATTCGCGGGTCGAACGTCTACGGCCTGCCGTCGTTGATCGCGATTCAGACGATGGCCTTCAGCCCTCTGGCCTACCTCAACATCCGCGGCATGTTCCTCTCCATGGACACGGCGCTGGAAGACGCCTCGGCATCGATGGGCGCCACGCACTGGCAGACGTTCCGTCGCGTTCTGCTGCCGCTCTCGACGCCGGCGCTGCTCTCCTCGTTCATGCTCGTGTTCGTCAAGTCCCTCGAGGACTTCGGCAACCCCATGCTCATCGGCGGGGACTACACGACCCTCGCCGTCGAGGCCTACACGCAGATCACCGCCATGTACGACATGCAGGCGGGTGCGATCCTCGCGGTGCTGCTGCTCCTGCCCTCGGTGCTCGCGTTCATGCTGCAGAGGTACTGGGTGGGTCGCCGCTCCTACGTCACCGTCACGGGCAAGCCCGGTCGCCGCGAGATCCGCCTCACCTCCGCGAAGATCACCGTACCGCTGACCGCGCTGTGCGTGCTGATCTCCGGGGCGATCCTGCTCTTCTACGGCACGGTCGTGGCCGTGTCGTTCATGCAGATCGTCGGCGTCGATCCCTCCTTCACGCTGAGCCACTACCAGTACATCTTCACCCGCGGGCTGGGCAGCCTGAGCGACTCGCTCATCCTTGCCGCGATCGCCACGCCGATCGTCGCCATCGCGGGTCTGCTGATCGCGTATCTGCTGTCTCGGCGGTCGTTCCCCGGCTCGACCCTTCTGAAGTGGAGCACGCTTCTGTCGTTCGCCGCACCGGGAACGATCATCGGCATCGGATACATCCAGACCTTCAACACCATGCCCCTCCTTCTCACCGGCACGGCGCTCATCATCATCGCCGCCATGGTCGTGAAGAATCTGCAGGTGGCGATCGAGAGCGGGAACAATCAGCTGAAGCAGATCGATCCCGCGATCGAAGAGGCATCGGCGGTGATGGGCGCTTCGAACACGCGAACATTCGTCAAGGTCGTCCTCCCCCTCCTGCAGCCGGCGATCTTCACCTCGCTCGCCTATGCGTTCACGCGGTCGCTCACGACTCTCAGCGCCGTGATCTTCCTCATCTCGGCGAACTGGAAGCTCGTCACCGTCACGATCCTGGGCATGGTCGAGTCCTCTCGCCTGTCCGTCGCCGCGGCGTACTGCGTCGTCCTGATCGTGATCGTGCTCGGCGCACTCGCCGTGATGCAAGCAGCACTCTCGCTCCTGGTCAGAAGAAAGGACTACTGATCACCGTGTCTACCGTTACCTTCGATGGGGTCTCGAAACTCTTCCCCTCCCACGACAAAGGCGAAGCCGTCGTCGCCGTCAGCGATCTGAACCTCGTGATCGAGGAGGGCAAGCTCGTCACCCTCCTCGGCCCCTCCGGCTGCGGAAAGACCACGATCCTGCGGATGCTCGCAGGCTTCGAGTCCGCGACAGGCGGGCGGATCCTCCTGGACGATGTCGACGTCACCAAGAAACCGGTGAACACGCGCGGCATCGGCATGGTGTTCCAGTCGTACGCGCTCTTCCCGCACATGACGGTCTTCGAGAACGTGGCCTATGGCCTCACCCTCGGAGGGGTGCGCCGGAACGACATGGAACGTCGGGTCACCGAGGTCATGGAGCTGATGCACATCGCTCAGTACGCTCACCGTGCCCCGAACCAGCTCTCCGGAGGGCAGCAGCAGCGCGTCGCTCTCGCCCGGGCCGTTGTGACGGAGCCGCGTGTCCTCCTCTTCGACGAGCCCCTGTCGAATCTGGATGCGCAGCTGCGCGAGCAGATGCGGGACGAGCTTCGCGCCATCCAGCAGCGCTTGGGCATCACCAGCCTCTACGTCACCCATGATCAGAGCGAAGCCCTCGCCATCTCCGACGAGATCATCGTCCTCAAAGAGGGCGTCATACGCCAGCGCGGCACCGCCGATGACATGTATCACCGCCCCGCAGATCCGTTCGTGGCCCGCTTCCTCGGCAAGGCGAACATCGTGCCTGGAGTCATCTCCGCCCTCAGCGGAGACGAGCTCACCGTCTCGATCGACCAAAGCCGTGCCACCGCAAGCCATGCGGGTTCTTCCGTCGCCGTCGGCGAGGAGGCGAGCTGCGTCATCCGCCCGGAGAACGTCGTGTTCCAGCAGAGCGAGTCTGGCAGGTACCTCATCACGAACGCGGTGTTCCAGGGAATGTACGTGGAATACCACCTCACCCTCGGCGACGCCGCCTTCACCATCGTGGATCACGGCTACGCTCAGCGCGGTGCTCTGCGTGCGGGGGACCGGATCGACATCGACTTCGCGCGCACCCCCGTCTGGGTACTGCCCTCGCACGGTGTCCGCGCATGACGAATGCCGACGCGGCCCGCTGCGAAGAGGTCGCCTTCGCGGCCGCGAAGCTGGGCGGGCGGATGTCTCGAGCCGCGTTCGAAGACCGTGTCGGCGCGCCGGCGGACGTGACCGACAAGGACGGCCACTTCGATGTCGTCACCGACACCGATCGGCGAGTCGAGAACGCGATCACGGACTTCCTGCTCGCCGAGATGCCCCCGTCCCGCGTCCTGGGCGAGGAAGGAGGATGGAGCGGAGTCGAGGAACCCGACGGCTCCACCGTCACCTGGATGATCGACCCCATCGACGGGACATCCAACTTCGCCTCCGGCCTGCCCTTCTTCGCGACCTCGGTGGCGGCGTTCCGCGAAGGGCTGCCCGTCGCCGCGGCGATCTACGAACCGATGCTCGATACGATCTTCCACCTCTCGGACGGAACCACGCGGGTGAACGATCGCGCGTTCGCCTGGCACGAGTCGCCGCTGGCGATGCACGAGGTCGAGCTGCTCACGAATGCGCCCTACGAGCGGTACGGACTGCCCGCCCGCATCCTCGATCCGTACCACGCGATGCTGCGCTCCTTCCGCGCGGTCCGCCGCCTCGGCGCATGCACCTTGCACATCGCGTACGTCGCCAGCGGACGGGCGGCGGCGTGCTTCGAGTACGAGTTCTACCCCTGGGACATCGCGGCAGCTCTCCCCCTCGCCGCTGCGGCCGGCTGTTCGATTCGCGCATGGGATGCTGCGGGAGGCGTCGTCGACCACCCGGAGTCCCACCCCGAGCTCGTGCGATCGCTCCTCGTCACGGCACCGGGACTCGACAGCAGCGCGATCGACTGGGAGCGCGCTCGGATCTCACCCGAATGAGCGCACGGCCGACGGCGGGAAACGGCACGGAGGATGACCCCGTCGCGCAGTGATTCCGGCGGGCGGACACACGCGATGCGTGACGGCATCCGCTCCACCGGAGGAGTACCGTGAGGGCATGGGCGCGGAGGGCGGGACGAGGAGAAGGCGCACCGTGTGGGCTGTGCTCCTTCTGGCCGGCGTCCTGGCCGGATGCAGCAGCCCTCCTCCCGCCGAGACGCCCGAGCCGGCGCCGGCGGAGACCGGCACCGGCACCGAGACACCCGGACCCGCTCCGGAGACGACCCGCCCCGTCGACGCGGTTGCCCTCCCCACCGACTGCCGCGCGATTCTGTCTGACGGGGTGCTCGCCCATTTGGACGGTGTGCCACTGAACGACGAGGCCTTCGGAGATTCCGGGGTGCTCGCCGACGGGAGTCTCCGCTGCATCTGGGGCGACCCCGCTGCCGACACGACCAGCCTCGTCACCGAGATCACCGCCATGAGACGCGGCCCCGCCCTCGACATGCTCAACGACCTCGCCGATGACGAGGGCTTCCTCTGCTACTCCCCCGACGAGGGCACCCGCTGCGAGAAGACCTGGGCGAACGAGAGCTACCCGGTCACCGATGGCCGCACCCTCTACTGGCGCGACGACATCCTCATCGACACCCGATACTCCAACCTCGCGCCATCCGGATACACGGCGAGCATCGTGAAGAGCATCTTCAGCACCCCCTGACCCCACCCCCTCATCCAGCGAGGGCACTGCTTGCCGTCGTGGGGCAGAGCAGAGGTCGGATGCTGCGGCATCCGGATACGCGAACGGCCCCGAGGCGAGCCTCGGGGCCGTTCGTCAGTGGGACTGATCAGTTGTGCTCGCGACCTCGTCGCTCGACAACCTCAATCGGCTCGGCCGAGCGAGCAAGCTCGGCTCTCGCCTCAATCAGTTATAGGTACCCGGCGTCACGTCGTCGGTCGAGAAGGCGTCGAAGTCGGCGTAGCCGAAGTCGCCGTCCGCGTAGGCGCCGTCCGAGGCGAAGATGCGGTTGGGGTACCGCTCGCTCTTGGCCTCCTCGGTCGCCTCGACCGTGATGTTGCGGTACTTGCCCAGACCCGTTCCCGCCGGGATGAGCTTACCGATGATGACGTTCTCCTTGAGGCCGACCAGCGGGTCGCGCTTGCCCTCCATGGCGGCCTGCGTGAGCACGCGGGTCGTCTCCTGGAAGGAGGCGGCCGACAGCCAGGACTCGGTCGCCAGCGAAGCCTTGGTGATACCCATGAGCTCCGGGCGGCCCGATGCCGGGCGCTTGCCCTCGGCGACGGCCTCGCGGTTGATCGACTGGTAGCGCTTGAGGTCCACCATCTCACCGGGCAGCAGCGTCGTGTCGGCGTGGTCGACCACGGTGACCTTCCGCAGCATCTGGCGCACGATGACCTCGATGTGCTTGTCGTGGATCGGCACACCCTGAGAGCGGTACACGCCCT
>CAYOTY010000005.1:0-48158 GCA_964406995.1 uncultured Microbacterium sp.
CATCGGCAGCCCCTCGGCGATCAACTTCGACGGCCCGCATCCGAGCGTCCGCGACGTCTGGAAGCTGGAGGAGGCGCTGGCGGCCGTCGAGTCCGAGTACGACCTCGTCCTCATCGACTGCGCCCCCTCGCTGAACGCCCTCACCCGCACGGCGTGGGCGGCGAGCGACCGCGTCGTGGTCGTGACCGAGCCGGGTCTGTTCTCCGTCGCCGCCGCCGACCGCGCACTGCGAGCGATCGAGGAGATCCGTCGAGGCCTGTCTCCCCGACTCCAGCCTCTCGGCATCGTCGTCAACCGTGTGCGCCCGCAGTCGATCGAGCATCAGTTCCGCATCAAGGAGCTGCGCGACATGTTCGGTCCGCTGGTGCTCAGCCCTCAGCTTCCCGAGCGCACCTCGCTGCAGCAGGCGCAGGGCGCGGCGAAGCCCCTGCACGTCTGGCCCGGCGAATCGGCGCAGGAGCTGGCGGCCGACTTCGACGAACTGCTCGACCGCATCGTGCGGACGGGCCGGGTCGCCGTTCCCGAGCAGTAAGAGCTCAGGCCGTGCGGCGCGCCCTGCGCGCGGCGAGCTCGTCGACCGGGTCGGGCGTGGCCTGATCGAACTGCACGAGCGTCGACTCGACCTCGCGCAGCACCTTGCCCACGGCGATCCCGAAGACGCCCTGACCGCGGCTGAGCAGGTCGATGACCTCGTCGTTCGAGGTGCAGAGGTAGACCGAGGCGCCATCGCTCATGAGCGTCGTGCCGCTGAGGTCGCGGATTCCCGCGGCGCGCAGCTCGCTCACGGCGGTGCGGATCTGCTGGAGGGAGATGCCCGTGTTCAGCAGCTCCTTGACGAGTTTGAGCACGAGGATGTCGCGGAAGCCGTAGAGGCGCTGCGAGCCCGAGCCGTTGGCGCCGCGCACGGTGGGCTCCACGAGCTCGGTGCGCGCCCAGTAGTCGAGCTGACGGTAGGTGATGCCGGCGGCGCGCGCGGCGACCGCACCGCGGTACCCCACCTCGTCGTCCATCGCGGGGAGACCGTCGGTGAAGAGAAGCTCCGTCACGAACGATGCGCCCTGGGGCGGAGTGCTCGCATCCATCGACTGCCCTTCCTCGAATCCAACTATCTCCACGCTAGAGCAGTGCTCCCCCTCCGGCAACGATATCCGCTTCCGGGCGAGGGCGTGTCGCGATCTCCCCGCCCCAAGCGCTCCCCTCTCCCCGGCAGCGACATCCGCCTCCTGGCGCGGAATGGCGCGACCGCACACCACGCTGCGAGTCGCGACGCCGCATCCGCCTTCGAATGCGGGGGTGCCTCCGCCGCGCCGTCATCGCGCCGTCTGCGACAGCACGCGCGCCAGGGCCTCCTTCACGAAGACCCCGCGCACCTCGTCGATCTGCGCGGTCAGCGCGGGCGCCAGCTCCGCCGCCTTCTCGCGGGAGAGCGCGTCGGTGCGGCGCAGCAGCGCCGAGACCGCGGACTCGACGAGGGCGACCTCGCGCTCGGCGCTCTGGCGGAGCGCCCGCAGGTGCCGGGGCTCGATGCCGTGCCGATCCAGGGCGACCAGCCCGCGCAGCAGGGTCACGGTCGCGTCCGAATAGCTGTCGGCGGGGACGATGACCCCGGTGCTGATGGCGTCGTTGAGCAGCTGCGGCGCCGCGCCCGCGGCCGCGAGCAGATCCTCGCGCCGGTAGCGACGAGGAGCCTGCGTGATGGACGGAGGCGGCGTCAGCGGAACCGATCCCGCGGCCTGCCCGGCCTCGACGTCGTCGAGGTGCGCGCGGATGACGTCCAGCGGCAGGTAGTGGTCGCGCTGCAGGGTCAGGGCGAGGCGAAGACGCTCGACATCGGCGGCGGAGAACTTCCGGTAGCCGGAGTCGGTGCGCGAAGGCGCCACGATGCCCTTGGATTCGAGGAAGCGCAGCTTGCTCGAGCTCAGCTCGGGGAACTCCGGCGACAGCCGGGCGAGCACCTGACCAATGCTCAGGAGTCCCGTGGGCGCAGAACGCTCACGGGCCGAACCGGATGCCATCACTCACCCGCCGCCTGGCGGTCGGCGGGCGAGGCGAAGAAGTTGAGACGGAACTTTCCGATGCGCAGTTCGTACCCCGTCGCCAGCACGCTGCGGTCGGTGCGCTCGCCGTTGACGTAGGTGCCGTTGAGGGAGCGCTGATCGACGATCTCGAAGACCTTGCCCGTGCGGGTGATCTCGGCATGCCGGCGCGACACGGTCACATCGTCGAAGAAGATGTCGGCCTCGGGGTGACGACCCACCGTGGTCACCTCGCGGTCGAGGAGATAGCGTGCGCCGGCGAGAGCCCCGCTGCGCACGAGCAGCAGCGCGGATCCGGAGGGCAGAGCCGCGATCGCGGTCTGCTCGACCTCGCTCAGCTCGGAGCCGAACGGCACGAACGACAGATCGGAATCGTGTCCGAACGTCTGCGTGGCATCGCGGCCGACCTCACCTCTGCGGTGGATCGCCCCACTGTCTGCCGAGTGCTGTTCGCTGTCTGCCACGGTCGCCTCCCTCTGGTGCTCAAGACTAACGGATGCGACGCCCGGTGGGGAGTGCCGATCTCGGTCCGCACCGCGCGCGGAAAGATTCCGTAGGCTGGGATCATGGTCCCCGCCGCACTCCCCCGACTCCGCCCTGCCCTCGCCGCCCTCGCCGCGATTCTTCTGGTCGCCGCCCTGGCCGTGCTGACCCCTGCCGCCGCCTTCGCGCACGACAGGCTGGTGGAGAGCTCCCCCGCCGCCGACGCCTCGGTGCAGACCCTTCCGGCCGAGCTCACCCTCACCTACAGCGCCGAGCTCATCACGGGCGAGGGCGCCACGATCGTGGAGGTCACCGGCCCCGATGGCGCCTCCGCCAACGCCGGCGAGCCGGTCGTCGAGGGCGCGATCGTCCGGGTCCCCCTGACCGCCGAGGCGGCCGCCGGCTCGTACCAGGTCGCCTGGCGGGTCGTCTCCAGCGACGGCCACCCGATCTCCGACGAGTTCGCCTTCGAGGTGCTCACCAGCACGATCGCCGAGGAGACGGAGCCCGCCGAGGAACCCACGGAGGAGCCGCTGGCAGAGCCCGACGCCGAGGCGCCCGCGGCAGGCGAGGAGACGGAGTCTCCGGCATCCCGGGTCTTCTTCAGCCCGGGCGTGATCGCCGCCCTCGTCGCCGGCGCGGGCTTCGTCATCGTCCTGGCCTTCGTCGCGCTGCGCGCCCGCAGCCGCCGCCCCGACGAGAGCGCCACCGAACCCCGCACGCCGGACGCACGCTGATCGGACGTCTCCCGGAACGCCACGGACTTCACCGATCCGCGTTGCCCAGGACGCACAGCAGAGGCCCTGTCGCGAGATAGGCTGGAAGACATGCCACACTACGACGTCGTCATCCTCGGCGCGGGCCCCGGCGGATATGTCGCCGCCGTCCGCAGTGCACAGCTCGGTCTCTCCACCGCCATCATCGAAGAGAAGTACTGGGGCGGTGTGTGCCTGAACGTCGGGTGCATCCCCTCGAAGGCGCTGCTGAAGAACGCCGAGATCGCTCACACGCTCACCCACAAGGCCGACTTCTTCGGCATCTCCGGCGAGTTCTCGCTCGATTACGGCAAGGCGTTCGATCGCAGCCGTGAGGTGGCCGAGGGCCGCGTCAAGGGCATCCACTTCCTGATGAAGAAGAACAAGGTCACCGAATACGAGGGCCGCGGCACCTTCACGGGGCCGAAGGCGATCTCCGTGGCGAAGTCCGACGGCAGCACCGAAGAGGTCACCTTCGACAATGTCATCATCGCCACCGGCTCGAAGGTGCGCCTGCTCCCGGGCGTCGAGCTCAGCGAGAACATCGTCACCTATGAGGAGCAGATCCTCAGCCGTGAGCTGCCCGAGTCGATCGTCATCGTCGGCGCCGGCGCCATCGGCATGGAGTTCGCCTACGTGCTGACCAACTACGGCGTGAAGGTCACGATCATCGAGTTCCTCGACCGTGCCCTGCCGAACGAGGACCCGGACGTCTCCAAGGAGATCACCAAGCAGTACAAGAACTACGGCGTCGACATCCTCACCTCCACCAAGGTCGAGACGATCGTCGACAACGGCTCCTCCGTCACCGTCACCTACACCGGCAAGGACGGCAACCAGGCCTCCATCGAGGCCGGCAAGGTGCTCATGTCGGTCGGGTTCGCACCGAACATCGAGGGCTTCGGCCTGGAGAAGACCGGCGTGAAGCTCACCGAGCGCGGCGCGATCGACATCGACGACCACATGCGCACCAACGTCGAGGGCATCTACGCGATCGGCGACGTGACCGCCAAGCTGCAGCTGGCCCACGTGGCCGAGGCGCAGGCGGTCGTGGCAGCCGAGACGATCGGCGATCACGAGACCATGACGCTGGGCGACTACCGCATGATGCCGCGGGCGACCTTCTGCTCGCCGCAGGTGGCCTCCTTCGGCCTCACCGAGCAGCAGGCCAAGGACGAGGGACACGACATCAAGGTCGTGACCTTCCCCTTCATGGCCAACGGCAAGGCGCACGGCCTCGGCGAGCCCGTCGGCTTCGTCAAGCTCATCGCCGACACCGAGCACCTCGAGCTCCTCGGCGCCCACATGATCGGCCCGGACGTCTCCGAGCTCCTGCCGGAGCTCACGCTCGCGCAGAAGTGGGACCTCACCGCACTGGAGCTCGCCCGTAACGTGCACACCCACCCGACGCTGTCGGAGGCGCTGCAGGAGGGCTTCCACGGCCTCGCCGGCCACATGATCAACTTTTGAGTCGAGCGGGCTCAATGCGCTGAAGGCGCGTTGAGCCCGCTGCGACTCAAGATTGAGCGAGCACGTGCGCAGTACGCGCGAGTCGAAATCTTCCGTTGCACCTCAATGCGCGCAAGCGCGTTGAGCCCGCTGCATGTCAGGGTTGAGCGAGCCCGCCGACGGCGAGCGAGTCGAAACCTCCCCGCGGCTTCCTCCTCTCCACCCTGATTACGATTCAGTAGTCATATGCTCGTGATTACGATAAAGTAGTCAGAGTAAAGTGATTACGGATTCGTCATCAGGAGACGCGGATGCAAGCTCTCATCGATTCCTCGGCAGATCTCGGGCGCCTCGTCCGTCACACCCGCGAGGCGCATGGGCTCTCGCAGCGCGAGCTGGCCGAGCGCATCGGCGTCACCCAGCGCTGGCTCTCCGAGCTCGAATCGGGCAAGGGCAAGCAGATCAACGAGCGCTACTTCTCGGTGCTCGCCGTGCTCGGCATCCGACTCACCGCGAGCGTCGACGATGCCTGATGCACTCATCGTCCGCCTGTCGGGCACGGAGGTCGGCGAGATCGAGCCCGGCGGCCGCTTCCGTTGGGTGCCGGACTGGAGCCGACTTGCTCCGCTGAACGCCCCCGTGCTGTCGCATTCGCTCCCCTTCGGGGCCTCTGCGCTCGACCCGCAGCCGTTCTTCGGCGGCCTCCTCCCCGAAGGGGCGGGCCTCGAGAGACTCGCCCGCGAGATGCGGGTCGCGTCGAACGATCTCTTCGGCCTCCTCTCCGAAGTGGGCGCGGATGTCGGTGGTGCCGTGACCATCGGCGAACCCCGGCCGGCCCTCGATCCGATCGTGATCGAAGAAGACGAGTACGATCGCATCCTGGCACGCGCCGCCGGCTACATCCGAGGCACGAGCGTCGGCGGAGGAGGCTCGTCTGCGACCGGGATACAGCCCAAGGTCGCCCTGACCTGGGATCCGAAGGCCGAACGCTGGTCGATCGGGCGGGGAAGCACGCCCAGCACGCACCTGCTGAAGCCTGTTCCGGTCGAGTATGCGGAGAGGGTCCGCGCCGAGGCGTACCTCAACGACATTGCGCGTGCGCTCGATCTCTCCGCGCACGATGCGCGGGTCGAGCCGGCCGGTGAGCGTATCGTGCTCGTCGTGGAGCGTTACGACCGCACACACGAGGGATCCGGTGTCCGACGCCTCCATCAGGAGGACGCCGCGCAGGCGCTCGGTCTGCCCTGGGGCGGGAACGACAAGTATGAGAGCATCGACGCCCGCGCGCACCTGCGCAACATCGCCCGGCTCCTGCCCCACTCGGCACTCACCACGGCATCGAGCGAGCGGGAGCGACTGCTCGCCCTGACCGTGCTCAACCTCGCCGCCGGCAACACCGATGCGCACGCGAAGAACTTCTCCTTCCTGCTCCCCGACCTTGCTGACGCCTTCGACGCACGGTCCGGACGGACCCGTCTCGCCGACGCCTACGACATCGTCCCGCAGGTGCTCTTCGACGCGGAGCCCTCGCCGCTGGCGATGCGCATCGACGGGCGATCCCTCTCGGGCGAGATCACGATGGCCGATCTCGTCGCCGAGGGGGCATCCTGGGGAATATCCTCCTCTCGGGCGAGCGAAGTCGTCGAGAGCACGTTGCGCGCCATCACCGCGGCTGTCGTCCGGCAGCCGACAGACGCCGCAGGTTCAGAGCGGGTCGCGTCGCTCCTCCAGGAACGCTCCGAGAACCTGCTCCGCGGCGATCGAGCATGGACGCACTCTCTGCCGCCGGCGATCGCGCTCGCGGATCGCTGAGTGCCTCAGTACCCCAGCGCCCGGGCGAGCTTCGAGTCGGATGCGGCGGGGCGCCCTCCCGCGGCGAAGATCGCCCGTTCGATCGCGGCGAAGAGCTCCTCGCGGCCTGCGGCATCCGCCGGCGCCGCGGGACCGAGCTCGACCTCCCACTCGCGCCAGGCGCGCTGCGCGCCCCCGCGCAGGTCGGTGGTCTGCACTCTGTCGTCGACGAACTCGGCCAGGACGCCCCCGGATTCATCGAAGAGGTCATAGGCATGGCGGGTGTTCCCGATGCGTGCGAGCGGGGTGAAGGGGGGCGTGGCCCAGGCGGCGACGGCGGCGATGACGGCCTCCGGCATCCCCTCGCCCGGTTCCTGAGCGAGACCCTGCGAAGCGGGATCGAGACGAAGGGCCCCCAGCGGCCATACGATCTCCAGACGCGCATCGCCCTGGCGGGGGCCCTTGACGTGCCAGCCCGCATCCGGGCCGCCCGTGCGGCGGCGCAGCGCCACCCCCGCACGGGAGAGCGCGAGCTCGGCGGTGTCGAAATAGCGCGCATCCAGCGGGCGGACCTCCGCCGCACCGACGCGGGCCACCCCGGGAACGTCGTCCCACTCCGGCAGCGGGGTGCCCTCCTCCGCATCGTATTTGCGCTCGATCTCGAACGCGCGCGAGGGCCCCGGCTCAGTCGTCACTGGGAACGATGTCGTCACTGGCCTCGCTGAACCGGAACGGCACCTCGGTCGGGCCGTCGCTCGCGCCCGTGTTGCTCGGCTCGCCCTGACGCTGATAGATGACCTGTGTCGTGCCGTAGGGCACGATGAGTTCGTCCTGCTCGGTGTCGTCCAGGGGCAGGATCTGGCCGTCCAGGGGACCGCCGCGAAGACGTGCAAGTGCCATGCCCACCACCATAGGCCATCTCCGCCCGCTTCGAGCCCTCCCCTCAGGAGGCGGCGATCGCCGCTGCCGCGCCCAGGATCATCCACGGCCCGAAGGCGATGCGGGTCCTGCCCGTCGCCCGCCGCAGGGACAGGAGCACGAGCGCGTAGAGCGATGCGAGGAGGAAGGCGGACGCCGCCCCCAGCATGACCGCCGTCCAGCCGTGCCAGCCCAGCACCACTCCCAGGACGGCGGCGAGCTTCACATCACCACCGCCCATGCCACCGCGGCTGAGCAGTCGCAGTGCGAGGAAGAAGCCGCCCAGCACCAGCATTGCCGAGAGGGAGCGGAGGAGGCGGCTCGCGTCCTGGAGGAGCAGTGCTTCCGCGCCCACGAGGAGCAGGCTGCCGGCGAGCGTGGGAAGCACGATGCGGTTGGGGAGGCGATGCGTGCGCACATCGACGACGAGAAGCCAGACGCCGACGACGAGCAGCACCAGGTGCGCGGTGAGGACGAGCACGCCGTGAGGGGTCATGAGGGAAGGCTATGAGGATGCGGGGGTCCCTGTGGGGCACCTGTGGAGAACCCGGTCTCGCCCACGATGCGGGGCAATGTCGGATGTACGATTTATCGTCTTCTCGTCACTTGATTTATTCGTACATATATTCGAGGATGGTGTGATGGGAGTACCGGCTGTCGATGCCTCTCGCCTGCAGGACCTGCAGCGGCTGCGCGGCGAGATCACCCGCATGCAGCGGCGCCGCGCCGAGGAGAGCCTTCTGCCGCTCGATCCTGCACTGGCGGGCCTCCTCCCCGAACCCGGCCTGCGCGTCGGCTCCGCCTACTCGATCGAGCCCTCCCCGAGCCTGCTGGGCGCCCTGCTCGCCCCGCCCTCGCAGAAGGGCACCTGGTGCGCGGTCATCGGCATGCCCACGATCGGTCTCGAGGCGCTGGCGGGGTTCGGGGTCGATCTCCGGCGCCTCATCCTCGTCCCCGACCCCGGCCCGCGCTGGCTCACGGTCGCCTCGGCACTGAGCGAGGTCACGCCGCTCGTCGCCGTGCGTCCCCAGACGCCCCTGCGGGAGCAGGATGCCGCGCGTCTGAGCGCCCGCCTGCGCGACCGCGGCTGCACCCTGCTGGTGACTGCACCCTGGCCGCAGAGCGAGGCGACGCTGCGGCTGGAGGAGCCCGAGTGGCACGGGCTGCACGACGGTTGGGGTCTGCTCGAAGGGCGCACGGTGACGGTCTCGGCGAGCAGCAGACGACAGGCGGCCCCTCAGCGGGTGCGGGTGCTGCTGCCGGGGCCTGCGGGCACGGTCGCACCTGCGGTGCGCGTTCCCGCGCCGATCCCGCTGCGACCGGATCTGCGCCGGGAGGAGAGGTCCGCAGGGACTGAGCCGGACGATCGCCTGCGGAGGGCCGCCGGATGACCCCGCTGCGCAGCATGGTCCTCTGGGTGCCGGACTGGCCCGTATTCGCCGCCTTCGGAGCGGAGGGGGCGAAGGAGGCGGTCGCGGTCGTCCACGACAACACCGTGGTCGCCTGCTCCGCCGCCGCACGCGAACAGGGGGTGCGGCGCGGACAGCGCCGGCGACAGGCGCAGTCGCTGTGCCCGGCACTGCGGTTCCTCCCCGCCGATCCGCAGCGGGACGAGCGGGCCTTCCTCCCCGTCCTGCGGGTGCTCGAAGAGCAGGTCCCGGGCGTGCAGCTGCTGCGGCCGGGGCTGACGGCGCTGCGCGCCCGGGGAGCCGCCCGCTACTACGAAGGCGAGGAGCAGGCGGTCCGAACGCTCCTCTCGGTGCTCGCCGCGCACGGCCACCCCGATGCCCGGGCCGGCATCGCCGACGGGCTCTTCACCGCCGAACAGGCGGCGCGCCGGGCAGACCCCTGTCTCGTCGTCGAACCCGGCGGCTCGGCCGCCTTCCTCGCTCCCCTCCCCGTGCGGTTCCTGGACGATGACGCGGTCGCCTCGCTGCTGACCCGCCTCGGGGTGCACACGATGGCGCAGTTCGCCCGGCTCGCGGAGAGCGATGTGCGTGACCGCCTCGGCGAACGCGGGGCGCGCCTGCATGCCCTTGCCGCCGGCGCCGACTCCCGCCCCTTCGTGCCGCGCTCCCCCGATGCCGAGCTCGCCCGCGAAGTCGTGTTCGAAGTACCGCTCGCCCAGGCCGAGCAGGTCGGCTTCGCGGTGCGACAGACGGCCGACGCCGTGATCGAGGCGGTGGCTGCGGCATCCGCCGTGTGCACCGAGGTGCGCATCGACCTCACCGACGACCTCGGCGGCGTGTCGACCCGCGAGTGGCTGCATCCTGCCTGCTTCGACTCCGCCGACCTCGTCGACCGGGTGCGGTGGCAGCTGGAGGGCGACGGCGCGCCGACCGACGACAATCGTGTCCCGGCGGGGATCGTCGAGGTGCGCATCACCCCCACGCGGATCGATGACGCCTCCCACCATCAACCGGGGCTCTTCGGCCAGGGCGTGCAGGAGCGGCTGCACCACGGGGTCGCGCGCGTGCAGGCGCTGCTCGGGCATCGGGCGGTGGTCATCGGCAGCGTCGCGGGCGGGAGGATGCTGGCCGACCGGCAGCTCCTCACCCCCTGGGGAGACCGTGCGCTCCCCGAACGCGATCCCGGGCGGCCTTGGCCCGGCCGGCTGCCGCCGCCTCTGCCGAACGAGGTGTTCTCACCGCCTCGACCGGTACGGGTGGAGGCTGCCGACGACGCCCCGGTCGAGATCGATGGGCGCGGCACGCTCTCGGCTCCGCCCGCGCGCATCGACGGCACCCCCGTGGTGGCGTGGGCGGGTCCCTGGGGCGTGCGCGACCGCGCCTGGGACGCCGAGAAAGGACGTATCGCGCACCGGTTTCAGGTGCTCGACGAACGGCAGCGGGCGTGGGTGGTGCTGTGCGAGGGCGGGCGATGGTGGGCCGAGGGCGTCTACCGCTGAGGCGAGGGACGAGAGCGATGAGGAGGTGAGCGCATGGGATGGCACAACTCCGACCTGTCGTGGAGGCAGATGGAGCAGATCCTGAGCGGGGAGCACAGCGACCCGGGTCCGCTCAGCCGCAAGCGCGAACGCGAGCCCGCCCCCGAGATCGAGAGGCCTCCCGATGCCGCGCCCTACGCCGAGCTGCACGCGCACTCCTCCTACTCCTTCCTCGACGGCGCCTCCTTCCCCGAAGATCTGCTCGCCGAGGCGGAACGCCTGGGGCTCACCGCCCTCGCGATCACCGATCACGACGGCTTCTACGGTGCCGCCCGCTTCGCGGAGGCCGCCGAGAGGCTCCAGGTGGCGACCGTCTTCGGTTCCGAGCTGTCGCTCGGACTGCCTCCGCAGAACACCGCGCAGGGCGGCAGCCCCGACCCGCCCGGTGAGCACCTGCTCGTCATCGCCCGGGGCACGGAGGGCTACCACCGTCTCTCGGGCGCGATCACCCGCGCGCATCTGCGCGGCGGAGAGAAAGGGCGCCCGATCTACGACCTCGACGACCTCGCCGCCAGCGCTGAGGGGCACTGGACGATCCTCACCGGATGCCGCAAGGGCGCCGTCCGCCGCGGGCTCGCCCGGGGCGACGCCGCGACCCCGCTGCGCACCCTCGTCGACCTGTTCGGACCGGAGAACGTCGCCGTCGAGCTGATCGATCACGCAGGTCCTCTCGACACCCGCGACAACGACGCTCTGGCCGAGCTCGCCGCCCTCCACAGGCTCCCGGTCGTCGCCACTGGCAACGTCCACTACGCCGTCCCCGAGCGCGCGCGGCTCGCCGAGGCGATCGCCGCCGTGCGGGCGCGCCGCAGCATGGACGAGCTCGACGGGTGGCTCCCCGCCCATGGCGCCGCGCACCTGCGCTCGGGTGCAGAGATGGTGACCCGCTTCGCCCGCTACCCCGGTGCCATCTCGCACGGTCTGGAGATCGCCGCAGCATCCGCCTTCCCGCTCCGCCGGGCCAAGCCCGCCCTCCCCACGCAGAAGGTCCCCGAGGGGCGCACCCCCATGAGCCATCTGCGCCATCTCGTCTGGGAGGCGGTGCCGGGCAAATATCCCGACCTCACGCCTAAAGGCCGGGAGCGCATCGAGCGGGAGCTCGCCGTGATCGAGGAGAAGGACTTCCCGGGCTACTTCCTCATCGTGCACGGCATCGTCGCCGAGGCAAGACGTCGCGGCATCCTCTGCCAGGGGCGGGGCTCCGCCGCGGCGAGCGCCGTCTGCTACCTGCTGGGCATCACCGCGGTCGATCCGATCAAATACGGCCTCCCCTTCGAGCGGTTCCTGGCGACGACCCGCGAGGAGGAGCCCGACATCGACGTCGACTTCGACTCGGGCCGGCGCGAGGAGATCATCCAGTGGGTCTACCGGGAGTACGGGCGGGACCGCGCGGCGCAGGTGGCCAACGTCATCCAGTACCGGCCGCGCAACGCCGTGCGCGACATGGCGCGGGCACTCGGCTACGCGGTCGGCCAGCAGGACGCCTGGGCGCGCCACGTCGAGGACTGGAGTCGTGACATCGCCCCGCAGAGCGACCACGACGTCCCGGATCAGGTGATCCGCTACACGGCAGAGCTCCTCAAGGCGCCCCGGCACCTGGGCATCCACTCCGGCGGCATGGTGCTGACCGAGCGCCCCGTCGGCGAGGTCGTGCCGATCGAGCACGCCCGGATGAAGGATCGCACCGTCATCCAGTGGGACAAGGACGATGCGGCCTGGATGGGCCTGGTGAAGTTCGACCTGCTGGGGCTCGGGATGCTCGCCGCCCTGCAGTACTGCTTCGATCTGGTGGCAGAGGCCACCGGCGAGCGCTGGCTGCTGGAGACCATCCCGAGGGACGAGCCCGCGGTGTACGACATGCTCTGCCGCGCCGACTCCATCGGGGTCTTCCAGGTGGAATCCCGCGCCCAGATGGGGCTGCTCCCGCGCCTCCAGCCGCGGGAGTTCTACCAGCTGGCGATCCAGATCGCACTCATCCGCCCCGGTCCCATCCAGGGCGGGGCCGTGCACCCCTTCGTCCGACGCAAGACCGACCCGGAGAACAACCCGGTGACCTACCCGCATCCGCTTCTGGAGCCGATCCTGAACCGGACGCTCGGCATCCCCGTCTTCCAGGAGCAGCTCATCCAGATGGCGACAGTGCTGGGCGACTGCACGGCCGACGAGGCCGATCTGCTGCGCCGGGCGATGGGCTCCAAGCGCGGACTGGAGAAGATCGGGAGCATCAGAGAAACCCTCTACGAGGGGATGGCCCGCAAGGGTCTCGACGAGGAGGCCTCGGATCGCATCTACGCGCAGATCGAGGCCTTCGCGAACTTCGGCTTCGCCGAGTCGCACTCGCTCGCCTTCGCGCAACTGGTCTACGTCAGCGCCTGGTTGAAGCTGCACTACCCCGCCGCGTTCCTCGCCGCCCTCCTGCGAGCGCAGCCGATGGGCTTCTACTCGGCGGCGACCCTCACCGCCGACGCCCGCCGTCACGGGGTGGAGGTGCGGCGGCCCGATCTGCACGCCTCGGGGCCGCATCCAACGCTGGAGGCGATCGATGAGCGCGAAGGTCCGACCGGCGATCCTGCCTGTCTGGAGACGAAACAGCCGCCCGTGGGGAAGTTCGAGCCGGAGAGACCGGATGCCTCCCCCGCCCACCGTCGCGACGGCGGCTTCACGGTGCGACTCGGGCTGGCCGCGGTGCGCGGGATCGGCGAAGAGACGGCGACGCGCATCGTCGCCGAGCGCGAAGCCCGCGGCCCCTATCGCGACCTGCACGATCTCGTACGCCGGACGGATGCCACGGCCGCCCAGCTGGAGTCCCTCGCCACCGCGGGTGCCTTCGACTGCCTGGGCCTGGAGCGGCGGGAGGCGATCTGGCTGGCGGGGGCGGCGGCCGAGGATCGGGCGAGGTATCTGCCGGGAACGACGATCGCCGTGCAGCCGCCGCTGTTCCCGGATCAGACGAGCTTCGAGCGGCTCACCGCCGACCTCTGGGCGACGGGGCTTTCCAGCGACGACCACCCCCTCACGCATTTCCGCGAGTCCCTCACCGGGCGCGGCGTGCTCACCTCCGCGCAGCTGCGCACCCACGAGACGGGCCGCCGCATCGAGGTGGCGGGGCTCGTCACCCACCGGCAGCGGCCGGGGACGGCATCCGGGATCACCTTCCTGAATCTGGAGGACGAGTGCGGGCTGAGCAACGTGATCTGCTCCGCCGGAGTCTGGAAGCGCTACCGCCGCATCGCCCGCGAATCGCCCGCCCTCATCGTCCGCGGCACCCTGGAGCGCTCACCCGAGGGGGTCACGAACGTGCTCGCCGACGCCTTCGAGGATCTTCGCACCGGCATCCCGCATCGCTCCCGCGACTTCCAGTGACCCCTCTCCATCTCGCGCCGGGAGCACTGCACGGCGGCAGAAGAAGAGGGCAGGCTCACGGCGCGGAGCGCGAGCGGGCCAACAGCGACGCCACCCCGATGATCGCGGCGGTGGCGGCCGCCGCGATCAGCGTGATGACGATGCGCTGCAGATCTCCCGAGAGCACCTCGGCGCGATCGAAGGTCAGCAGGACCACCCCGGCGGTGAGTCCTGCGGCGGACCGCCAGTAGGGCGCCCCGATGAGGACGAGCATCGCCCCGGCGAGGGAGGCGATCATCGCCACGACGACGATCACCGGCTGCCAGGGGACGAGCTGCGCGGCGAGGGCCGCGGCCACCCCGCCGACGAGCGTACCCGCGACCCTCCCGCCGATGCGGTCGCTCGTGCCTCGGCGACTGGGCTGGAGGATCACCGCGACGGTCATCACCGCCCACCAGGCGTTCGTCCCACGGAACCAGATCAGGCAGACGAGCATGAACGCGCCGCACAGCACCGCCATGAGGACCCCGTAGGGAAGGTTCGCCGATGCCACGGGCGCGGGAAGAGCGATCCCGCGCAGCAGAAGGCCCACCGACACGATGGCCCAGAGGCACCCCAGGAGCACGGCGACGGCGAGCAGCAGGGCCACCTGCCACAGCGGCGCCTGGGAGTGGAGGGCATCGACGGCCTGTCGGGGGTCGACCATCAGATAGGCCGCGAAGGCGATCGTGGCCGCCCCCGTGGCGTGCATTCCGTGTCGGACGAGAAGCCCGGTGGCGGCGCTGAGGCCGATGATCAGCAGGGTTCCCAGGAGAGGGAGCCAGGAATCCGTCCCGGTGATCAGCACCGCCGCCGCTCCGGTCGCCGCGCTGACACCCGCCGCAGCCGCCATCGAGCGGGTTCCGGCCGCCGCGGCGTTGAGGGTCGGGAGCATCCCCAGAAGGAGCATTCCGGTCGCCGCCGACCAGGGCGACCACGCGAGGAGGACCACCGGCAGGAGTGCCACGAGCGCCGCAATCAGGATGCGTCGGACGATCCGTCCGCGATCCTGGGTCATCCCCGTCTCCCCACCGGCGAGTCACCGCCCGGGCGCATGAGCGCCCTCAGGGCCGCGGCGGCGGCAGGTTCGAGGGCGTGCTGCTCCAGCGCATCGCCTCGGCCTTGGCCGCGGCGAAGGCGGCATCCGCACCGCCGAGGGCCTCCTCCGCCTCGGCGGCGGCGGGGCGAACTTCGCGGGCGGCCGCCTCGGCGGCGGACTCGCCCTCGACAGGGCCGAGGACGAGCGTCGTGTGCGCGCCCTGACCACCCGGAGCGATCATGCAGGCCCGCACCGTGCCCTGCCAGTTCACCGCGCCCGCGGCACCGGCCGCACCGGCGGGGAGATAGCGGATGCCGGTGTCGAGATCGGCGACCGCGAACGACTCCGCGAGCTCGGTGACATCGACCCGGTGGCCGACCGGGATCGCCGCGGGGTAGTCGAGCGTGAGCGTTCGGTCCATACCCCCAGCATAGGCAGTGCGCGCGCTCGGGCAATGGCATTCCCCGACGGACATGTCAACCCCCTCCACCGGCTGCCGCCGGCGGCCTAACGTCGCGAGCATGGACACACCGCTGACCGATCCCCGTCACAAGTACCGCAGCGAGGGCTTCCCTCCCGCCGACGGCGAGCAGCCCGGGCTCACCGCGGAGACGATGCCGCGCCCCGATCACGGCGAGTCGAGCTATGCGGGAGCGGGCCGGCTGCGCGGGAGGCGCGCCCTGATCACCGGCGGCGACTCCGGGATCGGCCGGGCGGTCGCGATCGCCTTCGCACGCGAGGGCGCTGACGTCGCCCTCGGCTACCTCGACGTCGAGCAGGAGGATGCCGAGGAGACCGCCTGGTGGGTGGGTGAGGCCGGATCCACCGCCCTGCTGCTGCCCGGCGACATCACCGACGAGGAGCACTGCGCACGGCTGGTCGCAGACACGGTCGAGAGGCTCGGCGGGCTCGACCTCCTGGTCCTGAACGCCGCCTACCAGAAGGATCGCCCGGAAGACGCGCAGTTCTCGACGGAGGAGTTCGACCGCGTCATGAAGACGAACCTCTACGCCTCGTTCTGGCTGGCCCGGGCCGCCCTGCCCGAGATGCCTCCCGGGTCGTCGGTGATCGTGACCGTGTCGATCCAGGGATTCGACCCCTCCCCGGGCCTCCTCGACTACGCGATGACGAAGGCTGCCCTCGTCGCCTTCGTGGAAGCGCTCGCCGATGAGCAGGGAGCGAAGGGCATCCGCGTCAACGGCGTCGCTCCCGGTCCCGTCTGGACGCCGCTGATCCCCGCGACCGGATGGCCGGACAGACTGCCCGAGTTCGGGAAGAACACCGCGCTCGGCCGGGCGGGGCAGCCGGCTGAGCTGGCCGGCGCCTATGTCTACCTCGCCTCGGAAGACGCCTCCTACACCTCGGGGGCGATCCTCGCGGTGACCGGTGGACGCCATCTCTGACTGCGACCAGCCCCCGACCGATACGAATCGACACGAGAGGAAAGAACCATGCCCAGCGATGAGACGCCCATCAACCGACCGACGACGACCCACGCCGGGTGGGGAGCAGGGAACCCCCGCCTGCTGGTCTCCCGCGACGAGGAGCGCTGGGTCCACGAGATCACCACCGATATCGTGCGCGTGGGTTCGGCCGCAGGCAACGAGCTGCGGCTTCCGCACTCGGACCCGGTGCACGCGAGCATCCGGCACGACGAACGGGACGAGTACGTGCTGACCCTCCACGGCGCCGGGGAGATGAACGCGAACCCTCTCTCGGACGCCACCCACCCCGGCGACCGCTCGGAGACGCTGCGGACCGGCGCCCGCTTCACCGCAGGGCCATGGACGCTGGTCTTCCGGCGTGACGAGTTCGCCGATCACGGCCGGCCGTACGGCGGCCGGGAAGGCGGCGAGTTCTCCGATCAGCCGCCGCAGCCGGAGCGTCCGCAGTACACCGCGCCGGACGAGGACGAGTCTCGGGAATGGGTCGTGCAGGAGGGCTGAGCCGCGCCGCCCGGCTTCACCCCTCGGGGTCGGCGCTCTCGAAGTGCTCGGCGATGAGGCGGATGCCGCCGGAGGAGTGCGCGGAGTTGGCCAGTTCCTCCATCCACTCGCGGGAGAGCTCCGGCTGCTCGGTGCTGTCGAAGACGAACCGGAGCGGGATCGAGGGATGCAGCCAGATGGTGCTGCGCCCGCCCGGCTGATCCTGGGGATGCACCCAGGAGACGGTGAAGCTCTCGCCACGGCGGAGCTTGGTGGCGATGACCACCTTCAGATGTGCCAGCGCGCGGTCCTCGACCTCGATCGCGGTGCCGGGACTGCCGTAGTAGATTGTGCCCACATGCCGGAGCCTACCCCGGAACGGGCGAAGCACCTACGCACTTTCGGCAAGCGGCTCTTCAGGGATGGGGATGATCGCGATGGGCACCCCCGGAGCGATGAGGAGATAGGCCGTGCGCGGAGCACCCTCACCGTCGTTGACCTTCACCCAGTGGGGCTCCTCGCTTCCGGTGATCTCCTCCAGAAGGTCCTCCAGCCTTCGCCCGCCGACGCTGTACTGATCGCCTCCGTAGTGGATGTCGATGCGCTTCATACGACTCCTCCGTTCTGCGCCGCCTCGGCCTCCGAGGGCTCGGAGACCACATACAGCCCGGTCGGCGAGTTCGCGGTGTGTGCGAGCGCGTCGACCCAGGCGAGATTGATGCTGGGCTGCCTGCTGCCGTAGTACTTGTAGACCAGCGAGGCCTGCGGACGCATCCATACACTCGTGCGGCCGTCCCCCACGCTCGAGTCGTCGCGCCAGGTGAAGAAGAAGGTCTCGCCACGACGCAGCTTCGTGCCGATGACGAGCTGCAGATGCGCGAGGAGGCGATCCTCGAAATCCACCTTCACCGCGCCGTCATAGATGAACTTGCCCATTGTGCTCCTTCATTCGCTCTCCCCCTGCGCCCAGCGTGCCATGCGCGGTCTCCGGCGGCCAGGCCTGCCTACACGGTCTGTCCGCTGTGGCGTCCTTCGGCGATCTCCTCGACCGTCTTGGCGTTGAACGCGGGAAGATCGTCGGGGGTGCGGCTGGACACCAGACCCTGGTCGACGACCACCTCTTCGTCCACCCAGATGGCACCCGCATTGCGCAGGTCGGTGCGCAGGCTCGGGTAGCTCGTGATCGTGCGCCCGTCCAGGACGTCGGCGTCGGCCAGGATCCAGGCGCCGTGGCAGATCACCGAGACGGGCTTGTGCTGCGCGAAGAAGTCGCGGGTGAACGAGACCGCCGCCTGGTCCAGTCGCAGGTGATCGGCGTTGACGACGCCGCCGGGCAGGACGAGGGCGTCGAAGTCCTCGGCCCGGGCATCGGCGGAGGTCAGGTCGACACTCTGGGTGTGCCCCTTCTTCCCCTCGATCCGCCCCTCCTCCGGGGCGACCATGGTGGCTGTGGCGCCGGCTTCGGTCACCGCCTCCCAGGGGCTGGTGAGCTCGCTGTCCTCGTATCCGTGCGTTGCCAGGAAGGCGACGCGCTTGCCGCTGAGGTGGTGCGTCATTCTCTCTGTCCTTTCGTGGGGGTGAGCTTTCGAGACTGCCGCCTCCCGAAGAGGAGGTGAAGGGGCTGGCCAAGCGGAGAGGCCTGTGCTACGGATGCGCGCGGCGGAGGCTAGCCCACCGGAGCCTTCGCCGCCAGCCCCTGTTCAGATGCGCCTTTCGGGGCGACCCTCGAAGTCGGCGCATCCACGTCGGCACATCACGCGAGGAGGGCTCATGAGCACAAGGGCACAAGACCGGATATCCCCCACCACGATCCGGATCTGCGACACCTGCGGAAACACCTACGACAAGACCTTCACCGTGGTCACCGACGACCGCAGCGGCACCTTCGACAGCTTCGAGTGCGCCGTGCAAGCGATGGCGCCCACCTGCGCCCACTGCCGCTGCCGCATTCTCGGCCACGGCGTCGAGAGCGACGGGCGCATCTTCTGCTGCGCGAGCTGCGCTCGGCGGATGGGCGAGCACGAGCTGGTGGACCGCGCGTGAGCGATCCGTCGGCGCGGCGGTCGGAGGCCGACCCCACGCTCGTGCGGAATCAGCCCGCGCTCCGAACATCGCACGGGACGATCTGGGTTGTCGTCGGGGCACTGTTCACGGCCGTGAGCCTGATCCCGATCGTCCTGATCGCGCGCGAGGCGGGTCCGGCGGCGCCCGTCGCCATCGGAACGGGAACGGTCGTCGTCCTGCTCTTCCTCGCCCTCCTCGTGGTCCGGTTCGCGGTCCCTCCCGGCGTCCGGCGGCTGCGGGTCATGGCCGTCCTCCTGCTGTCGATCGCGGTGATCGCGCTGGGCGGGATGATCCTGTGCGTCGCACTGGAGCGTCTCTCCCTGGACGCCCTCGTCCTCTGAACGCCGTCATCCCCTCGATAAGGAGCAGACCCATGGAAGACACCTTCGGGATCGAAGAGGAGTTCATGCTCCTGGACCGGCACACACTCGCCCCCGTGCCGGTCGCGGAGGCCGCGATAGACGCGCTCATCGCCGCATCCGATGAAGGGGCGGTGACCAGCGAGTTCCTCCCCTCGCAGGTCGAGTACGCCACCGAGGTGTGCCGCACCCCGCAGGAGGCCTGGCAGGGCATCAGCACCTTCCGCGGGCTCCTCGGCCAATGGGCGGACGCGCACGGCTTCGTCGTCGCGCCGAGCGGGACGCCGTTCCAGAGGATGCCGGGTCGCCCCGAGCTGCCCAGCGACCGCTACCGCAAGATCGCTCGCGACGTCGGTCGGCTGACGACGGAGCATCTCGTGAACGGGATGCACGTCCACGTCGGCATCTCGGATGCCGAGGAGGGGGTGCGCATCCTCGGCGGGCTGCGCGGCTGGCTCCCGCTCCTCCTCGCGCTGTCGGCGAACTCGCCCTTCTGGGCCGGGGAGGACACCACGCACCACAGCTGGCGTTCGATCCAGACGCGCCGCTGGACGACCTACGGCATCCCGCCCCGGCTGCGCGACGCCGCCGAGTACGAGGCGCTGCGCACGCGGCTGACGGGAATCGGCGCGACGCAGGAGTACAGCACGGCCAGCTGGGCCGTGCGACTGTCCGAGAACTTCCCGACCGTGGAGGTGCGCGTGTGCGACACGCAGCTCACCCCGCGGGCTGCTCTGGCGATGGCGCTGCTCATCCGCGCGCTGGCAGCCGCCTGCGCCGACCCCGGCCACCGTCTCCTCCCGCTGCGCTCCCATGTACTGGATGCCGAGCTGTGGCACGCCGCCCGCTACGGCCTGACCAAAGGGATCTGCGATCCGCTGACGGACGAGCACCGGAGCGCTTCCGAGGTCGTCGAGCGGCTCCGCCGCGTGGTCGCCCCGCATCTGGCCGCGCAGGAGACAGCGCGGATCGTCGAGAGTCATCTGGAGGAGGTCGCCGCCGGTCGCACCGGCGCCGCCCTGCAGAGGCAGGCGCTCCTGGGCGGACGGCAGGGTCTGGCGGCCCTGTACCGGCAGTCGCTGGACGAGGCCGATCCCGGGATGGACACGGGTCCGCATCCTCAGGCGCGGCCGGTGGTACTGGCACCGCCGGCGGCACCGACCCGCGTCGGCGGGTGAGTCGTGCCGAGACTTCGTCGCAGCGAGCTCTCCCGGAGCGGGATCCGCCGTATCCGCCGCGGCCGGGGCTTCTCCTACGCGGATCCCCGTGGAGAGATCGTCACCGCGCCGGCGATGCTCGACCGCATCCGGGCGCTGGCGGTGCCCCCGGCATGGCAGGACGTGTGGATCTGCCCCTATGACAACGGTCACATCCAGGCGACGGGAACGGATGCCGCCGGCCGCCGGCAGTATCTCTACCACCCGGCGTGGCACGAGAGGATGGCGCGGCTGAAGTACGACAGGATGCTGCAGCTGGCCGCCGTGCTCCCCGCCGCGCGGCGCAGGGTCACCCGGGACCTGCGGCAGGAGGGGTTCGCGCGCGAGCGCGTGCTGGCCGGAGCCTTCCGCATGCTCGACACGGGGAGTCTGCGCATCGGCTCGGAGCGCTACGCGAGACGGCACGGCAGCGCGGGGCTGTCCACGCTGCGAGGAGCGCACGCGACGGTGCGCGGGCGGGAGACGGTCGAGCTGCGGTTTCCCGGCAAGAGCGGTCAGGCCTGGGAGTCCTCTCTCGCCGACCCCGATCTCGCCGCGCTCGTCGAGGGCCTGAAGAGGCGCGGCGGGCGGGCACGGCTGCTCGCCTGGAGAGACGGGGCCGCCACCTGGCATCCGCTGAACGCGGAGGAGATCAACGCGGATGTGCGGCGGCGCACCGGGGAGGACTTCACCGCCAAGGACTTCCGGACCCTGCACGGCACGGCCGCAGCGGCGGAGAGCCTGGCGCGCACGGGAGTGCGCTCCTCCGTACGGGGCCGCAGGAGCGCCGTCGCCGAGGCGATGCGCCAGGCGGCCGCCGTGCTCGGCAACACCGCGTCCATCGCGCGGTCAAGCTACGTCGACCCGCGCCTGCTGGACTGCTACGAGCAGGGGCAGGTGGTGGATCTGCGCTCCGGCCGCTCGACGGAGTCCGAGCTGCTCCGGCTCCTTCCGGCCTGACCCCGGCGCCCGGCGGCTCAGTCCTGGTCCGCGTCCTCGCCCTCGGCCTGCGAGGGGTGCTCCTCGGCGCGGATGTCGGGATGCTCCTCGGCGCGATCCGGATCCTCCCCCTCGGCCTGGCTGGGGTGACCGCCCGCGCGGGCGGAGGGATCCGTCATCTCAGCGCCCCGTCTCGTCGGCGGGCCGCTCGATCTCGCCGCGCCACGCGCCGGTCTCGAAGCCGTTGCTCTCGATCAGGCGCTTGAACTCGCGCAGATCGTGCGCCGCCTGCGCGTCGTCGAGCTGCAGGGCGGCGCCGACCCTCTCGACGAAGCCCTCCGGATCCCACTCCAGCTGCAGGCGCACCCGGGTGCGATCCTCGTCCAGACGGTGGAAGGTGACCACACCGGCGTGCGAGGGCCCCTCGGTGCTGTGCCAGGCGACGCGCTCATCGGGCTTCTGCTCGGTGATCCGGGCGTCGAACTCGCGCTCGACGCCACCGATCGAGACCCGCCAGTGCAGGGTGTCGGCGGCGAGCTGGTCGATGCGATCCACGCCGTTCATGAAAGCCGGGAAGTCCTCGAACTGCGTCCACTGGTTGTAGACGCTGCTGATGGGAGCGTCGACGTCGATGTCGCTGGTGACGGTGGCCATGATGGCTCCTCTCTTGTCATCGGATCAGCGACGCTACGGCGAGCAGGGCGAGCCGTCAGGGGGGTTGACTTCCCCGCGCTCAGAGGTCATGCATCGTGAACACGCGCACGGCGATCCCGCGCAGGGGCGGCATGCCCAGCGCTCGCGCGAGGAGATCGCGGGCGACGCGGACGGGACCGGTCACCGGATGCCCCATGGCCATGTTGAAGCGGGCCCGCATCCGGGCGCGCCGAGCGGCGCGCTGCTGCTCTCTCGCGTAACGCCGCAGGTCGGGCGGCGTTCCTCGCGGCGATGCGGAGATCGCTGCGGCCAGGCGCAGCGCGCCGACCCATCCGAGATTCAGCCCCTGCCCGCCGATGGGACTGATCTCGTGCGCGGCATCGCCGAGAAGCACGATCCGTCCTTTCACGAGCGTGTCCGCCCGGTGCTGACGGGCGAGAAAGGCGGTCGGCCGCCGGGAGAGATCCGGTGTGATCGCATACCCGGTGCGCTGCCGCACGACGTCTGCGAACGCGCAGGCATCCTCTCCGAGCGCCCGATCGCGCACGACCCAGCGCCGCCGTCTTCCCGGCAGGGGGAAGGACTCCACCACCCCTCCCGGCTCGAGGAACAGCTGCGCCCAGGCGCCGAGCGTCGTGTCGTCGTCGAGATCCATCATGAGATAGCGGACGGCTCTGCCGCATCGGCGCCACCGGATGCCGAGCCGGGCGCGGATGGCGCTGCGGACGCCGTCGGCGGCCACCACCAGCCGGGCGGTCACCACCCGGACCTCATCGGATCGCCGCAGGTGCAGCAGAGCGGCCTCGCTTCCGTCCTGCACCCGCTCGACGCTCACTCCGGAGCGCAGCGCCCCCGGGGCGAGGTCGGCCAGACGCCGACGAAGGAGCACATCCAGCCGCTGCTGGGGAAGAGTGAGCACCCCGTCGCCGGATTCCGGGCTCCCGATCGGCACGGCGGCGAGCGTGCGCCCCCGAGACCGGGCGACACCGCCGGCGACCGGCAGCGCCTCCGCCCGCACGGCCTGCTCCAGACCCGCACGGCGCAGCGCGCGCACACCGGGGGCGAGGATGCCGACCGCACGGCTCTGCGAACCGCTCGTGGCGCGCTGCTCGTACACCGCGACCTCGACACCGTCCTGGGCGAGGAGGCAGGCCAGCAGCAGCCCGGTCGGCCCGGCGCCAACGATCGCGACGTCATGGTCTGTCACGGCCGCCCTCCCACCGCAGCTCGAGGCGGGCCGGGAAGGCCGAGCGCACGACCCAGTCCGTCGGAACGGCCCCGCTCAGCTCCCGGCGCGTGTACGAGCGGCGGATGCTGGTGAGCCCGTCGGTCCGCAGGAAGGAGCGCCGTCGGTGCAGCGGCGGAAACGGCGCCGTCACCGCCGCGAACGCGATGTAGGCAGGGTAGCCGCGTGCGATGTCGCGGTGCAGCGCGACTCCTCCGGGGGCGAGGAGACGCGGGGAGTCGTCCAGGAGCGCGGAAAGCTGATCGGCGGCGAGGTGATGGAGCAGGTGGTTGGAGATGACGACGTCGAAGATCGCCTCCTCCGCGACGAGCTCGGAGCTGTGCACCGCCCGCAGGGTGAGCTCGGCCATCGACTCCTGGCCCCGCGCCCAGGAGATCGCGCGGGGGTCGGGGTCGATCGCCACGACCTCGACGCGCAGGCGATCGCGCCGGGCCCATCGCACGATCGCGCGGGAGATGTCTCCCCCGCCGCATCCGATGTCGAGTACCCGGATCGCATCCTCCCCGCCGCGCCCGCGGATCTCCCTCCGGTACACGCCCCGCCAGCCGCCGACGATGGTGTTGACGAGCGGGAACTGCGCGTAGGTCTGCGCCAGGAGCACCGGGTCGCACTCCGGATCGTCCATGAGCTCGACGACCTCCGCATCCCGCACGGAGAGGTCCGGGAACACGCCGTCAGCCTCCGCTCACGGTGAGCAGCGCGCTCTCGACGGTGAGTCCCGGCCCGAACGCCATCGCGGCGACGCGATCGCCATCGCTCACCCCCTCGCGCTCGAGGATGTTCTTCAGCACGAACAGCACCGTGGCGCTGGACATGTTGCCGTAATCGCGGAGCGTCTCCCGCGAAGGCTCGAGCTGCACCTCGGAGAGCCCGAGCCTCTCCTGCACCCGATCGAGGATGTCGCGCCCGCCGGGATGGATCGCCCAGTGGTCGACGCGCGCGGAGGCGTCGCCGTCGGCGAGCGCGGTCCGGAGCTGCTCCTCCCCGGAGAAAAGCGGCCCGAGCGCACCCTCGATGTGGTCGCCGATGATGTGCGGCACATAGCTCGACAGCACCATCTCGAAGCCGCGGTCGCCGATCGTCCAGGCCATCGCCTCCTCCCCGACCGGCGTCACGACGGTCTCGAAGGCGTCGAGGCGGAACCCCGGCGCACCCGTGGGGGCGCGATTGGACACGATCCCGGCCGCGACGCCGTCGGAGAAGAGCGAGGAGGCGACGATCGTGTCGGGATCGTTCGAGGAGCGCACGTGCAGAGTGCACAGCTCTGCGCTGACGACGAGCACGACGGCATCCGGATCCGCGGCGCAGAACTGCGCCGCCGCGCGGAGCGCCGGCATGGACGCATAGCAGCCCATGAAACCGAGGTGGTAGCGCTGGACGTCGGCGGGGAGCCCGAGGTCCCGGGCGAGCTGGAAGTCGGGACCCGGCGCGTAGAAGCCCGTGCACGAGACGGTGATCACATGGGTGACATAGCCGATCTCGACGCCCTCCGCGCTTTCCAGAGCGCGCCCGGCGGCCTCGAGGATCAGTCCCGGAAGCGCATCGGTGTAGAGGTCGTTGCGGGTCTTCGTCCCCGGGAGAAGAAGCTCGCCGCTGTGCGCGTCGAAGAACACGGGGTCCTCGCTCGCCCGCTCGAGGGTGAGTTCGGCGATCACCGTGTGCCTCCGCTCGATGCCCGAGAGGCGGAACGAGGTCGACACGATCCGCTGGGCGAGGCGGTTCAATCCCGGCTGCGCGGCGAAGACCTCGCGCACCTCGTCCTGCACGAGAACGGTCGGAGGGACGACGGTCTGCAGAGAGTGGAGCAATGGGGCCATACTCGACGCAACCACTGTTGGAGTGCGTGCGCAAGAGGTTGCGCATCGCGAATCGATCTGCAGAGAGCGACGTAGGCTCGAGAGAAGGAGGTCGACATGGCTCGTCTGCTCGTCGTGCATCACTCGCCGTCATCGCGCGTGCGGGAGATCGCGGATGCCGTGCTCCGCGGCACCCGCCACGAGGACATCGAGGGGGTCGAGATCATCGAGCGAGCGGCGCTGGAGGCGACGACGGACGATGTGCTCGCCGCCGACGGCTACATCCTCGGCACGACGGCGAACTTCGGATACATCTCCGGTGCGCTCAAGCACTTCTTCGACACGACCTACCACCAGGTGCGAGAGGAGACGGCGAAGCGCCCGTTCTCCTATTGGATCCACGGCGGCTACGACACGACCGGCGCCGAGCGCGCGCTGTCGTCGATCACGACCGGCTACGGCTGGACGCTGGCGGCGGAGCCGCTGGTGTTCACCGGAGAGTCGGATGCCGCGCATCTCGAGCGCGCGACAGAGCTCGGCGCGACGGTGGCCGCGACGCTCATGGCATGAGCACGCGGATCAGCCGCGAACAGAGGTGTACAGCGTGTAGCCCCACCCGACCGTCGTGCGCGCAGGCTCGGCGAGTCCGGCCGCGGCGAAGAGCGCGAGGTGCTCCTCGTGAGTGCGCAGGCCTCCTCCGTGCAACGCGAACTCGATGAGATCATCCTCGTAGGCGTGATCGTCGGCGAGCTCGGGGTTCAGCGGCTGGGTGAACAGGAGCACCTGACCGCCCTCGCCGATGCTCGCAGCGGCCCCGCGGAGCGCGTCCACGGCGTCCGCATCGGGCAGGGAGCGCAGGGCGTCGGCGAGGAGCACCGCATGCGCCCGGCCCGCGAGCGGCTCGCGGATGCTTCCCGGCGCGTAGCCGACGCGGTCGGAGTGCAGCCCCTGCAGTACGCGGAGCTCGCTCGCCGAGCCGAGGAGCTCGACGCGCGTCCCCGGATGCCGCTGGACGATCGCCTCGGCGAAGCTGCCGGGTCCGCGACCGGTCACCGTGACCGATGCGCCGGCGGGAAGGGTGAGCGCAGAGGCGACGGCGCCGGCCATGTACACCGCACGTTCGGTCTCCTGCTCGAGTCGGCCCGCAAGACGCGCCGGCTCGGCCTCCTCGCGACGCGCAAACGCCTCTCCGAACCAGCGCGGATAGTCGCCGACGCCCGTGCGCACCGCGGAGAGCAGGGAGAGGAGGCCGCCCAGCTCGCGGTGCGCGACGGGACCCTCCGCGTCGAGCGCCTCAGACACCCGATCGTCCTCGAGCTGCCGACCGAGATCGGTGAGACGGTAGCGTCCGTCTGCGAGCCGCTCGGTGACGCCGATCGCCTCGAGATAGCGCAGCAGCTTGCCGAGCGCCTCCGGATCCGCTCCGGTGGCATCGGCCAGTTCGGCGACCGTGCGGTCCCGCCTGTCGAAGGCGAGCGCGAGCCCGATCGTCGCCGCCACCCGCAGCGCGAAACCCGGTGCGATCTCACTGAGTTCGTGCAGCCGCTGCGCATCGTTGCCCGTGGCGTCGAAGTCCGGCATCGACGCATCCTCTGCGGAGACGACGACCGCCTGGCGACGCCAGTAGCCCGTCACCTCGACCTGCTCCTTGTCCAGACCCTTCTCCTGACGCAGCCAGCGCCGGATCGGCACGAGCGTGAGGGCTTCACCGGCGACCCAGGCGAAGACCCTCCCCTCCGGCCACGCGGCATCGCGGATCGCGTCGAAAAGCAGCGTGGTCGTTCCCGGCTCCGCGCCGTCGCGACTCAGCCAGGTGATATCGACCCCCGGGGGAACCGCGAGCTCCTGGCGGTGTGCGGACTCGGCCACCTCGATGAACACCTGGGCGCGCGCGCCCTTCGGCCACTGCTCGAGCCATCGTCCGATCGCCGGGAGCGCCGTCTCGTCGCCGGCGATCAGCGTCCAGTCGGCACCGTCGGGGTGGCCCATCGACATCTTCGGCCCCGCGACCTGCACGCGCTCCCCCGGCTGCACGCGATACGCCCAGCTGGTCGCGGGTCCGACCCCGTGCCTCACGAAGTCCACGTCGATCTCGCCGCGGACCGGATCCCAGCGCCTGACCGTGTAGGTGCGCAGCACCATGTGCGGATCCTCGCGCGGCCAGTCGAGCACGCCGTCGGCCTGAGCGGGCCCGACGGCTTCGGCGGCATCCGGATGCTTCAGGAGGATCTTGAACTCGTCGTCGAAACCTTCCGAACGGAATGCGCCGACCGGGTAGCCGTTCACCGCCGTGTGGGCGGCCAGCTCCGCGCCGCCCAGCGTGACCCGCCGCATCCCCGGGGTCACATCGACGCTTCTGATCACTTCGAGGAAGCGGGTCGTGATCGGAAAGGCCTCGATGGGCCTGAGATTACGCGGCATGCGGTGTCACTCCTGGTGTGGGCTCGTACTCGACAATGACTTAGGTTAGGCTAACCTGGGTTGCTCTCAACCATATCGAAGAGCTCGATGCTCGGAGTCCACCCACGTCCCTCTGATGGGGTGGGGTGCTGCCGAGCCACCATCGAAAGGAAATCGAATGTCGTTCGCCCTCTCCCAGCGGTCGCGCCGCACCGGCGTGCTCGCCGTGCTCCTGGCCGGCCTCGTCGCCCTGGCCGGCTGCTCCGCCGAAGCGCCCACCACCGATCCCTCGGAGAGCACCGGACCCGACAACGTCAGCGCGGGCGACTGGCCGCGCACCGTCGAGAACACCGATGGCACGGTCACCGAGATCCCCGCGCAGCCGGAGCGCATCGTCTCGACCACCGTCACCACCACCGGAACGCTTCTCGCGATCGACGCTCCGGTCGTCGCCTCCAGTTCTGCCGCCAACGCGCAGTTCTTCGGCCAGTGGGCAGACGTCGCCGAGGAGCAGGGCGTCGAGAACATCTTCCAGATCGGCGAAGTCGATCTGGAAGCGATCATCGCCCAGGACCCCGACCTCATCGTCGTCGCCCGCGGCGGCGCCGACTCGCTCATCGACAACGTCGCCGAGCTCCAGGCGATCGCCCCGACGATCATCATCGACTACGGCGTGGTCACCTGGCAGGAGCTCGCCATCCAGCTCGGCGAGGCCACGGGCCTCGAGGACGGGGCGGCCGCCGTCGTCGCCGAGTACGACGCCTATGTCGCCGACGCCGCCGCGAAGATCACGGTCCCCGAGGGCACGGCGAACATCATCTCCTTCAACGGCCCCAGCGACTACAACAACATCGCCCGCGCCGGTTCCGTGCACGCGGACGTCCTCACCTCGCTGGGCTTCACACTGGAGGACCCGCCGCTGGAGTGGCACTCGATCGAGCAGCAGCGCTCCGACTTCGTCTTCGCCGCCTACGAGAACCTCACCGAGCTCACCAGCGAGACGACGTTCATCCTCGCTCGCGACGACGACGGAGCGCAGGCCTTCGCTCAGGACCCGACCCTCGCCAACGTGCCCTCGGTGAAGACCGGCCAGGTCCACGGCCTCGGTCAGAACTCCTTCCGCATCGACCGCTTCAGCGCAACGGAGATCGTCGACCACATCGTCGAGCTCTTCGGCAACTGATGCTGAGGGCGGTGCCGGCGATCGGCCGGCACCGCCCCCGCGCGTCCCATGACATCTGCTCCCTCACGATTCCTCCGGCGGCGACTGGGCATCCTGATCCTCGTCGTGCTCCTGACCGTCGCCGTGTTCGTCAGCGCCTGCTTCGGCACACGCGACATCCCCCTCGCAACCACATGGGAGGCGATCGTCGCCTTCGATCCGACCAGCTCCGAGCATCTGCTGGTCGTGAACCAGAGGATCCCGCGGGCGCTGGTCTCGGTGCTCGTCGGGCTCTGCCTCGGCGTCGCCGGCGCCGTCATGCAGGCGCTCACGAGGAATCCTCTGGCAGAGCCCGGGATCCTCGGCGTCAATGCCGGTGCCGCCGTGCTCATCGCCTGCGGCATCGCCTTCCTCTCCCTCACCCAGCCCGTGCACTACATGTGGCTCGGCCTGCTCGGCGCCGCTCTGGCCGGCGCGGCCGTCTACCTCCTCGGCGGAGTGCGCCGCGGCACGAACCCCGTCCGGCTCGTGCTCGCCGGAGCCGCGCTCACCGTGGTGCTCGGCGCCCTCACGCAACTCGTCATCATCAACGGAGTCGACGAGGTCTTCGACCGATACCGGCACTGGATGGTGGGATCCGTGGCGGGCCGCGGCTACGAGGTGCTCGTGCCGGTGGGCCTGCTCGCGGCCGTGGGCCTCGTCCTCGCCTTCTCCCTCGCACGCCCCCTCGACTCGGCCATGCTCGGCGAGGATCTCAGCCGCTCCCTCGGCGGCAACCCGAACCGCATCTGGGCGCTGGCGGGGATCGCGGTCATCATCCTCGCCGGATCCGCGACCGCCGGCGCCGGACCGATCGCCTTCCTGGGTCTGGCCGCCCCGCACCTGGCGCGACTGATCGCCGGGGTGGACCACCGATGGGTGCTCCCCTACTCCGGCCTGCTGGCGGCGCTCATCATCACCGTCGCCGACACGCTCGGTCGGATCATCCCGCCCAGGGGAGAGATCAGCGTCGGGATCATGGTGGCGCTGCTCGGAGGGCCCTTCTTCGTCTACCTCGTCCGCACCCGCAGGATCGCTCAGCTATGACCTCCCCGTCCCGGATCAGCCCTCATGCCCGCGGTGTCGTATGGCGCAGCGGCCCCGTCTCCGTCGTCATCTCTCCTCGGCTGGCCCTCGTGACCGGCATCCTGCTCGCCGTCGCCGCCCTCCTCGCACTCGTGGCCATGCAGGTCGGCACGGTGCAGCTCGGGTTCACCGAGGTGCTCACGGCGCTCTTCGGCGCGGAGGCGGATCCCCGACACAGCCAGGTGGTGCGCAGCATCCGCCTGCCGCGGGTGCTGACGGCGCTCTTCTGCGGAGCAGCGCTGGGCGTCTCCGGCGCGGTGTTCCAGTCGGTGTCACGGAACGCCCTGGGCTCCCCCGACGTCATCGGGTTCACCACGGGTGCCGCAACCGGCGCGATCGCGCAGATCGTGCTGTTCCAGGCAGACGCCGTGCAGGTCTCCCTCGGCGCCGTGGCGGGGGGCCTCGGCACCGCGCTCGTGGTGTATCTGCTCGCGGTGAAGGGTCGGGTCACGGGGGGCTATCGCCTGATCCTCGTCGGAATCGGCGTCGGGGCGGTGCTGGGGGCGCTGAACGGGCTGATGCTCGTGCTCGGCGACCTCGACAATGCGATCTCCGCGAACCTCTGGCTGGCCGGGTCGCTGTCGGCGCGCAACTGGGGCCATGCCCTGCCGGTGATGCTCGGCACCATGCTGATCATCCCGCTCGTCGCGATGCTCGCCCGCCGGACCTCTCTCATGGAGATGGGGGACGACCTCGCCCAGCAGCTCGGCGTGCGCGTCGAGCGCACGCGCGTGTGGATGATGATCCTCGCGGTGCTGCTCGCCGGACTCGCCGTGGGTGCCGCCGGCCCGATCGCCTTCGTCGCCCTCGCCGCACCGCAGCTGGCGGCGCGGCTGACGCGCGCCCGGGGGATGCCGGTGCTCAGCGCCGCGGCCATGGGCTCCTGCCTGCTCGTCGCAGCAGACCTCCTCTCCCAGAGCCTCCCGATGACGGCGACGCTCCCGATCGGCCGGATGACCGGCATCATCGGCGGTCTCTACCTCATCTGGCTCCTGACCCGTTCGAAGCAGGTATGACATGACGACACCCGCGCTGCACGCCCAGTCCGTGACGCTCTCCTACGATGCCCGCCAGGTGGCGGAGAACCTCACCGTCGAGATCCCGGCGGGCGACGTCACCGCCATCATCGGACCGAACGCATGCGGCAAGTCGACGCTCCTGCGGGCGTTGTCGCGTCTCCTGACCCCGAAGTCCGGGCATGTGATGCTCGGCGGAGAGGATGTGCGAACGCTCGCCCCGAAGGATCTGGCCCGCAGGCTCGGGCTGCTGCCGCAGTCGTCGGTGGCGCCCTTCGGCATCACGGTCGCCGATCTCGTCGGTCGCGGCCGCTTCCCCCACCAGCGGATGCTGCAGCAATGGTCCACCGAGGACGAGGCCGCCGTGCAGCAGGCGATGGCCGCGACCGGCGTGACCGGGCTGGCCGACCGCAGCGTCGAAGAGCTCTCCGGCGGCCAGCGTCAACGGGTCTGGATCGCGATGCTCCTCGCCCAGGACACGCCGGTCATGCTCCTGGACGAGCCGACCACCTTCCTCGACATCGCCCACCAGCTCGATGTGCTCGAGCTGTGCCGGAGACTCAACAACGAGGAGGGGCGCACGATGGTGCTGGTCCTGCACGACCTCAATCAGGCCGCCCGCTTCGCCGACCATCTCATCGTGATGAAGGACGGCGCCCTCGCCGCCTCGGGCGCGCCGTCGGAGGTGCTCACCGAAGGGCTGCTGTCAGAGGTCTTCGGACTGACCTCGCGCGTTCTGGCGGATCCCGTCTTCGGCACCCCGATGGTCATTCCCATCGCCGCCTCGGGGACCGTCCTCTGATGAGGCTCACGATCGGTCTGTCGCTCTCGCCGACCTGGCTGCGCGGTCAGGCATGGCGCCGTGACGACAGCCGGGTGGAGCAGCTGTACTCCGGCGAGATGTTCGTCCGTGCGGCACGTCTGGCCGAGCAGGCGGACCTCGACTTCCTGTTCAAGCCAGACGGCCTGGCGATCAGCGGCGACTCCGTCGCCTCCGGCCCGGGGTTCAGCGCCCCCGACCCCGTCGTCCTCCTCTCCGCCCTCGCGCGGGAGACGAGCCGGATCGGCCTGATCCCGACGATCTCGTCGACCTTCGCGCATCCCTACACCGTGGCGCGACAGCTGCAGTCCCTCGACCAGCTGTCACGAGGCCGGGCGGGATGGAACCTCGTGACCTCGCTCGGCGGTGCGGAGAACCACGGGGACATCCGCGCCCCCGCAGACCTCTACGCGAACGCAGCCGACTTCCTGGACGTCGTCGAAGGCCTGCGCCAGAGCTTCCCCGGGTCGGCCCTGCGCATGGATCGCACCTCGGGGGTCTTCGCGGATGCCGCCGGACTCACCCGGGTCGCTCCGCGCGGACGATACTCCTCGTCGGGGCCGCTGACGATCCCGGCACTGTCGCCGCATCCCCTCCCCCTCCTGCACGCCGGGGGCTCGCCCGAGGCGGAGGGCTTCGCCGCGACGCACGCCGACGGCTTCTTCGCGATGTCGGACACCCTCGCCCATGGCGTCAGGCTGCGAGAGCGGATGCGAGAGCTCGCACCGCACCGTCCGTACCCCGCGAAAGTGCTTCCCGGCCTCGCCCTCCATCTCGCCGACTCCCGCTCAGAGGCAGAGCGCACGGCCGCTTCTGCGATGAGCCAGGCACCCTCGCATGTGCGGCATTGGAGCGTGATCGGCACACCGCAGGATGCCGTCGACGACATCCTCCGGCGCGCCGAGAGCGGTGCGATCGACGGGTTCATCGCGCTGCCGGCGGGTTCCTGGCGCTCGGTGGAGCTGTTCCTGCACGAGGTCGTCCCCGCTCTGGCCGCCCAGGGACTGTTCCGTGCTCGGCATGAGGGGATGGATGATCCTGCATTCACGCAGGAAGGAAGGCAACGATGGATGAATCGCTGAGAAGACGGACGACGCCCCCGCACGCCCCACGGGGCGAGCCGCTGAGGTATGCGCGCAGCACCCTGCTGGAGACGCTGCTGCGCACGGAGGGCGACCGCTTCTGGGCACGGGTGGGGTCGCTGGGCACGCCACTGGTCGAACCCGCGGACGGCGACGGTTCGGTCATCGTGACCTTCCTCGATCGCGCGGAGTCCGCAGAGCCCGCGACCGTGCTCGTGGCGAGCAAGCTGATGGACATGTTCGCTCCCGAGGACACGCGCCTGGCGCAGATCCCGGGGACGGACGTCCGCGCGCTGAGCCTCGTGCTCCCCGCCGACTGGGTGTGCGGATACGCTCTCGCCCGGGCCCCGGAGCCGATCCCCTCCGCGGGAAGCCCCGAGGCTCCGGACTATGCGGCCGTGCGCCGGCTGATGAGCCAGGCACGCCAGGATCCTCTCTGCCGCGAGAGCATCCTGCCCAAGCCCGAGGGCCGGCCGCTCTCGTGCTTTGCAGCGCCCGATGCGCCTGACCGCCCCCGCTTCGGGAGCGGCGAGGGGCACCGCCGCATCCGCAGGATCGACTCCCCCGCGCTCGGCGGGCAACGTGTCGGCTCCCTCTATGTCCCGCGGGGTGTCGCCGCGCCGGAGCGCTTCGCCGTGTTCCTCGACGGTGAGGTCTGGGAGTCGCGTCTGCCCGCCGTCCTGGACGAGCTGACCGCGGCGGGGAGGATCCCGCCGCTCCTGGCCGTGTTCGTGGAGTCTCTGGGTCCCGAGCGGCGCATGCAGGACTACACGATCGATCCCGCGTTCCAGGATCATCTGATCCGCGAGCTCCCCTCCGACCTGCGGGAGGGCTTCCCCTCGCTGGAAGCCGGTGGACATGTCATCGCCGGGCAGAGCCTGGGCGGCCTGTGCGCCGTGGCGACCGCGCTGAGCGCGCCGTCGCGCTACTCGGCGGCGATCTCGCAGTCCGGCTCCTTCTGGTGGCCCAGCGGCACCGTCGACCAGGAAGGGCGCAACGCCGTGGCTCTCCGCGCCCGGGAGGCCTCCGGCCCCTTCCCCCGCATCATCCTCGAGTGCGGAGGAGAGGAGTGGGAGATGCGCGGCGACACCGAGGCCCTTCACGACATCCTGCGCGGTCACGGCGCCGATGTCGCCCTGTATCTGCGCAGCGGCGGCCATGACATCGCCTGGTGGGAGCGCACGCTTCCCGGCGCGCTCGTGGAGGCGTTCGCCTCCGCTTCCGGAGACTCGATCGCCGCGAGCTCCACGGGGTGAGGTCCCTTCCGCCGACGGCATCCGCGGCGTAGCCTGAGAGCATGCAGAGCACGCAGAACATGCAGCGGATCTTCCGCATGCCGTTCGCCGACGTCTATCCGCACTATGTCAACAAGGCCGAGGGCAAGGGGCGCACACGCGAGGAACTGGGCCGGGTCATCGAGTGGCTGACCGGGTTCGACCAGGACGCGCTGCAGGAGCACCTGGAGAAGAGGACGACCTTCGCCGAGTTCTTCGACGACGCCGATCTCAACGAGAACGTCGCGCTCATCAAGGGCGTCGTGTGCGGCGTGCGGGTCGAGGACATCGAGGATCCGCTGATGCAGAAGATCCGCTACCTCGACAAGCTCGTCGACGAGCTCGCGCGGGGAAAGGCGATGGAGAAGATCCTGCGGGAGCCGGTCGCGGCGAAATAGCCTTCCCTCGCCGCGGGGACGGAACGGGATCGTCATCGGACCCGGATGGCACCCGGCTGCACGCTGATCTCGATGCGGGTCGTCTCGCCGATGTCGTCGCCGTCGACCTCGAACACCCGCGGCTCCGCGAGCTCGACGGTGAGCGCCGTCACGCGCGCATGCGTGACGGTGTCGCTGCTGGCCGCGGTGTCTGCCGCGTCGCTTCGGGCGAGGAGGCGCTTGAGCCCGTTGTCCCAGGCCATGTTGCGGAGGGTGTCCAGCCAGCCGACGACGCCGTCGGCGCTCAGCACGAGCAGATCCAGCTCGCCGTCGGCGGGGTCGGCGTCGGGCAGCAGGATGATGCCGCCCTGCAGCATCCCGCAGTTCCCGACGATGAGCGTGTGCGCCTTCGCTTCCGCCGGCTCGGCATCGCCGATCCCGAGGCGGATGTCGATCATCTCGCTGACCGAGACCGCCCTGCCGAGAGACTCCACATAGGCGAGCCAGCCGGCCTTGTTCTTGAGGTCGTCATCGGTCTCGGCGATCATGTGCGCGTCGATGCCGAAGCCCGCCATGACCGCGAAGGCGAAACGCTTCGAGCCGCCGTCGAGCGCGATCTCGGCCCAGCCGATGTCGATGCTCTGCGGACTGCCGCCGAGAGCCCGGCGGAAGGCGGCTGCGGCATCGTTCAGCGGCACCTCGAGGTTTCGGGCGAGGAGGTTCCCGGTGCCCAGCGGCAGGATGCCCAAGTCGGCATCCGCCGCCGACTCCGCAAGGTGCTCGGCGACGGCACGCACCGTGCCATCGCCCCCGGCGGCGAGGATCAGGCTGCTGCCCGCATCGAGCGCCTTCTGGGCTGCGGCCCGGCCCGGGTCGTCCTTACTCGTCTCGAACCACGACACCTCCGGCGCGTTCTGCCCGGTGACGGCCTCGTCGAAGGCCGCCTGAAGACTTTCGCGGCTGGTCTTGGAGGGGTTCCAGACGATGCCGACGCGGTCGGTGCTCATAGTGGTTCCTTCCCGATGATGTGGATCGCACAGGATCAGGCGATTCTGTGAACTTACGTGGCGAACACGGCAAACACAACAATCGATCCGTTGACCTTCGCCCGGGACGATGCCAGGGTGGAGCCCAAGGAGGTGCGATCGTGCGTGAGTACTCGTTCATCCGCATCCGCATCCGTCATACGCGGGCCGGGAGCTCATTGGAGAGCGACTACCGCGACGTGATCCGGACGCAGGCGGCATCCGGGTGGGATTTCGTCCAGGCGATCGAGTTCGACACGCAACCGCAGCCCCACTTCGACCTGGTGTTCACACGAGAGGTATGACGATGAAGCATCCGCTCCGCCTGCTGCAGGCATTCACGCTGTTCTCCGCCGGTCTGTTCGGCCTGTTCGTCTTCGCCGGCAACCTGATGGACTACGACTCCAACTACCAGTTCGTCAAGCATGTGCTGTCCATGGACACGACCTTCGAGGGCAATGCGCTCATGTGGCGGGCGATCACGGCGCCCTGGGCCTGGACGCTCGGCTACATCGGCATCATCGTGGCCGAGGGCGTCTTCGCCGCGCTCGCCCTCATCGGCGGCGTGAAGCTGTTCCTGCGCCGAGACGCCGACATCGCCGAGTACGACAAGGCGCGAGGCTGGGGCTACGCCGCCTACGCACTGGGCTTCGCGATCTGGTTCATCGGCTTCATCGTGATCGGCTCGGAGTGGTTCGCGATGTGGCAGTCGAGCATCTGGAACGGCAAGGACACCGCGATGGGCATCGTGACGCTCTGGGCCGGCTTCGCCGTGCTGCTGGCGCTGAACGAGCCGGTGCGGGAGCACGTGGCGAAGGCATAGCCATCCCGCCGCTCACGAGGTCAGCGCGACGATGATACAGGAAGCTCTCCGCGCAGATGCCGGTCGAGGTTCGTGAGCGCTTCGTCCCACCCGTCGTAGACATAGCCGTCGCCCGGGGTGCCAGCGAATCCGCGGAGGTGGAACAGGAGCTCGGTGCGATCGCCCTGCGCGGTGAATGTGAGGGTGATCACGGGTGCGCTCTCGACGGGCGCACCCGGTTCGCCCCAGGTGAAGACGAGACGACTGATCGGCTCGATCTCGAGGTAGACGCCGCCGGTGGGAAACCTCTCCCCCGTCTCCTCGTTGGTCATCGTGTACGCGTAGCGCCCGCCGACGCGAACGTCGAAGGAGAGGGAATCGGTGCTGACGCCGAAGGGGCGCAGCCACTGCGCCAGTTCGGCTTCCTCGGTCCATGCGCGCCACACGAGTTCGCGCGGGGCGTCAAAGGTGCGGAGGATCGTGAACTCCGGGGTCCTGGTATTCATTGTTCTGTCTCCTGATCGTCGAGGTTCTTCTTCATCGCGCCGAGGTGCGCCTCGAGCGCATCCAGACGCCGGTTCCACTCGCGACGCTGCTCCTGTATCCACGCGGAGGCCTCATCGAGCGGATCGGTCCGCAGAGCGAGGGTTCGCCACTGCGCCTGCGCCGTCCGTGTGACGAGGCCCGCGCGCTCGAGCACTTTGAGATGCTGCGAGATCGCCGGCGCGCTCAGTTCGAATCGCGCGGCGACCTGGCCGACGCGCGCGGAACCCTGGGAGAGCTGCGTCAGGATCTTCCGACGCGTCGGATCTGCCAGTGCGGCGAACACTCGGCTCAGTTCGTCCTCGGTTTTCATTTCGATTATCCCTTAATTAACTGATTCCTTAAATATAGATGAGAGAGCGGGAATGTCAAGGGTCGACGGAGCACCAGGGACAAGACCCAGGAGGAAGGAGCCGCCTAGGATGTCCGTGTGCCTCTCCTCGATCATCTCGGAATCACCGTCGACGACCTGCCGCGTTCGATAGCCCAGTTCGATCCGGTGCTGAAGGCGCTCGGATACATCCGATACGACGCCGAGAACGGGTGCTCCTGGCATGTCGGCGACGAATCGGAGCTGATCCTCTTCCCCGCTCGCGAAGAGGGCACCGGACCGCACCGGCACGGACGGGTCGGGTGGCAGCACCTCGCCTTCGCCGTCGACTCACGCACAGAGGTCGATCGCCTGCACGCGATCGCGATCGATGCCGGGTGGACGGTCGTACGGGAACCGAAGGAGTATCCGCGGTTCAGCGACCGCTACTACGCCGCCTTCGTCGAGGACGACAACGGCATCCGCATCGAGTTCATGCACAACCCGCCGCGCGAGGCAGCCGCCGGCTGAGGACCGCGTCGCTCAGCCGGGGCGCTTGCCCTCGGCGGCGTCGGCGACGATCCGCGCGATGCGTGCGGCGCGGGTCTCCGGCCTGCGCGCCAGGGCGATCGCGGTGAGCCCGAATTTTCGGGCCGAGGGCGGAAACGCATCCCAGCGCTCCCGTGCCGCAGGATTCGCGTCCAGGGCGGCGGTGAGCTCGGGAGGCTCGATCCCGGCCTCGGGGCCGTCCAGCACCTCCCACATGCCGTTGGCTTTCGCCGCCTCGATGGCGCGCCGTCCGGCATCCGTCATCAGGCCTGCCACCTCGAGCTCGGCGACGCGCACCTTGTTGGTGCGTGCCCACATGCTGCGCGGCTTGCGCGGCGAGAACCGCTGCAGACTGCCTTCGCCGTCATGGGGCCGCGACTGCCCGTCGACCCAGCCGAAGCACAGCGCCTGACGCACCGCCTGCTCGTAGTGATCCCGGTATCCGGATCCGCTGGGGATCACGAGCCACACCCCGCGCGAGGTGTCGTGGTTCGCGGCGAGCCAGGCCCGCCACTGCTCGTCGTCCTCCACCGTCAGGATGCCGTCGCCGGAGGCTGTCATCGCGCCGTCTCCTCTTCGTGACCGCGGCGCCCGTTCACAGCACCTCTGGCAGATCGGACTCCCCCGGCTCGCGCGCCACGAGCTCGGCGACCGAGCTCAGCACCTCGCTGGGCCGGAACGGATAGCGCTCGATCTCGGCGGGGTCGCTGATGCCGGTGAGCACGAGCACGGTGTGCAGGCCCGCCTCGATACCGGCGACGATGTCGGTGTCCATGCGGTCGCCGATCATTCCGGTGTTCTCGGAGTGCGCGCCGATGCGGTTCAGCGCCGAGCGGAACATCATCGGGTTCGGCTTGCCGACCACGTACGGCTCCTTGCCGGTCGCCTTGGTGATGAGGGCCGAGATGGCCCCGGTGGCCGGGAGGACTCCTTCGAGGCTGGGACCCGTGGCGTCGGGGTTGGTGGAGATGAATCGCGCGCCTCTGCTGATGAGGCGGATCGCCTTGGTGAGCGCGTCGAAGGAGTAGTGGCGCGTCTCGCCGACGACCACGTAGTCGGGGTCGGACTCGGTCATGATGAAGCCGGCCTCGTGCATGGCGGTGGTCAGGCCCGCCTCGCCCACGACGAAGGCGGAGCCGCCCGGCATCTGCGAGCGCAGGAAGTCGGCCGTGGCCAGGGCCGAGGTCCAGATGCGCTGCTCGGGCACGTCGAGCCCCGAGGCGCGCAGCCGCGCGGAGAGGTCGCGCGGCGTGAAGATCGAGTTGTTCGTCAGCACGAGGAACTCGGTGCCCTGATCGGTCCACTGCCGCAGCAGCTCGGCCGCGCCCGGGATCGCCTGGTTCTCATGGACGAGCACGCCGTCCATGTCGGTGAGCCAGCACTCGATCTCTTCGCGTCTCGACATGGTCGTCATTGTACGCAGAGCGTGTGACAGGCGGATGTCGCGGGGCGGCGCCAGGCCGGGCTCAGGCGTGCACTGTCGGACGTATGTCGGAGGCACCTGGCAGAATCCCTCCCAGGGAATCCATCATGGAGCCGACCTACGAAGGAGACAGCCGGGGCCGCATCGTGTGGCTCGGCATCCGTGCGCTCGGCGGGCTCGGTCTCGTCATCGGGATCATCGCCTATCTCCTCGCGGGAATGGTCACGATGTTCGCGCGGAGGGCGGATGCCGAGTGGCAGGGGTTTCCGGCCGGGATCGCCGCGATCGCACTCGGCCTGGCCGCACTGTCGATGGTGCTCTGGATCATCGGGATGATCGTGGCCTGGTGGCTCATCGGACCCGCGCGATGGAGGGTGTTCAGCCCTCGGGCGCGCCGGGAACGTTTGCTCGCGGTCTATGACGAGGCGGCGCATAGCGCTGCCGCATCCGGTCTTCAGCTGGTGAGGGTGCGCCGCGTCTATCAGCGCGCGCGACGCGGCACGAAGGCGGTGGTCGAGCACCCGAGCGGCGCCCGCGACGACGCGTGGTTCTGGTGGAGCTCCCCGAACTCCGGCGAGGTACTGATCGTCCGCGGGCAGAGCGGCCCGGGCACGCACCACTCGTACTCGGTGCTGTACATCGGCACGGTGTCGGGCGACCACGGGATCTTCGGCAGCATCCCGCGCGCCGCATGGCGAGCCCATCGCCGCAGGATGCGCAGAGCGAGGCGCCGGTGAGGTCTCCCGTTCGGGGCGACCTCCTTGCGCACATGTTCACACCGCCGTAATCTCACCGAGACAGTGGCGACGTAGCGTCGCATCATGATCGAGCACGTCGATCCGTTCATCGGCACCGAGACCACTGCGCTCCCCGAGCGCACCGGTCTCGCCGCGACGTGGTGGTGGCCGAAGCCGCAGGTCGGCAACACGCACCCGGGCGCGACCTCCCCGTTCGGCATGGTCTCCGCCTGCGCCTACTCCGGGGCCTACCCCACCGGGTACGGGCGCTACGACCTCAGCACGGCGGGCGTGCCGCCGGTGATCCACGAGAAGCCCGTGGCCTCCGGCTTCACCCACTTCCAGCAGTCCGGCACGGGTGCGATCCGCAAGTACTACAACTACTTCCGGGTCACCCCGATGCTCGAGCCGCTCGATGTCCTCGGCCGGCAGTGGGGCATCAGCAAGGAGGAGGCCGAGCCGGGACGCTACGCCGCGATGCTCGACTCCGGCATCCAGGCCGAGCTCACCGTCGGACCCAAGAGCGCGGTGCACCGCTACACCTTTCCGGAGCATCCGAACGCCCGGGTCGTGATCGACTTCTCCCTCGGCGGGCTGTCCCTGCCGCATTCGGCGACGATCCCGGTGCGCGCGCACCTCGAGTCGGTCGCTCCCGGCGTCGCGCAGGGCACGATCGTGGTCGAGGGCGCGCCGCTCTCGGTCTACATCGAGTGCGACGCCGAGACCTGGCGGCAGATGCTCTGGTACGACCGGCGGCTCATGCCCGGCGGCACCCGTCTCGACTTCGATCACATCCGGCCGACCACGCTGCGTTCCTTCGGGATGATGTGGGCGGGTCCCAGTCATGCCGGCCAGCAGATCGAGCTACGCATGGGGTTCTCGCTGCGGGGCGTGGAGCAGGCCCGGCGCAACCTGTACGAGGACGGCGGGACCGATGGCTTCGACGCCCTCCGGGAGCGGACCCGCGCGGCCTGGATCCGCAGCCTGGAGGCGATCTCGGTCGAGACGGAGTCGCCCGAGCGGGCCACCGTGTTCGCCACGGCGCTCTACCACTCGCTGATCAAGCCCTGCCTGGCGCCCGGTGAGAGCCCGTTCTGGCCGAGCGACGGGGCGTTCGCGTTCGACCTCTCCACGCTGTGGGACATCTACCGCACCCAGCTGCCTCTGCTGACCGTGCTGCAGCCGGCGCGCGCCGTGGAGCTGGCGAACGCCCTGCTCACCATCGCGGAGGAGGAGGGGAACTTCCCCATCGGCTACCGGATGGCGATCGGCAGCGACCGCTTCTCACGGCAGGGCAGCGCGCTGGCGCACACCTTCCTCGCCGACCTCTGCCAGCTCGGCGTAGCGGGCATCGACTGGGAATGGGCACTGGTGCACATGCACAACGATCTGCGCCGCACCTACGGCGAGGAGTTCCTGCTCCACGGCGAGGCCCATCCGATCAGCCATACCCTCGACCTCGCCTTCGGCTACTGGTGCACCGTGAAGGTGGCCGAGGCGGTCGGCGACGACGACCTGGCCGAGGAGTTCGCCCTCCTCGCCGAACGCTGGATCAACGCCTACGACCCGGCCACGGGCCTGCTGAAGGACTCCACGTTCTACGAGGGCAGCAAGCACAACTACTCCTTCCGGCTCCAGCACGACATGGCCGGGCGCATCGCGCTCGCCGGCGGCGACGAGGCCTTCCTCGGTCTGCTCGACACATTCTTCGGCTACGGCGCAAGGCCCGTGACCCAGCCCGGGCTCGCGCCCGGCGACGCCGAGATGCGCGCGGGCTACGCGCTCGGCCGATTCGAAGGGCTCAACAACGAGCCGGACATGGATGCGCCCTGGGCCTACCACTACGTCGGGCGCCCCGACCGCACCGCTGAGATCGTGCACGCGGCGGTGACGCAGCAGTTCGGCACCGGACGCGGCGGGCTCCCCGGCAACGACGACTCCGGCGGGCTGAGCTCCTGGTACGTCTTGGTGTCGCTCGGGCTGTTCCCGGTGGCCGGGCAGAACCTGTTCCTGGTGAATGCGCCCTCCTTCCGCTCGGCCCGGATCCAGCTCGCCGCCGGGCCCCTGTGCATCGAGACCGAGGGCTTCGTCGAACCGCGAGCCGGAAGCCCCGTGCAGTACGTGCAGTCCGCGACCCTGAACGGCGCGCCGCTGGCCCGCAGCTGGATCAGCGGCGCCGAGTTCCACGCCGGCGGCGAACTGCTGCTCCGGCTCGGCCCGGAGCCCGGCGACTGGGGCCGGGCAGAGCGACCGCCGTCGAGCTCCCTCGGCTGACCGCATCCGAAACCCCCGCCCCGAGATCACCAGGAGACGAAAATGTCCGTATCCCGCCGTCTGATCATCGTCAATCGCGCCGACCCCGTGATCTGCGGGCACTCGGTGGAGGGCCGCAATCTCGCCGAGGCCGCGCTCACCCGCGGCTTCGACGAGGTCCGCATCGTCACCTGGCCGCTGGAGCGGCTCGCGACGAGCGGCCTGCCGCTGAAACCGCTGGAGACGGTACTGCCCTACAGCGACGGCATCCATGTGGAGAGGCCGGAGCCGGTCGGCGACTACAAGGTCCCCGACGGGCGCTATCTCACCGGGATCACCGGGCGGCTCGTCGAGCTCTTCACCGACGGCGTGCCGACGACCGTGCTCTCGCTCTACCTGAGCCCGCACACGCTCGCCGTCGCCGATGCAGTGCGCGCCGCGCGCGCCACCGGGCTTCCGGTCGAGGTGACCACCATTGCGGAGGCGGTGGGCAGCGACATCACCAACGTCGTGCGCTCCAGTCTGGAGCAGGACGCCTTCGGGGCGGCGGCGCAGATCTTCAGCGCCTATCTGGAGCAGGACCACCCGGTCGCGGTCTCCGAGTACACGCGCGAGATCATCATCGACGCCGCGGCCGAGCTCGACGCCCGGCACGGCACCCGCTTCGCCGAGCAGTGCCGCGAGCGCATCCGGGTCTCCTATCCGGCGATCGACACCTCGGCGTACGTCGACCTCGATCCGGCGGAAACCGACCGAGGGCTGGCGCGGCGCGGACTGGGCCGCAACCGCTACGTGCTCTTCCTCTCCCGTCTGCAGCCGGCGAAGGGCGTGGACGATCTCATCGCCGGCTTCGAGCGGGCCGGGCTCCCGGAGGATGTGGAGCTGGTGATCGTCGGGCGCGGACCGGATGCCGAGAGGCTGCACGGTCTCGCGGCGGCCTCACCGCTGGCGGCACGAATCCGGTTCTTCGATGACGTCGGGGATGCCGAGAAGCCGCATCTGATGGAGGCCTGCGCGGTCTACGCGCTGCCGAGCAGGCCGAGCGCCGACTTCGTCGAGACTTTCGGCATCGCACTCGCCGAGAAGATGCTCGCCGGCGGCGGCCCGGTGATCACCACCCTCACCGGCGGCATCGGCGAGGCGGTGGGTGACCACGCGCTCATCGTTCCCGTCAATGATCCGGATGCGATCGCCGCCGCGCTGCGCGAGGGCCTCGCCCTGACGCCGGAGCAGCTGGCCGAGCGGGCGGCCGCGGCGCGCGTCTACGCCCTGCAGTTCGATCGGGCCGCCGTCTTCGACAAGCTGTTCGGGGCGGTGACGGCAGGCAGCACTCCCCTCGTCGCCGTTTGAGAGTGCTGCACCGATGCTCCTTGTCGAAGCCGGATCCAGTCGGCATACTGGCGGCACCGACGCGAGGAGGCTGGCATGGATGATGACGATGGCTCGACGGAACACATGCCGGCCGTCTCCTGCGAGCGATCGATGGTCGTGGGTGCGAAGGTGAGGTCTGCGTGATGGCTTCGCATGTGATCAAGCCGCTCACTCCCGAGACCTTCCCAGCGTGGCTGGCACTCGCGCAGAAGCACAACGGGGTGTGGGGCGGATGCTACTGCTCGTACTTCCACGGCAACACCGCCGGCACCATCAAGGACGAGTACGACAGGGCGACGTTCAAGGAGCGACTCGTGGCGGAGGGCGTCGCGCACGCCGCGCTCGTCTTCGACGGCGACGACGCGATCGCGTGGTGCGAGTACGGCAGCCCTGCAGAGCTGCCCAACATCTACCACCGCAAGCAGTACGACGCGGGCGAGGCCAACCCGGCGCCCTGGCGCATCACGTGCTTCTTCGTCGACCGCGACCACCGGCGCTCCGGAGTGGCACGGGAGGCGCTGGACGGCGTGCTCGAGCTGATCGCGCAGGCCGGTGGCGGCGAGGTGGTCTCGTTCCCGAACGAACTCACCCCGGAAAAAGGACGTCGTCATCGTTCCTCCACAACGGCACGCGGGCGATGTTCGAGAAGGCCGGGTTCACCTTCGAGCGCCACATCGGCAAGAGCAAGACCGTGATGCGCAAGACGATTCCGCCGGCCGGCGGCTAACGCCGGGGTCGCGCGGGCCGGTCGACGGTAAGACCAGGATTTGAACCTGCGACCCCTTGGAAAATCCCTGATCAGAGCGGATTTCTCCGAAAGTCCTGGATCGTCTCGGGTTCCCTAGTGTTTACAGGGAATCGGGCGATTCGCTTGATCCGAGTGTACTGGGTTGGTGACGGTCCGTGGAGGGTGATTGAGATGGGTTACCTATGGCGTCGTAGTCAACGTTGAGTCCTAGGCCACGCCGAACCCGACTCTTTCCAAGCTCATCGCGCACACCGTTGTCAAGGTTGATACTCATCGAAACGCTCAAGCGCGAACCTCGTCGACTCCTCCTTTACATGATCAAGATTCCTTCCAAACTCGAAGGAGCACGGCAGCCAGTGTGGGACGGATCACGTCGGGCACGCACTATGCCTGCCATCAAATAACTCCCATTGCCTTCAGCACGATTGATATGGAAGGGATCGAGTCGATCCGAACGAGACTCCAGCCGTTCTCGCGCGCCCAGGCTGTCTTCTTCTCATCTCTGCGCTGCAGCGCTTCGAACGCGGCAATCGCGTCCTCTCGCGTGTGTGCGCCGAAACGGGTCGGACGCCGATGCTGCTCGCCATCGAACTCAATCAACATACGGAACTCAGGCAGCATGAAATCGAATCTGAGCACTGCCTGATCTCGAAGAGAAGAATCGGTCCATTGCCGTTCATACTTCACGCCGTGTTCTTTGAGCAGATCAACGACAGCACGCTCCCCGTATGATCCAGGAGTGCAGTGAGGGCACGACCTCCTCCGGACGGATGTGCGCTGCGATAGTTGGCCTTCCCACTCGTGCCCGTAATCGCACAGCCACCAGACCCGCTCGTTGGAGCCGGACCGGAGCTGGTTCGGATGTAGAGCACCATTGCGAGTGGGGTGCCATTCTCTCGCCAAGTTCGGATGCTCATCCTCGAACGATCGACCGGGCGCCGGCGCTGCCTTCTTCCGACCCCGTGCGACAGCACTGCAATCGCTGCAGATGATGCTCCCGTTCGACACCATTCCGGTGACTGTCCTCTGGAATGGACGTTTGCACGTGGGGCAGGCCCACCAGAGTTTCTTGTTCGAGTATGGACGAAGTACGCGAGGGGTTACATCACCGTTGAGCGTTGGGTGCCATCGAGCTGCGATGTCCGGGTTGGTCGTGGACAGATCGTTGATGCCGGCTACGACCACCCGGCCATCGCACACGGGGCACCCAGGCGCTGCCTTGACTCGGTTATAGACGGACTGCCGCCACTCGTGCCCGCAATCCGGGTGTACCCATCGAATGGCTTTCGATGTGTTCCCGAAGTAAACGTCCTCGGGGCCTTCCGGATTCCGCGGACTCCACTGATTCAACAGGTGAGGTTCCGCGGCCCCCGCAAAAGACCTCTCGAAAGGCGGTCTCCCACGCTTCTCCCAGATTCGATTGCTCGCGCACCGAGGACAGCCAGTCCGAGACCCCTTGGTGCGGCTGTTGATCTTCGTCTCCCACTCTTCACCACACGCTGCGCACTTCCACCAAACCTTCTTGCCACTGCTTATGCTGATGTTGGCAGGCCACAGCGGGGCGTTTCGCGTGGGGTGCCATTCTCTCGCCAGATCCGGATGGCACGTCAGCACATCATTCACTCCCGCTTGGAGAATATCTCCCGTGCATATCGGGCAACGCTGCGCCGCGACACCACGATCCGTTATGCGCTGCTCCCAACTGTGTCCACACGCAGGCTCGTGCCACCAGACGATCTTCTTCGACTTCGGGTAGGCGATCTCTGGATGCAGCGCTCCGTTACGCTCGTGATCCCACTGATGCACCCACTGTGGGCACCGATCGGCGAATGACTTTCCGTTCCCCGGCCCATTGGACGCACGAGTCTCCCATGCCGCCCGCCCCTTACAGCGGGGACACCCTTGGCCAGACAGGTGATTGGTAGGCGTTTGCTCGAAAACTCCATGGCCGGCTTCGGAGCAAACAATCTTCACTTTTACGTTCAGACCATAGAATCGGACGTCGCCGTACCCGAATCGATCACCATGAACCGTTCGAAACCGCTCGACAATCTCACGAGTCAGTTGTTCCGTTGATCTACCAGTCACATCCGCCGCCGTCTCATGCGCCCCGGTTGGAGCGACTTTTCTGTAACTTGAATAGCACTCTTACATCAGTTGCCCCTAGATCATAGGGAACGACAACGCAGCACCTCGTTCTCCTGCTCCAGCAACCGGTCGCGCTTCGCCGATTCCGACGCGGTCACACCGAGACGATGGCCGTCCTTGACAAGGACCTAGCGCAGCCAGTTCTGAGGCGCGCGGGATCGCGGCGAGCAACTTCGCTCCCATAGAGTTGCCTCATGTCGGTGATATCGAGGACGAGCGAGCCAAGCACCGGCGCTCCCGTCATTCGCGGGATGCGATCCCGCAAGTCTGATCTGAAAGAACAACTCCAGACGTCGCTCGTCGGCGCGATCGCGGCGGCCGCAGGCTGCAACATCAGTGAGCCGAGGATCGACAACGGCGTCGACGTTGACATCTGGCACGAGATCAGCGGCGCAGAGGAAGTCCCTCTTCGCGTGCAACTGAAGGCTGTCACGAACGGCTGGAACGCGGCACACACGGAGATCAGCGCGAAACTACGCGACATCCGATACGAACGGATGCGCAACGCCTGGTCGATGCCCCACATCCTCGTAATCATGGATTTGCCCACTGATCCCTCAGCGTGGGTTTGGTCGCGTCATCCGTACACGGCACTGAGGCACTGTGCATACTGGGTGTCTCTGGAAGGCGAACCGCCGCGCACCGGCAAGAAAATCACGGTGTCGGCCCCTGCGACTAACGTCTTCGACGACGTAGCGCTGTGCGAGATCATGGCGCGCCTCAGGGCGGGAGGAAGACCATGAGCGAGCAGCCCATGAATCCCGCTGTCCTGACCCGGGCGCTCGAGCGGCTCGGGTGGCACGCGGTCGGCGGCTTCCGGGACGCGCTCGCATACTGGGAGCCGATTGGTCAGGAGAACGCTCGGGCCGAACGAGTCGCGTTCCCGCTTGCGCCAGCGGCACCCGACTATGGTGCCCTGCTTGACGACATCGCTCGTCGGATGCACGCCCTCTACGGCAGCGACTTCGCAGAAGTGTTCTCGCTCGCGACCCTCTTGGTTGAGCGTCAGTTTGACGAGGTCGACGTGAAGCGGGAGACAGACAACGACGCGGGTCTGATCAAGTGGCAGGCGGGCAATCAGCTGGTGGATAGCACACAAGGATTGCTTTCGGCTGCGGCCAAGTCGTCGAATCTGAGCCGCAAGCGCTACGCGAACGCGCAGTCCGTGATCGCCGAAGAATTCCTCAGCCAGTGTTACATGGGTCAGACTCGCGTGGGCAGTTACATAGTGACCGCGCTCACGCCGAGCAATCAAACGTTCGCTACCTCGAAAGCGACCGGTGAGGGCGCTAAGAAGCACCCCCGCATCTCCGGTCGCGAGATCACCTCGACGCTCGTAACCTCACTTCAGGCGGTGCGTGAAGCGCTCGACGAGAGTCCGAAGAAGACCGCCAACTTCGCCGCGTTTGATCAGCGCGTGATCAGCGGCGTCTCGTTCGAGTTGCTCGCCGCGCTACAGCCTGTGACCTCGGGAGAAGAGTCGGCGATCACCGTCGATTTCAACCACAACGAAGAGAGCACTTTGCTCGCGGGTAAGACGCAGCAGGTAGAAATCTCGTTCACGCCCGAAGACGGCGCGAAAATCAGTCAAGCCCGTGCCTACTTCGAAGAGACCCCAGAGCCGACGCTGGTGGCGATGGTTGGTGAGATCACGGCCTTGAAGAACTCGGAGTCGGATGCCGAGCGTCAGATCAGACTTCATGGGCGTATCAGGGGGAAGCCGCGCACTGTCGTCGTCCATCTATCCGAAGAGCAGTACGACCAGGCGGTTCGCGCACACGGCGACAAGCGCATGTTCAGCGTTCTCGGTGAACTCGAAGAGCGAACGCGAGGTAGCGTCATCGCGCAGGCTGATAACGTCCGCGTTGAGCAGACGCCCGTCTCGGCGACGCTCCCCGATCACTCGACCACCCCACTCTTCTAAACAATGACCCGACCGCAGAGAGCGAGCATCCGATGTATGAAGCGCTCTGGGTTTGATGGAGACTCGCGCTATTTGATTCCGACCAACTGTT